>DATANW010000094.1:0-3131 GCA_036266055.1 Pyrinomonadaceae bacterium | reverse complement strand
CTATGGGCGAATAGATAATCCCCGAGGAATACGGATGACTGTTCCCGTCGCCGAGATTGCCGCTGAAGGTCATCAGCCGACCAGCCTGATCGAAAACGTTGGTGACGTAATGGCCCGAGGGATAGGTAAGTTTATTTACGCCTCCCGATAACCCGTATTCGGCCGTTATCAGATAACTCTGCGTACCGGTCTGTTGGACCTTGAGCGTTTGCCGGCCCAGAACGTCATACCCGAAGTAGTCGCCGTTGTTTCCTGCGCCATAAGTCTGGGCCACCAAACGCCCAATCGCGGAGCCGCGTTGAAAAGATGGAGGCGCGTCAGGAACCGGTTGAGTGTCGTAGTAAAACTTAGCTTCGTTAGTTGTACCAACACCCGCGGGCAAGGCCGGACTGTTGTGCGTGGTTGACGACGTGGAATTTGATCCGTTGTACCAGCGCCTCGTGACACGGTTAATCCCGTCATATTCAAAGTGAGCCGACACGCCGCGGGCATCAGTCTTCACGAGCAGGTTTGCGGCATCGTCGTACAGGTAGTTAATGGTTCCACTCTCAGGATTCACCGCGGATCGGAGACGTGACAGGGAGTCGTAGGCGAATGTCCTTGTTTGTGACCCCTGCGTCACATTGATGAGATTATCGAAAACGTCATACGAGTAACTCGTGGGTTGCTCGGGTGCGGTAGTTGAGCCCAGGCTTCCGCTTGCATTCGGTTCATCAACACGACGCAGACGTCCGGCAGCGTCGGTCATGCTGCGCCGTAACTTCCCGGCCTGATCGGTGACGGTGGTGAAGTTGGCTTCATACGCAGTCGTGATTGTTCCCGTGTGAATACCGGTTGTGCCAGTCCACGCCGGCTGCGTAGCGCCACCAAAAGTGACCACCTCGATCGCTCTGCCCGCGTTGTCTTTTGTTACACGCGTCCAGCTATCGGTAGATGAATCAGTACTACGCATCGCACTCGACATGAGTGTGACGCGACCCATGTCGAGGTAAGCGTTCTTCACCGAGATCGTGTAGTTGCTGCCATCCTCCGTTTGTTCACTCAACACAGGTCGGCCCAACATGTCACTGGTCGTTCGCGTTTTGAGCAGTTTGTCGTTCTCAGCGTTCAAGTCGGTCGCGACGATCACCTGTCGCGACGAATCCAGATACGTTGTGGTAACGCGTCGTTGATGATTCGTGCCATTGATGTTTATGACGGGACCCCTCGTTATTCCGGGTCGACCGAACGGATCGGCAGCGCCTAGAAGTTGATTGGTGTAATCGATCGTCGATTGTTGGCCATTGGCATCCGTCTGACTGGTTACCAGGCTGGTAGACAGATCGTAAACGGTCGTCGTCGTTTGTGTTCCCGTACCGTTCTGCGGATCTATAACTACACGAGTGGGCAAGGCATGTGTCGAGTCGTCGAAGAAGAACTGCGTTACCTTGCCGCGTGCGTCTGTCGACGTAGCAACGTTGCCGTACGCGTCATACGTGTTGCTGGTCGTGATCCATCTCGAGTCCGTATCCAACCAGGAGCTCTTCGCCGTCAGGTTGCCAACCGTCGGCGCCACGCCGTAAGCCTGTCCGTCATAACTGAACTGCGTGCTGCTCGCTCCGAGCGTGGTGTTTTGCGGCGCATTGAGAATCAAGGGCGCGCCCGTGGATACCGAGCGCTTTGCGTAGACGTTTCCGGACGACGACGTTGCTGCCTGATTGTAATGAGTGTGGTTGATGGTTCGGATCAACGTCGCACCCGCGGGCACACCTGTAGGCACACCTACGGAATCACGTGTGACCAGCGCCGGATCGAACCAATCGTAGTGCTGCTCCTGGGTGACATTGCCGTTGTAATCAAAGGAAAAAGTCCTAGCTGACATCTTCAGCGCCTGACCCGCAGCGTTTGTGAGCGTGGTGTATTCCTTGTCGACAACCGGATTAAAAGGAATCAGCCCGTTTGGCGCCTGGTTATTTCCTCCCGAGAAGATCAGACTGGTCCAGTGGCGCTCCACCGTGGTGAACGGCCGAACGCTGCGATATGTCAGACCCGACTTGTCTGACGAGCAACCGGGCGTGTTTGGCAACGAGCAGAACGCGACTTCAGTGGCAGTAGACCCATCTGGGTTCGCCACCGTTCCAAAACTGTCTCCGACGTCGTAATCCCAGGGTTCCTCAATTCCATCGTGCGTGAGTTTCTTTTCGTCGATCACGTCCTTCGCAATGTAGTCGCCGATGCCGAATGGGGTAAAAGTGCTCATTCCATTGAAGTTATAGGTGTAGTCGATGAAACTACCGGAGGGAAGCTGAATCTCGCTGAGTTCACCCAAACCATGCGACACGGTGCGCGTGTAAGGCTCGCCCGTACCGGGACAACTGAAGATCGCATTGTCAGTCTGCGAGGAACTCGCATCGGAGTTGTAAGTGAAGGTGAACTTGCGCGGCAATTGTCCCGGTTCAGTTTGCGGGAACACGATCTCTCGAACAACCGCGATCTGCGAGAAAAGGACCTGCGTCAATCCGGCGAATTCGCATCCAGGTTGAGTCACGGAATACAACTTCCCTTGCACGGTCGTAGTGCCCATGTTGATGTCGATGTGATGTTCGGTTCCGCCGACCGTCTTGTACCAAACTCGATATTGTCCCAGTCCGGTGGGATCGTAGGTAAGCCTGATCTCACGTCCGCCAGTTTCGTCCACGTAGTGAGTTCCGTTTGCATCGTCGAAGATTTTGATCTTATTGCCGTTGGTGTCTTGGATTCGTTGAAAGCCGGCGGGTGATTGAATGATCTGAGTGCCGTCGGGCAGGTAGACGGTCCAATCGTTGTAATCCGAAATTCGAGCAAATAGATAGGTCCCATCAACGGAGTAATAACGCATCGGGCTTCCGGTCGGAATAACGTTGTAGAAGCCTTTAAGGAAGTCTGCTGCCGTTCCGCTGTAGGGCGATTGGTCAGTCGGTCGCAGTTCGTGTTCGGAACCGTCCGGCATTCGCAGCACGACTTTCCACCACTGATTATTATTGATTAGATTCAGCTCCCACGCGGGGATGCCACTGTTGCCGGGATACGAGATACGTTCAAAATCGTCGTTCGCATTGCGAAAGAGAATGGTGTAGCGATTTCCGATGCTCCACCCGGCGTCCGCGCCGGGC
>DATANW010000093.1:0-4209 GCA_036266055.1 Pyrinomonadaceae bacterium | reverse complement strand
CTCCAGGCTTCTTTCAGGTTCCTGACGTTGCCGGTGTTTATCTCGGAGAGGCCACTGAAGCGAGTGCTGGAATAATTTTTTGCGGGCATCGTCCACTGCCCGTCTTCGGCATCGAACTTGTAAGGCTGTGCGGGAGGACTAAAGGGCTTTGATGCGGTCGCGGTTTGCTGCGCGGCCGGTTTTTGCGAACAGGAGACTGCTAGTGCAATCATGATGCTAATGACGCAAAATCGGAGTGATTGCAGGCTGCTGGATTTCACATGTACAAACATGCGATTCGCAGATTTTTAGTCTGTACGGTCGCGGTCTTTGCGACGAATTTGTGAAGCAAGCAGGAAGGATTTATGAGCGTTCAAAACAGATTTCAGTTGGTAGCGATCGTGGTTCTAGCCACGGTCGTCGTGATCATGTTGGGCCGTGGAGTGTCGGGCGCTGAGACACAGGATCCAGCTAGTCTCGACCGAAGGATCAGCATGCTCGAACAGCGGTTTTACACGCTCGAGACGAGCATGAACCGGTTACAGCAAGTGATGACATCACAGCGCTCGACAGGTTCATCGTCAAGCGTGACCGATCAGGAAGTCGATCAGTTGCAGGCGGAAGTGCAGAGATTGCAGCTGCGATTGAATGAGGTTGAGTGTGGGTTAGTGAAACTCGATGAACGGACCACTGCGACAGGGGCTAATCGACGGGGCGGAGAACCGCGACCGGCGGATCCGTGTCGTCAGAATCCGAGTACGCCGTTGCGGCTTCCCTCGCGCCCGTAAGTGAGTTTGTTTATTGCACGACCTCCTGCGTCAACCAGGTCAGGATCGGGTGTTCGAGTTCTTGCTGGTGTTTCGTGGAGAAGACGTAGTCCACGTGTCCATACTGCTGCTTGAAGTTGATCGTGACGTCCGCTGAAGTCATCAGTTGGGCCGTGTCAAACATCGCGGTGCCAAAACCGTGACCGGCGGCGAACATGATCGCTGGACCCTTGAAGGCGCCAAGGTTGTTGATGAATGTCGTTTCACCCGCCAATCCGCAATTAAGGTCGCGCAATGACCTGGTCGTCGTGTAGTCGACGAATGACGCGATGTTGGCGTGTACCAATGGTTCGTTGGCGAAAAAGAGCCGGTCTTCCAGAAAATTGCCGGCTGTGTTGAAGTAGCCCGGGCGGGGCGAAACTGGTGAGACCGGCGGCGCGCTCAATGCGAGCACCCATACCTGATGATTCGTCAGTCCCGGCGGAAAACCCGGAATCGGTGACGGCGCGTTTGGCGCAACCTGGGCCAATTGATTGATCAGCTTGAAGCCGGGAGCGTTCTGCCCGTCGTAGTAGATACCGGCGGCGAGCAGGCCCTCAAATTGGTTGCAGAAGTTCTGATTGATTGCGCGCACGTTGGCGTCGGTGTCGTAGATCGTTCCGTCAACCAGGATCGCGCCGGCGTAATCATTTGGGTGCGCGTTCAGGACGGCCAGCGAAGCAAGGCTGCCAAGCGATAAGCCGCCAACGACGATCTTGACTCCCGGAAACTCACTGGCGATCTGCTGCCGGATAAACTCGGCGTCGTCCACTATCGTTTGGAGTCCCCAGTCAGCCATCGGCGAGCAATCGATAACTCCGCTCTCGCACGATCCGGCAGTTAGATCATTCACGCGTTGCGAATAGCCATAGACGACAAAGTTTCGCCGCGCAAAGAAGGCGACGAAAGAATTGTTGTAGTCTCCATCGGCGGTGGCTTCGTAGTTTTGAAAGCCGCTGCCGAGTGGAGGCATGAGCAGTATCACGGCTTTAACGGCCTCGCCCGGCAAGGGTTTTACGACTTTGGACATCTTAAAGCGGTCCAGTGTGTTGTTGCCTTCCTGGACTGTCGTTACTGTTTTGCTCAGATCGCCGCCGACGGCCGAATTCTGCGTGTTGATGATTTGGTAAGGCTGCGCGCTGGCGATGGAGGCAGCGAACAATAGCTGAGCAGCGATTAGAAGAGCGAAGAATGTACGCTTACATATGGCTGGCAGCAGGTGAACTGTCGTTTGTAGCGACGGGTTATTGAATGTTGTAGTAATCACTTTCTTTTCTCCTTCTGGCGTTTCGTGAGGCGGATGCGATTGAGGTTCACTCGCTCGTGGGTTCTCGTCGGAGGCCCGATCCGCGTATACAACTGTTAAGGCGAAGGAGTCGCGCGAAAGGTATCACTGATTTTTATGAAATTTTTATGAGAGCGGGCTGTCTGCTTGTGGCTGCCCACAGTCAATGAATGCGGCTAGGGCGGTGTTTGTGGAGTTGCTGATCGTGAATAATTGCCGTGATGATTCGACGTTTGCTCCTATTCCTGTTCGCGTTCTGTGCTCTCGGCGCTTTGGTTTCGTGCAGCCCGCAGGAGAAGGCGAAGACACCCGGACCACCGACGGCTGCTAACAGCAACATAGCCTCCACGCCTGCAGCGCCTACGCCTGCCGTGCCTGTCGCGTCGTTGGAATCTGTTCTGGCTGATGGGCCCGAAAACAACAAAGAACTTGAACATGCCTGGGCCAACTTCCGACGTTCGCAGAAATATCGTTTAGCCCAACCCGGCGAGACCAATCACAAGCCGTATCTAATCTGGTGGGGAACTGAGGCGTATCACGGAGCTGAGTTTCTGGTCGCTATAGTCGTCGATCCTTCAAGAACCGATCAGAATCGCTACGGGCTTGTCGTAATCGCCGCACCAGAATCTGACGGTGGGAAATACAAAACTTACTGGGTCGAGCGAGAGCGAGACTTGGCGAATTGTGAGATTTCACCCTCCAGTGGGAGCGTATTTTTCAACTGCGTGAGCGCCGACGGCACTAAAGATGGCCGGTCGCTTGCCTGGTTCAGAAGTAAACGCCGGTTTGAGTTGAAAGGTCTTTATCCCAGCCGTTCGCCCGAAAAATGAGCGCGGTTATTTGCCTGCGCTGCCACAATCATCCGCGCGTATTTTAAATTACTGTTTCCTTGGATGGCACTCGACGCATTGGAACATCGAAATGTCGCCGAGGTTGAGGGGATGGCGGAAGCGCTCGTTCGCCTTGTGACAGGTCTCGCACTTGCGATCGGCCAGGCCACCGAGGTCCACCGGATGTTGGAAGTCGACCGTAGTTGGCACGGTGTTCGGGCGGGCTGAATCAGACAACACCGTGTGACAGATGTTGCAGTCGTTGCGAATCATTTTTCCCGTATCGCTGACGTGCTCGCCGTCATGACAACGAAAACATCCCGACGAGTAGAAGTGTCCGATGTTGTTAGGGTGCGTTGACCAGTCAGTCTTCATCTCCGGGAAGAAGTAAGTCTTAAAAATCCGCTGAGTTTCGCCGATTGCTGACTTAATTGTTTCGCCTTTTTGCGCGTAGAGCTGATTGTAGTTCGTGCGGTAGAACGAATCGAGGCCTGACGCGATCGTGTTGAGTGCTTCCTGTTCGGTCGCATAAGGCTTGCTCAGGAACTCTACGGTCTGGCGTTTGAGGTACGGCAATGTCGGATCGAGCCGGCCCGCCGCGAACGACTGGTCCACCGCGACATCCGGCGGCAGATACGCATGCGCCGGACGGTTGTGACAATCAATGCAGTCCATGCGGCGTTTTTCCGCCGCCGCAATCTGTTCCGCACTGGGACGGCGGAGGCGATCGTAATATTCGGTCACGTTGCCGTTTCGATCCTGAACGCGAATCCACGGGATCGCCTGGCGTTGTTTGTCGGCCGCGATGAAAGTGATCTGATTGCCGAGGTTCATGTGCCAGTGGATACCTGCTACTGGCCCACTCGACGGATCGCCGCCACCGACGTTTATCAACAGGCGCATTTGCCGTAACGAATTGTTTTCGTCGTAGGCGTAGTGATTGAAGGTCTTCAGCTTCGCTCCGTGAAACTTTGAAGGCCAGTGACACTGTTCGCAAGTTTGATCGGCGGGACGCATGTTGTGAACAGGCGTTTCGATGGGCCGTGAATAGCTGCCTCTAGCCAGCGCCAGCAGTTGGCGCGCGCCGGAGAATTTCGAGCGCGCGTACGACTGTGCGCCATGGCCCACGTGACAATCGACGCATTTGATCCGCGCATGCGACGTCGCGTGAAAAGCGACAAACTCCGGTTTCATCACCGAGTGACATGCCTCGCCGCAGAACTCGACCGATTCTGTGTACTCGTAAGCGCGATAGCTGCCAAAAGCACTCGCACAGACGAAGACAAACGACAGGGTTATAAGCGCGAGC
>DATANW010000092.1:0-11848 GCA_036266055.1 Pyrinomonadaceae bacterium | reverse complement strand
ACCGTTCAGATAAATGTTTTCTCGTCCGGTGAGTTCAGGATGAAACCCGGTGCCGACTTCGAGCAGACTCGCCACCCGCCCGTAAAGTTCCACTCGTCCCGCAGTCGGTTCGACGATGCGCGACAACACTTTCAGCAGCGTCGACTTGCCCGCGCCGTTGCGGCCGATGATGCCGACAACGTCGGTGGGCATCACGTCGAAGCTTACGTCTTTGAGCGCCCAGAGTGTTTGCGAGTTGTTGCCACCGCTGCGCAGGTAACGCAGCGGTTTGCGCGCGACCTCCATCACGGTCTCGCGCAGGGTCGAGTAAGCTGCGCCCGACCCGCCGAGGTAATAGAGCTTGCTCAGGCCTTCCACTCTGATGATCGGTCTCATGCTGTTTGGGAGTTGTCAGATGATGTCGGCAAAACTTCTTTCCGCCTTGCCAAAAGAATAGACTGAGTAGAACAACATCAGGATCGTCATGATGGCAGCGGCGCCGATGGCGGGCCAGTCAAAAGGAGTGCCGAAGAGTGCGGCGCGATAACCTTCGATGATTCCCGACATCGGATTGAACAACAGTATCCAGCGGTATTTTGCCGGGATTGCGGACGAGGGCACGATCACAGACGAGACGAAGAGCCATAGTTGAATGAGAAACGGCAACGCGAATCGCACGTCGCGATATTTCACGTTCAGCGCCGACATCCAGGTGCCGACTCCGAGTCCGAACAACGCCGTGAGCAGGACCAGCACGGGCAGGAACAACACCTGCGCCGTTACCGGCACGCGATAGTAGATCATCATCACGACCAGCAGCGCGAAGGCGAGCACGAAGTCGACGAGACCTGCGGTCATCGCCGCGGCCGGAACGATCAGTCGCGGAAAGTAAACTTTCGTGATCAGGTGCGCGCTGCCGACGAGACTGTTTCCGCTGGCCGTGATCGTGTTGGCAAAGAACGTCCAGGGCACGAGGGCGCCGAGCGAGAAAATCGGATACGGGATGCCGTGGGTATCAACTCCGGCGAGCCTGCCGAAGAAGATCGTAAAAATAATCATCATGAACAGCGGTTGGAGTATGGCCCACGCTGCTCCGAGCAGGGTTTGTTTGTAGCGGACCTTGACGTCGCGCCAGGTCAAAAAGAAGAGAAGCTCCCGATACGCCCAAATGTCCTTGAGGTTGATCAGGTTCCACTTATTGCTCGGCTGAATAACTACCAGCGGCTCCTCAGGCAGATGAAAAGTCGTGCCTGATGCTTGAGAGTTCTCGGCGGCGATAGCGGTGGCGACTGGGATTGTTTGCGGTGCGGTCTGCTTCATTAGACGAGCATGACAGTCTAGCGACGGTGTCAAGTGCGGTCAACTGTACCCATCCGTGTTTTATTCACGGATCTTCTCGAGACGCGCACGGATCTGGGGCGCGACGACTTCGGGAGAGTAGAGGGAGAGGATAGTTTCGCGGGCGCGCTGGCCGAGGCGTTGGCCAAGCGCAGGGTCGTCGCGCAGTTTTTTCAGCCAATGCGCGGCTTGTTCCAGGTCGGGTTCGGCCCAGTGTTGATGCGCTTTGTAAGGGCCGTAGTCCTGACCGAGTTTGACGAGCTTGTAATCGATGGCGACGGAATTGTCCGGCGTCATGTAGTCGACATTGCCCGACCAGTTCGTGATGATCGCCGGCTTGCCGAGACTCATCGCTTCCGCCGGACCGAGCCCGAAACCTTCGGAACGATGCAACGAGACGAAGCAGTCGCAGGCTTTGATCAGCGAAGTCACGGCTGCACGGTTCATGATGCGATCGATCACGAACACATTCTCGAGACCGCGGATCTCTTGGCGGAGTAACTGCATCAACGGGTCGCGATAGTCAGGATTGTTGAACTTCATCACCAGTCCGACACTCGCGTCGCCTGGGTCAAACGCAGCTTTGAACGCCCGCAACACGCCCAGCGGGTTCTTTCGTTGCAACACACTGTTCGTGTCGAACATCGCGAGGAACAGGTATCGATCTTCGGGCAGTTCAAGCTGACCCCGTGAAAGGCCCGCACCTTCATTCAGCATCACGACCGGCGGCATGAGCACCACCGGCATCCGAGACTTACGCGAAACAGCATCGCTGATAAATTGCGACCCCGCCCACACTTCATCAACAAACTCAAACGCCTGCAACCACTCATCCGGCAGCTCCGGCAACTCCCAGTACCACTGCGCGATCACATACCGGTCGCTCAACAAACTCGCCGGTACCTGCGATCGCAGATGCAGACTCTGATCCGGATTCATAAAAACGATCGTCGTGTCGTAATCGGAGCGGGCGACTTCTTTATGCGTCCATGACAGGTCCGTGTGTTGCGAGTAATTTCCGCTCTCGACGTTGATGATATTGAACGGAATGCCCGCGTATTCGATCGCCGCCGCCATCCCTCGCGCGACAACCCCCAAACCCATTTCGGCACGAATGTAAGCAATGAGATTGACGCCCGGGTCGTAAGCTCGGCGAGGATTTGTGCGAAAGTGTTTCTTGGCCCGGATGAGACGGGCTAACTGAAATTCGTTTAGTCGATCGTTGAGGCTTCTTCTGACTGACAACGGCAAGACTGAACCGGCGGCGCGTTTTAGTTTGCGAAACGTCGACAAGCGTCTCACCCCAGGTGCGCGATAGTTTGTCCAACCGGCAGCTCGCGGCCTTGCAGTACGTCGGCGCCGAACGTCCACGATGCCGGGTTGCCGGGCGACACATGCCGCAGGTAGTGAATTGCTTCGTCGAGGTTCGCGAACTCGGGCTCGCGCGAGGGCGTTTCCAACCCGGTACGCTTCAACTTGCCGACCACCGAACTCAACCGCGCCCGCCACGCAGGTCGCGATTGATCCGCGACTTCTTCGCTGAGCCCGTGCTTCACCAGCAACGCGTGCATCTCTTCGCGGAGTCGCGGATCGCGCACGTCCGTTATCTCAGTCGCATTCGCCCGCAGATACTTCTGCA
The DNA here is from genome assembly GCA_036266055.1 of Pyrinomonadaceae bacterium. Classification (GTDB taxonomy): domain Bacteria; phylum Acidobacteriota; class Blastocatellia; order Pyrinomonadales; family Pyrinomonadaceae; genus PSRF01. The sequence continues at coordinate 8,892 of DATANW010000092.1, read as the reverse complement.
CGTCGACGTCAACAAACTTCGCGCTGCCGGTCTCCTTTTTGTAAATCAGATACTCGTTGTACGCGGCGTTCGTCGACGTGATCAGCGACGGAATCGGCGTCGCATAATTGCGGATGGCATTGTCCACCGGAAGGTTCTTTTCGAAGTCGTCCGTGTCCGGCGTTGCTTCGCCCCGCGACGCGCTCGCGCCGTTGCTGCGATCGAGCGCGTAATGAAACAGCGGCGACATGTCGTAGAACAGAATCGAGTCTTCGAGGTCGAGACAGCGGAACGTGAAATTGAAATCAGGCGCGATCGACGTGAAGACGTTTCCGAAGCGCTCGCGAAGTGATTTGAAGACGCGGCGCGGCACGATGCAGTTCAACATGCGCGGCAGCCCGTGATGCAGCACGGCTTCTGCGAATAGCGAGATGAGCCGCTGCGATTCGACTTCCAGAAGCTTCCCGGTCACTTGATACTGCTCGACGCGAATCGGTCGCGCGTCGTCGCAGATGCGGTCGTGGTTGTAGGTGATGACCTTGTCCGGGTAGAGCGCGGCGAGCTCGAGTACGTCTTTGAGCGTTCCGTCGCGAAACATCATGCGGTCGGTCAGGTATGTGAAGTGAGTCGCGTCGTAATCGGCGAGTGCTTTTTCGATCACCCACTCCCAATGCGCCGGCATCGCAAATGGTTCCGGCGGCCGCACGTAGCGCAAGCGCGAGTCGCCGAGCGACGCGCAGAAGCTCTCGAGTGCTTCGCGATCGGCGGCGGAAGTCGAGTTATCGGAAACGAGAATCCGGAAGTCGTCAACCGGCTGATCGCGAACTGAGCGCACCGCATTCATGGCCAACTGCGCGCGATTCCGCGTCGGAATCACTACCACCGCGCCGTTGTAGCTCGCCGTTTTATCCATCGCCCTTACGCACTCACGCGTTTCAAGAACGCTGAAGGCCAGTACGTGACCCGCTCCGTGATCCGGCTCTCGTTGAAAAGAAACGCCGGCTCCTCGATCTCAAACTCCGGATGCGCGCCAACAAACTCCAGCGCCGCCTGTCGCGGATTATTCCACGACCAATCGGGCTGCGTGCGAGGAGCGCCAACGATCTCTTCCATGATTCCGTCCATCGCGACCGCGTACGAACCTTGTGTGACCAGCGGAGCGTAGGCGTTGAGTTCGCCAAGCACGTGCTGCCGCGTGTGGTTCGAGTCGAGCAGGACCATCACCGTCTCGCCCGGTTTCACTTGCGCCTTCACCTGTTCGACAATCGACGGCGCGATCGAGTCGCCTTCGATCAGCGTGATGTACGACGACAGCTCGTGCGCCTCGATCGCCGAACGATTGTACGGCCGAATCTCGACGTCAACGCCAATCACGCGTCCCTTCCCGATCGCCTTGCAAAGACTCGCGTGGAAGATCAACGAACCACCATGCGCGACGCCGGTTTCGATAATCACGTCGGGCTCCACGCGATAGATCACTTCCTGCAAGCGCAGCAGGTCTTCGGGAAGCTGGATGATGGGACGGCCCAGCCACGTGAAGCTGTAGACGTACTTCGCGTCCCATCCGGAACGCAGCCATAGCTTGCTGAGGATTCGGAAAGCCTCGGGCGAGCCGATCTCGTACTCCTCGCTAACCCCGTCAGAGTCGGAAATTGAAACCCGATCGCCGTCAACTGTTACTTTCATTGGCCAATTCTTTCACGGTGAAGATGTTTGCAATCAACTGGCGGTCGGGCTCGTCACGTCCAAGGCGGAACAGCGAGGTTGCAATCTTGAACTTCCGCTCACGGCCGGGCTCGAACGAATTAACACCGAACACGATCCGATCATCGAGGTCGCAGTTTCCGTAGTAAAAAACGTCGCGCGCAATCGTCGAAGCGGCGAGAGGCCAATGTCGCGAACTGCCGGCGATTTCCGGATGTCGCTCGCGGATGAACTGCATCTCGCAACGGTCGCTGATCAGCGGATAAGCGGCGAAGTACAACAGATTGACGCCGTTGAGATCGTGGTAAGGATTGATGTCATAAGTCGTCTCGTAGAGAAGATCTTTCGTCACGGCGAAGGTCTCGTTCGCGAGTTGCAACTCGTGCGTGTCGCCTCTTCTCATCTCGCGGTACTCTTCGCCGAACGCCGGCAGCGAATCAAAAACCTGAACCGCGCAGTCGTCTGGAATCGACGGCTGGCCTTTGAGTAAAGACTTGTTGTTGGACTGGCGCATCGAGAACGTCGTCATCAACGAGGTGCGGATCTGCTTGTCTTCGCCGTGAACGGTGAGGTCGCTGAAGAACATGCTCCGGCCGCAGCGCGACAGACGCGCGCGGAAATCGAGTGGTTCGTTTTCACGAAACGCCTTCAGGTGATGCGTGCTTTCATAACGAACGCGTACAAACGTCGCGTAGAGTCGGTTGCCCAGTTCGTCGAGCAGATTGTGCGACTCACTATTCAACGCGCGGCACGTCATGTCCCAATGAATGTCGCCGAACTCTTTCAGCAGCCAACTCTCGGACAAACCGCCGAGCGCCATCTGCGGCATGTTCACTGAGGTGCGGCGGTTACTGGTGACACCCTCCTGCGCGATTTCTTCCGCAGCCGGAGCGGCGCCGTTGTTCAGATAACGTTGAATGTCGGCGAACGACTTGAATGTGACCCACTGCGTGTCAGGGATCGCGGCGTCGGTCGCTTTTTCCAGCCGCACGCGAAAGTCGAGCAAGTCGAAACTATCGAGCCCGCATTCGTCGAACGATAGATTTAGTTGCTGTTCATCGAACTGCGGTGAGATGGCCCTGATGATTGGCAGGATGTTGGTCATCTAAGCTCTAAACTTGCGATCGAAAAGCAAATATACAAGCGAGGCGGGGGACGTGACGAGCGTTTCGTCTTCACTCCAGCGCACCATGCCGGGTTCTTCAGTGCGACGAAGCGGCACGCGCTTCAACTCTTTTCCGATCTTCAGAAAGAAACTCAGCGATGGATTGTCGGAACGAACGCGCGCGCCGATCGTCTCCAGGCCGAGTTGCCCGTAGCCCCAGCCCAGTAAAGTAAATAACGCTTTGGCCATCACGCCCGGCGCGACTTCCGCGCCACGAACGATGGCGTCGGCCTCGCCGACGCCTTGTTGCCAATCGATGAACCCCAGTCCGAGATACCCGACTGTTTTGCCATGCGCGTCGTCAAGCATGAACAGGATGCGCGTTGGATCCGGGCCGATGACTTCGGTGAGCCACGATGCGGTGCGCTCTTCTGTCGCCTCAAACTCCGTGAGAAATGACTTCACAAAGCGGTTGCGCCATTCAGTCAATACGCGAACGTCCGCGTCGTTCAACTTTCCGGGCGCGGTCGCGACCGGACGCAACAGAGCTTCAACCGGTGAGCCGACGGGCAGCGAGAGACACGGTTGCCCCGCCGTCGCACTGCCCTTCAGCGCCTGAATCAACTCCTGTCCTGAGTGACTTTGCACAACAATCTCTTTCAGCCGTCTGCGCTAGGTTCATCGCGGCTTCGCCGCGTGTGTCGTTCCCGCTTCGCCCGATTCGTCGCGCATCGCCGGCTTCGTCGCGCATCGTTGGATTCGCCGCGCATCGCCAGCTTCGTCGCGGCTTCGGCGGCTTCGCCGCGCATCGCCAGCTTCGCCGCGGTTTCGCCGGATTCGTCGCGGCTTCGCCGCCTGATGTGAGGCGAGGCTATGCCTCGCCGTAAGCGGTGGTTGTAATTGGGGCTGCGCCCCTCGTTCGGACTTCGGCCTAATCCGTCAGGGCAGAGCCCGAACCAAGGGCGCAGCCCCATTATTCTAGCTACTGTGTCGGCGGGGCAAAGCCACCGCCGCACATCAGGCGGCAAAGCCGCAACAACGCAGACCAAGCGGTGAAGCCGCCGCACATCGGGCGGCAAAGCCGCAACAACGCAGACCAAGCGGTGAAGCCACGCCGCACATCAGGCGGCAAAGCCGCAATAACGGAGCTCACGTAGCAAAATCATCACGAACGAGCGCCAGCCTATTACCTCGCGTTAAAAAAACCTCGGATAGCCGAAATAACACGGTCCAGCGTTTCGGTCGGCATCTTCGAATGCAGCGGCAGCGAGACTACTTCATGGCCCACGCGGTCGGTTACCGACAAGTCGCCGCGGCGGAAGTCTTTGAGCAACGTGAACCAATGACCCGGTTGCCAGTGAATCCCCGTATCGATGCCTCGTTCGGCCAGATAGGCACGCAACGCGTCTCGCTGATCTCCCGGCACGCGAATGTAATAAAGGAACGGCGTGATGTCGTGGAAATCAGTTAACGGAACAATCACTTCCGGTATATCGACTAACCCCTCGTTGTAGTAACGGCACGCTGAGTTGCGGCTTTCGGAGATGACGTCCATCTTCGCGAGCTGCGCGAGTCCGATGGCGGCGTGCAGGTTGGCCATGTGATAACGAAACCCGATCGTGCGCATGTCGTAAGTCCAGGCGCGAGAGTTTGTGTACATCACCGTCGCCGGTTGGCCCATGCCGATCAGCCGCATCTCGTGAATGCGCGCAAGCTCTTCTTCAGTGCGCACAACCAAGGCGCCACCGTCGATACAGGTGATCGTCTTGACCGGATCGAAACTGAACGTCGTCACGTCCGAAAAGCTGCCGACCATCCGCCCGTCGCTCTTCGAACCAAACGAGTGCGACGCGTCGTGCAGCACGCGCAGGTTGCGCGCCCGCGCCAACTCCGCCACGCGATCGTGATCGCACAACACGCAATCGTAATCCATCACGATGATCGCCTTCGTGCGCGGCGAGATCACTGCCTCTGCTTTGTCGAGATCGATGCAGAGCGAGTTTTCGTCGATGTCGCAAAACACCGGTTCGGCGCCGGTCGCGAGAATCGCCTGAAAGTCAGCAGCGTTGTTGAACGACGGCGTGATCACCTCGTCGCCTGGTCCAACTCCCATGGCGAGCAGACCGAGATGAATCGACGCATGTCCGGTGCTCACCGCGGCAACGTGGCGATCTTCGGCATGAAGATATTGTTTGAGTTGTTGCTCAAATTCGCCGACATAACTGCCCATCCCGAGCCAGCCCAGCTCCAGCGCCTTGCGGCTCGCTTCAAACTCTTCTGCTTCGATGAGCGGCTTAAAAACCGGTATTTTCTCAAGCCCCATTGTCGGTTCCTTTAACGAGAGGCTTACGCAGCAGGTGAACGTCGTGCAGGAAGTCGCTTTGTGCGCCGCCCGGAATGAAATCGATCACGGTGAAATCTTTCGCTACCTGCTCTTGAACGTAACTCACCGGATGAAACACCGCGCAGAAGTTTGAACCTGACTGTTGCTGCTCTCTGATCACAAGCTCGCCGTTGCGAAACTGCTTCAACTCCGCAGGCGTCAATGTCGTCGCATAATTCTCGCCGTGGGTCGTAAACCAAATGTACCCGCCGGGTTTGAGCACTCGCGACAATTCATTGATCCAGAAAAACTGTAACGACTCGCTCAGGTGCGTAAACACGGAGAAGGCGTAGATGAAATCGAAAGTCTCGGGGCCGTACGGCAGTTCACCGGAGAGTGTGTTGACGCGGAATTCGGAAAACTTGAGATGGTCTTTGCACCACTGGATTAGCGCGGGATTGTAATCGGTGCCATGCCACGCCGGGCCTTTCGTCGTGCGCCAGTGACGCATGACGCGCCCCACGCCGCAACCGAAATCGAGAACCGCGCCAAACTGTTCCACCTTCAGATCGTGCTTTTTCAATAACCGGCGAATGGCATTGTTCGTCGAGCGTCCGGTTGCGAGAAACTGCCCCGGGTTGCGATGTCCGGCGACGAGATAGATCAACTCGGCAGGAGGAATCGCGGGCTCACCTTCGAGCCGGTTCTTCACGCGCGTCGCGTAGTGCTTTGGCAGCGTCTTGTATTCGTGGAAACCGACTTTCCACTCGAGAGGCACAGCGCGCTTCAGCGTTTGATACAAACTCATTGCTTATCCCTTGAAGTCTGGAAACTCCGCATCGCGTTTCTTGATAGTAAGACCGTCTGTCGCCTCCCACTCGATTCCGAACACGGGATCGTTCCAGCGCACGCCGTCTTCAGAATCTGGAGAGTAAACCTGCGACATCTGGTAGAACACCTCACTGTTGGGTTTGAGCGTCTGGAACCCGTGGGCAAATCCTTCCGGAACATACAACAGGAGACGATTTTCTTCCGTCAGCTCTTCACGGATCCACTGTTTGAACGTTGGAGACTCCGGCCGCAAATCGATGATGACATCCAAGACGGCGCCTCTCGTACAGCGGACCAACTTGGCCTGAGCAAACGGCGGTTTCTGAAAATGCATGCCGCGAAGGGTGTAGGGTTTTTCGCTGAAGGAGATGTTGCATTCGGCCACGTTTGGGTTCAATCCGCGCTCCGCGAATTCCTTTTGCGAAAAGCTGCGCTTGAGGAAGCCGCGATCGTCGCCAAAATTTTCCGGCTCGATCACGAAAGCGCCTTTGAGTTTTGTTTCCCTGAAAATGATGCCCATGTTTTAGACAACCTTAACGGATGGAATCGGAATGATGAAGCGTCCCCCTCGTTGGCGATACTCAGTTTGCTGTTCGAGAATCTCGTCGGCGAAGTTCCACGTCAGCAGCAACACGTAATCCGGCATGTCTGCCAGCAACTTCTCCGGCGCATGAATTTGCAAGTGCGTCCCCGGCGTGTAGAGACCCTGTTTCACGGTGCTGCGATCGACAACGTAATCGAGCGTTTCCTTTCCCAAACGGCAGTAGTTCAAAAGCGTGCTGCCCTTCGCCGACGCGCCATAGACCGCAATTCGTTTACCTTCCTGCTTTAATTTTCGCAACAGCGCAACCAGTTCTGCACGCAGACGCTCAACCTTATTACTGAAATTCGTGTAGAAACCGCTGTCACGCACCCAGGTGGATTCTTCCTCGAGCAGTTGTAACACCGAACTCTCAGGATCGTGTTTGTACGATGCGTAGAGACGCAGCGTTCCTCCGTGAATCGGCAGCCGTTCGACTCGCCAGATGCTCAGCAGATTACGATTGAAAAGCTCGTTGAGTGCAGTCAATGAAAAATAACTGAGGTGCTCGTGATAGATCGTGTCGAACTCGCACGCGTCAATCATGTCTTTAACATATGGCACCTCGACCACGGCCACACCGTTGATCTTCAACAATATTCCCAGACCAAAGACAAAGTCTCTCAGATCACCCACGTGGGCCAGTACGTTGTTGGCATGGACCACGTCGGGATCGAAATCTGAAAGTCGCAGCATTCGAGCGAGGAATTCTGTAAAGAACTCAGGAATCGTCGGGATTCCGTGTGTTTCCTGCGCGACGCGCGCGATGTTCACGGCCGGTTCGATCCCGAGCACCCGCACACCGGCGCTTTTGTAGTGCCTCAACAAGTAACCGTCGTTGCTCGCAAGCTCCACCACCAGGTTGTCACGACCGAGGCCACGCTCCTCGATCATCTTCGCTGCGATTTCGGCTGCGTGCCGCAGCATCGTATCGGAGAAAGACGAGAGGTAGAAGTATTCACGAAAGAGTTTTTCGGGCGAAACGGTTTCGGTGATCTGGACCAGGGTGCACTGCGGACAGAACACGAGGTCCAGAGGAAATGTCTCTTCGTCTACTGCGAGTTGCTCGGACGTGAGCAGCGCGTTGGCTAACGGCGTACGTCCGAGCGACAGGATCTGCTCGAGATCAGCGTTGCCGCAAGAGCGGCAGGCAGCGGGGCTAAGGATACCAGGGGCACCAGGGGTATCAGGAGTACTTGGGGCACTCATTTGCCCGCCCCGAAGAAGTCTCGATACCACGCGATCGTCGCGCCCAAGCCTTCGTCCAGCGTGAAAAGAGGTTGCCAATCAAGCACGGTACGCGCTTTTTCAGCACTCAGGTATTGCCGGCGGATCTCGTTCACCGCTTCGTTGCGAACGTCGGGTTCGAGATCGGAATCCATCAACTTCAAAATGCGTGCGACGAGGTCCAGCACAGTTACCCGCGTCTCGTTTGAGAAGTTGAATGCCTGGCCTTTTAATGACGGATCGCTTGCGAGTCGTTCTGCGAGCGTCATGTTCGCGGCTGCGCCGTCTTCGACGTAGAAATAATCACGCACGAACTGGCCATCGGATCGAACCACCGGTCGTTGACCGCGCAACACCGAACGAATCGTTCCCGGGACGATGCGGTTCCAATTCAGATCGCCGCCGCCGTACAGGTTGCCGCAACGCGTGACAGCGACTGCAAGATCGTAAGTCGCGGCGTATGCCTGCGCGATCAGATCCGCGCACGATTTACTGACGTCGTACGGATGGCGGCCAACCAGCGGAGCGTCTTCGTTGTAGGGAAGTTGTTCGTGCTCGCCGTATGCCTTGTCAGATGAGGCGACGACGATCGATTTTATTGTCGGGCTGCGACGACACGCTTCGAGCAACGTCCACGTGCCGGCGATGTTGCTTTCGAACGTCGAAACAGGATTGCGGTTCGCGATACCGACGATCGTCTGGGCGGCGAGATGAATGACGGTGTCGATCTCATATTCTCCGAGCGCGCGTTCCACCGTCTCTCGATCGCACACGTCACCACGGACGACTTTTACGTTGTCGAGTAATCCACCGCGAACCAGTTCGGATTGCGGCACCCAGTCGCGCACGAGACAAACGACATCAGCGCCCGCTCGGAGCAGCCGTCGCACCAGCCAACTGCCCAGCAGTCCACTCGCGCCGGTGACAAACACCGGCCGATCCCGCCAAAAATCCGTGTTAAGTGTTTTGTCTATGCCCATATTTTCCATGGCGCATTGTTGCTGCTCCACAAACTCTGCAGCAGCCTGACTTCACGCATCGTGTCCATGCACTGCCAAAACTCTTCGTGTCGAAACGCCACCAGCTGCTTGTCAGCCGCAAGCTTTTCGAGCGCGTCTGCTTCGAGACTGCTGTCGTCGCCGC
>DATANW010000091.1:0-4110 GCA_036266055.1 Pyrinomonadaceae bacterium | reverse complement strand
ATACAGTACAAGAAGATTGCTAATAAAGGGCAAACTCCAGCGGCCACCGGGATTTCTAAGGTGAGCAAAAGAGTTGGATTCAAAGCGACGAATTGCAGGAAGGTCGCGGGCACCTCACGTAAACGCCGCATCGTTTACTTCGGCCACCTGGAATATGCGGGAAATAGGCAGCAAATCGGGGGCCGTGTTGAAACGGCCCCAAATTGCTGAAATTCGTGTTGGGCCAGGTCGATTTCGTCCCGGTTTTAGACGGATGGTCTAAAAACTGGACGATCCAGGACCATGGCTAACACAGACTGGACTATTCGCTCTCGCTCGGGCTGGCAGCTTCCGCCTTGCGATTTTCGTCTCGCAGGACCGCCTTGCGCGATAGCTTAATCTTGTTGCCTTCGCGGCCGATGCACTTCACCAGGATCTGCTGGCCCTCTTTGAGCTCGTCCCGAACGTCCTTCACGCGACGGTCGGCGATCTCGGAAATGTGCAGTAGACCATCGGTGCCCGGGAAGATCTCCACGAACGCTCCGAAGTCGACGATTCTGGTGACGACGCCCAGATACGTCTGGCCCACTTCGGCTTCGGCCGTGAGACCACGAATGCGATTGACTGCAGCGTCGGCAGCTTCGCCACTCGCGGTGGCGATCGAAATCGTACCGTCGTCAGAGACGTCGATCTTCGCGCCGGTCTCTTCGACGAGCGATCGGATCACCTTGCCGCCTGGTCCAATGACGTCGCGAATCTTGTCGGGATTGATCTTGATCTGGATGATGCGCGGCGCGAACGGCGATATCGCTTCGCGTGGATCGGCGAGCGTTTTCTCCATCACGCCGAGAATGTAGATGCGGCCTTTTTTCGCCTGCTCGAGCGCTTCGGCCATGATCTGCGCGTTGATGCCGGCGATCTTGATGTCCATCTGCAACGCGGTGATGCCGTTGCGCGTGCCGGCGACTTTGAAGTCCATGTCGCCGTAATGATCTTCGGCGCCCGCGATGTCCGTCAGAATGGCGTACTTGTTACCTTCCATGACGAGGCCCATCGCGACTCCCGCGACCGGCGCTTTCAAAGGCACACCGGCATCCATCATCGAGAGAGTTCCGCCACAGACGGACGCCATCGACGAAGAACCATTTGATTCGGTGATCTCAGAAACGACGCGCAACGTGTACGGGAAGTCGGCGTCTTCGGGCAGCACTGGTTCCAAAGAGCGACGCGCAAGTGCGCCGTGACCGATCTCGCGGCGGCTCGACGATCCGAACCGGCCGACCTCGCCGACTGAGTACTGCGGGAAATTGTAATGCAGCAGGAAGCGTCGTTTGACTTCGCCCTTTTCGAGATCGTCGATGAACTGCTCGTCTTCTTTAGTACCGAGAGTGGTCGAAACGAGCGCCTGAGTTTCGCCACGCGTGAAAAGCGCGGAACCGTGAACGCGTGGCAGCCAGCCGACGTCGCACGTAATCGGACGAATCTCGGAAAACCGTCGACCATCGGGGCGTCGCCGTTTGTTGAGAATGTCGTCGCGGAAGACCATCTCTTTCAACTGATCGAAGATGAGCTTCGCCATCGTTCGTTTCTCCGGCTGATCTTCCGGATACGATTCGATGACTTCCTTCTTCAACGCATCGACCGCGGCGTAACTGCTGCGCTTGTCCTGCGTGCTCGTGTCGAGCGCGTCGCGCAACTGCTCGGAGTACTTCTCGGTGATGTCTTTGACCATCTCTTCGTCGAGCTGGACGGGAGTTACTTCGCGCTTCTGAACCTCGAGCGCCTTGTAGAGCTCCTTCTGCCAGCGACAGAGACGGTTGATTTCCTTGTGGGCCAACATCAGCGCTTCGACCATGATCTCTTCCGAGACTTCTGACGCGCCGGCTTCGACCATCACGATTGCTTCTTCAGTTCCCGCGACGATGAGGTTCAAACGCGACTCGCGCACCTCGTCGTAGGTCGGGTTGACGATGTAGCGTCCCTCGATCAGGCCGATGCGCACACCCGCAATCGGATTCATGAACGGAATGTCTGACAAGTAGAGCGCGCACGATGCGCCGGTGATGGCGATTACGTCCGGGTTGTTGTCGAGATCGGCTGAGATGACGCTGGCGATGACCTGGGTTTCGTTTCGAAAACCTTCTGCGAAGAGCGGGCGACAGGGACGGTCGATGAGGCGGGCGGTCAGGACTTCTTTTTCGTTCGGCCTGCCTTCGCGACGAAAGTAGTTGCCCGGAATACGTCCGGCGGCGTAATTGGATTCACGGTACTCGACCGTGAGGGGAAAGAAATCCACGCCTTCCCGCGGGGTGGGCGCGCTGACAGCGGCAACGAGCAACATCGTGTCGCCATAACGAATGACGACCGAGCCGTCTGCCTGTTTGGCGACGCGACCGGTTTCGACGGTCAGCTCCTTTTCGCCAAGTTTGATTGATTCCTTGAGGTATTTTTTTTCTGGCATGTTCTTCTTCTCCTTAGACGTGGGCGCCTGAATCAGTGTTCAGGCCGCGGACGTCTCATCCGTCCGCTGTTAAGCAAAATCTTGCGAATACTTTCCTGGAGCACGCACGTGAAGCGGGCAGGTAAAACTCACTAAAAACAGAGGCGGCACGAGCCTCTTAAACCGTGAAGCTCATGCCGCCTTGTTGGTCTTGGCCAGGGCCATACGCGTCTGCTTGTTTCCAGTCAATCGCCGTCACGTTCGGCACTGCCACAAGCTCTTCGATAGACGCGGGCTTTACTATCAGAGACTCGAAGATCTCTCGCTAACTAATGTTTTCAGGTGCTACCGGCGCAGGCCGAGACGTTTCACGACCTCGTGGTAGCGTTCAATATCCGTCTTTTTCAGGTAATCCAACAAACTGCGTCGCTGCGAGACCATTTTCAGCAGGCCGCGCCGCGAATGATTATCTTTCTTATGGGTCTTGAAATGTTCGGTCAGGTCGTCGATTCGCTTGCTGAGAAGCGCTACCTGCACCTGCGGCGAACCGGTGTCCGCCTCATGCGTACGGAAGTCGGAGACAATCTGCTCCTTGGTTTCTTTTGCTAACGCCACTTGCTTAAATGGTCCTCCTCGACCGCAGTAAAAACCCGCTAAAGCGCGGAAACCGCTAAACTTAAAAAACCTGCTCAATGTACCACGCGAGTTTGGGAGTGTCCAGTTGACCCCTAGAATCCGTCTGTTACTATCCGTGTAAAAAACCGAAAGGCACGGATAACAGCGATGGCCAAACCCAGAGTTCTGATTCTTGGCGGCGGTTTTGGAGGACTTTTTACAACGCTCGATCTCGCCGGCTGGGCACACGTCACGCTGGTCAGCGACGACGACCACTTCCTGTTCACGCCGATGCTTTACGAGTACTTGAGCGGCGAGGTCGAAGCTTGGCATATCGCCCCCAGATTCAACGAACTGGTCGACGAAAACGAAGTCCGCCTGATTAAAGACGAAGTCACGTCCATCGATCTGGACGCCAGGCGGGTGACGCTCGATAAGTTCAAAGACCCAGTCGAGTTTGACGTTCTCCTGCTCGCGGTGGGCGGCATTTCAAACTATGCGGGCGTGGAGGGCGCCGAGGAGTTTTCGCTTCCGTTTCGCAAGATCCCTCATGCCGACGCCCTACGGCGTCGAATGGTCGACGCGCTCGATCGAATTCCGCCCGACCTGCCGCCGCAGGACGTTCGACGCGATCTGACGTTCGTCGTGGTCGGCGCGGGCGCCAGCGGCTGCGAATTGTCGACGAAAATGTCCGACCTGCTCCGCGACGCGGTCAAGCGGCGCGCGCTGCGGGGCGAGCCGCGAGTGCTCGTATTCGAAATGGGCGATCGAGTCGTGCCCGGAATGGGCGAACAAATTCGCGAGTTTGTCGACGACGCGTTGCGTGAGGCGAACGTCGAGGTGAACACGCTGACGCGCGTTGTGAGAGTCACGAGCGAGAGCGTCACGTTCGAGCACGAGGGCATTCGCGAAGAGTTGAAAACCGCCGGCGTCGTGTGGACCGGCGGCGTCAAGATGCGGCCGCTCGTCGAATACCTTAACGTCGAAAAGACCTCGCGCGGGCTGATCAAAGTAAGACCAACCTTGCAACTGGCCCAGCACGACGACGTGTTTGCGCTTGGCGATATCGCTTGTTG
>DATANW010000090.1:0-2594 GCA_036266055.1 Pyrinomonadaceae bacterium | reverse complement strand
GCGTAAACTGTTTGCGTTTCGGGCGAGATTGTCGGTTCCATCTCTGCCAGCCGGTCGTCGGCGTGCAACCGTTCACCGACGCGCACAAGCACGACGGTCAGATTGTCCTCAGCGCCGCGTTCGTAGCAACGCCGTTTCAGCTCGCTACAAACTTCCTCGAGATCTCCATTCATCACCAGCAGCTGGCGCAGCTCGTTATCGGAAACGTGCCGAGTGATACCGTCGGTGCACAGCAGAAACTCGGTGCCGTCCTCGACTTCGATCGTCTTCATATCGACTTCGACGCCTTGTTCGGCGCCGAGTGCACGGCTGATCACGTTCTTGCTCGGATGGTTTGCTGCCTGCTCCGGTGTCATCCGTCCGGCGCGTACTTCTTCTTCGACGATCGAGTGATCTTCAGTTTCGCGATGAAGCACGCCGTCGGGCGTGAGTCGATAGAGACGAGAATCGCCGACGTGTCCGAACGTGGCGATGTTGTCTTTCACATGAAGCGCGACAATCGTCGTCGCCATCATGGAAAACTTTGCGTGCTCCTGGGCCATCTGGTGAATGGACGCGTTGGCCCGTTGAATGGCGAGCTCCATCAGGTCTTCGACGTCAGCGCCCTCGACTTGATGACGAAAAGCCTCGTCGAGCACTTCGATCGCAGTTTGCGAAGCGACCTCGCCTGCTTCGGCGCCGCCGACACCATCGGCGACGGCAAACACGTTCCGCGCGGGGTCGTGCAGAAAAGCATCTTCGTTGAGGGGACGACGTTCGTTCAGACCGCGGTCGGAAAGCGCTGAGGACTGGACCTTGAAGGTTTTCCTGTCTTCGCTCATTCTACTGCCTCCAGCTTAATGGGAGAGGAACTCTTCGTCTCGGGCATCTCCGCGATCACCCTATCGCGTGCATTTCGATGTGAAAACGCCATCAACATCCCCAGCATCGCGAAGCTCGTAATCAAACTGAACCCGCCGTGACTGACAAACGGCAACGTGATGCCCGTCATCGGCAGAGCTCGCAGAATACCACCGATATTCACTAACGCTTGAAATCCTATGAAAGCTGTCAGACCAGCCGCGCACAGCTTCGTAAACATATCACGCGACTCCAGCGAAGTGCGAACACCAGCGACCACAAAAATTATCACCGCGAGGATGATTATGGCCCCACCCCCCAAACCAGTTTCCTCGGCAATCGCGGCGTAAATGTAGTCGGAGTCGGCGATTGGGATCACCTCCGGAAAACCTAAGCCCAGCCCCCGCCCGCTCGTTCTTCCCGACGATATTCCCCACGTCGCCTGCGCCGGTTGAAACGCAAACTTGTCGAACCAGACGTCGACGTTCACTGTCCTTTGCAATGCGGGACTCTGCGACGCCAGATCTTTCAGGTCCGGGTTCTTGCTTAACGCCTCGTCGTACTCAGGCTTCCACCACGAGACTTCCGGCGACGGTGGATCAAACCCGTCGAGCCACAAATGGAAGCGTTGTTGAATGCGCGCGGGAAGCGCAGCGCTGATCGGACGCGCGATGGTCGGCAATAACGGCACCTGTTCCTGAACGTCTCGCGGCAACGCGCCGACGACCAGAATTCCGATCACGAGCACAACCGAACCGACGAACAGCAAAAGTTGCGGCCAACGACGCACCGCGACGAGATACAACGTCGTGTACGCGCCGCTGAAGATCAGCATCTGGCCGAAGTCTTTCAACGCGAAGAAGGGAACGAACGGCATCATCGCCATCACGAGCAGAGGAACGATGTCGCGCGCACGCGGAATGCCCCAGTAAGTTTCGGCGAGATCTTTGTAACGGGCCGTCAGAATGCCGGCGAAGCCGACCAGGAACGGGATCTTCGACGGCTCCCACGGAGTCATGTTGCCGAGTGCTTTACCGGCGCTCGAGGTTACGACAGCGGCGGCCAAAGGCAACAACGTCAGCAGCACGATCAGAAAACTGTTGCGCTGCAGCAGCAACAGAAACCCGTCGCGCACGCAGAACGAATAGGCAATCGCGAAGGCAAGAATCGACAGAATCGGAATCCAGGTGTAACTGGACGTCATCGCGTTCCAGAGCGAATAGTTCGACTCTTTCTTCGGCAGTTGCGAGATGTCGATTGGCTGTGCGGGCGTCGGCGGCAGGCCCATCATCTGCTTCTTGACGGGATCGTAGTTCTCCATGATGTAGCGCATGCGCAGCGCTTCCATCTTCTCTTCGCGCGCGGCCGCTTTGTTGCGCGCGTTGTATTCGGGGTCGCTGTAAAGCCGGTACTGAATCAGCATCCCGAAAGCAAAGAGCAGCACGGCGGTCGTGTACAGCACCCAGTTGCCCGAAAAGCGTTTTGTGCGTGACAGCCACAGCGCGACCATGATCAGCGGCACAAACATCATCAGGTCGCGCACCGCGCCGATCACCGACGTTTCATAGCCACGCAGCAGCCCGCCGCGATGGACCGCAAGGTAACCCATGATCTCGAGGCCGAGAATGATCAGGATGAGCAGCAGATGTGATGAAGCGCGGTTTTTCATTTTTCTTTAGTACTTTGTTCTTTGTACTTTGTTCTTTGTTCGTCGGGCCGCGTCAGCGTCCTTGGCGCAAAACCAATACAGGAAC
>DATANW010000089.1:0-1590 GCA_036266055.1 Pyrinomonadaceae bacterium | reverse complement strand
TTCGAGTTCTTCGGCGGCCACTGTCTGATCGTAAATCCTTCCGATCTTCTGTTTGACTTCGAAGGCTCCGTAGCGACGCATGAATTCGAGCGGCGTCACGTCTTCTGCCGCCGCGCGCTCGGGCAGACCGGGAACGGAGTTCTCAAAGATCCAGGCGTAATATTCGTCGACGCCGAGTCGTGTGCCCGGAGATTTTTTCGACTCCGCGTATTGCCGGATGCCCAAGCTGCCGTCCGGATCGATACGCCACGTCAACTCGAGCCAAAACTCATTCTCTTCCCAAACCTCGCCGGGATTAACTTCACGCGTGTCGTCGATCTGCTGGCCGTCACTTTGACGAATTGCTTTCATCACGGGCTGACGAAAGCCAAGCCACTGCGAATCGTGTGTCTCGTACGAGTGCAGGTCGTGGCGTTCGGAGCCGACGCCCATGGGCAGAACGTAATCGGCGTAGTAAGCCGTCTCGTTCCACGTCGGCGTCAGCGCGACGTAACAACCGACGAGATCCGGATCGGTCAACATCTCGATCCACGAAAAGCCGTCGGGGTTGGTCCAGACCGGGTTGTACACGCGCGTGAAGTAGACGTCGAGTTTCGAGCGGCCTTCTTTCAGGAAGTGCGGCAACAGAAACGACATCTCGTTCATCGACAGCGGATACTCGCGGGGCCACGTTGTTTCGTTCCACATCTGCGGATGCGGCGGCGTGTAGATCGGACGCGGCACAAACTTGTTCCACGCGTTTGGATAAACTCCGCCCTCGGTTGCGACTGCGCCCAGCAACGCATTCAACATGAACAGACAACGCGCGACGGACCACCCGCCGCTCACGCCCGACGAAACACTGCGCCAGTTGTGACTGGAAAAGCGCGTGCCTGCCGTTGCCACCAGTTTCGCGATCTCTTCAATCACCTTCGCATCGACACCCGACTCAGCAGCAGCGAAATCGAATGTGTATTGCTCGTAGATCGTTTTTATTCGTGACTCAAAAATTCCGAAGTCAACCTCAATGCCTTCCGCAGCCAGAAACTCCTTCCAGTTCCACCACTTTTTCACAAACTCGCGGTTGTAGAGATTGTTCTGGATCAGATAATTCGCGATCGCCAGGATGATCGCCGCTTCCGATCCGGGATACGGCGACACCCAGTAGTCGGCGTGCGTCGCGGTGTGTGAAAGACGCGTGTCGAACACGATTAGCTTCGCACCACTCGCCTTCCCGTCGATGACCCGCTGCGCATGCGGATTGAAATAGTGACCCGATTCGAGATGCGCACTTATCAGCAGGATGACTTTCGCATTCGCGTGATCCGGACTCGGGCGATCGAGGCCCATCCACAGTTGATAACCTTCACGACTGCCCGACGAACAAATGTTTGTGTGCGAGTTGTGACCGTCGATACCCCACGCGGCGAGAATGCGTTCGGTAAAACCGTCCTCGCCGGGCCGGCCGACGTGATACATGATCTCGTGACGACGATTCTCGACGATGGCTTTGCGGATGCGGCCGGCGATCGTGTCGAGTGCTTCGTCCCACGTCGTGCGCTCCCATTGTCCCGCGCCGCGTTTTCCGGTGCGTTTCAGCGGATAAAGAAT
>DATANW010000088.1:0-10831 GCA_036266055.1 Pyrinomonadaceae bacterium | reverse complement strand
GGAACATTTTTTGAAAGTGCATCGCGAGCGTTATCGGCGGCCGATCATGGGCTTCACGCCGGAGGCCGTCGATGCGTTACGGCAGCATGCGTGGCCCGGCAATGTGCGCGAGCTCGATCACGTTGTAGAGCGCGCGGTGTTGATGAGCACGGGACATATTGTGACGGCTTTCGACCTCGCGTTGGAGGCGACCCCCGATGCGCGCCTGTCGGCACAGCTTGAAGAGATGAGTCTCGAAGACGCCGAACGGTTGTTGATCAAGAAAGCGCTTGCGCGTTATGAGGGTAATGCGAATCGCGCTGCCGAGGCGCTGGGTCTGAGCCGCAGCGCGCTGTACCGGCGGTTGCAGAAGTACAATTTGTCTTAGTTGTGCTTTGATCTTAGTGCTTGGTACTTTGTTTGGGCGCTTGCAGCGCATGTAGGAAGGTCAAAGTACAAAACACCAAGCACAAAGCACAAACCACGTGAGTACGCCTGTAAAGCCGCCAAAACATCCATCGCCATGGGCCACGCTTGATCCCGCACTCGCGCAACAGAGCGGTATAAAGTTCGAGCGGCGCATCACGATTCTCGCGCTCCTGGCCGGGTTTCCGGCAGTTGGACTGTGCGCGTTCCTGCTTTGGTACGACGGCTACTCCGCGCAGATCCAGTGGACCATCGACCTGTTTCTGGTCCTGTTGTGGCTCGGGATTTCTTTTAATCTCAAGCAGCGAATCGTCCGGCCGCTGCAAACTCTTTCAAATATCCTGGCTGCTATTCGCGAAGGCGATTACTCGATACGTGGGCGGCGTGCGTTGACCGGAGATGCGCTTGGCGAGGTGATGCTGGAAGTCAACGATCTCGGCCAGACCTTGCGCGAACAGCGTCTTGGGGCGATGGAGGCAACGGCGTTGTTGCGCACGGTGATGGCGGAGATCGACGTGGCCGTGTTTGCGTTTGATGACGATCACCGGTTGCGACTGGCGAATCGAGCAGGTGAGAAACTGTTGGCCCAACCGGCAGCGCGGGTATTGGATCGCACGGCTGAAGAGTTGGGTCTTGCCGAGTGTTTGACGTGGCCGGCTGGTGGTCCACCACAAACGATGCAGATGGTGTTTCCCGGCGGCGTTGGACGCTGGGACATTCGTCGCAGCACGTTTCGCGAGGGCGGGCACCAGCTTCAGTTGCTGGTGTTGACTGACTTGAGTCAAACGCTTCGTGAAGAAGAGCGGACTGCGTGGCAACGACTATTACGCGTGTTGGGCCACGAGCTGAACAATTCGCTCGCGCCGATCAAGTCTGTTGCCGGAAGTCTCGCTGATCTGATTGGACGCGAGCCGGAGCCCGCGGACTGGCGTGAAGATATGCATCGCGGTCTCGCCGTAATTTCCTCTCGTGCTGATTCGCTGGCGCGTTTCATTGAGTCGTATTCGAAGCTGGCGCGCTTGCCGCCGCCCCGGCTCGAGCCGTTGAGGATCGGAATGTTGGTTTCGCGGGTGGCGAGTTTGGAGACTCGTTTGCCGGTGAATGTTGTTTCCGGACCGGAGCTGGTGGTGCGCGGTGATGACGTGCAGTTGGAGCAGTTGCTGATCAATCTTGTGCGCAATGCGGTGGATGCGTCGATGGAGACGAACGGGCGCGTCGAGGTTGGTTGGCAGCAGAAGAACGGGCACGTTGAAGTCTGGATCCGCGATGAAGGCCCGGGATTGGCGAGTACGGCGAACCTGTTTGTGCCGTTCTTTACGACGAAGTCCGCCGGCTCGGGTATCGGCCTGGTCCTCTCGCGCCAGATCGCCGAAGCCCACGGCGGCACCTTAACCCTCGAAAACCGTCAACAGCTACGCGGCTGCGAAGCCCTTCTGCGCCTGCCACTGTGATGGGAATCCGTGTTTGTTGCGCGACCCGCTGCGAGGACGCCGGGCAGTGCGAAGGAAGTCGGGGACGAGGCCGAAGGAAGTCGAAGCTAGCGACTTACCTCACCGGGCGGTGAAGCGGTAGATGGTGGTTGATTTGAAGGTGGCGCCTTTCTTCAACACGGTGGTGGGGAAGTTGGGTTTGTTCGGGGAGTCGGGGTAGTGTTGGGTCTCCAGACAAAAGCCGGAGCGACGCTGATAAGGCTTCCCGGATTTACCGATTAAAGTGCCGTCGAGGAAGTTGCCGGTGTAGAGCTGAACGCCCGGTTCGGTGGTCCATACTTCCATCACACGCCCCGAACCCGGTTCACTGACGACGGCGGCCTGGCGCAACGTGCCCATCCGTCCGTTGATGACGAAGTTGTGATCGTAACCATTGCCAAACTTCAGCTGCTCGTCATCCTGATTGATCCGCTCGCCGATCGCATGCGGCATCAGAAAGTCGAACGGCGTGCTCCGAACGCTGCGCAACTCTCCAGTCGGGATTGAACCCGCATCAGTCGGCGTGAAACGCGCGGCATTCAGCTTCAGCCGGTGATTGAGTATGTCGCCGTTGCCTTCGCCGGCAAGATTGAAATACGAGTGATGCGTCAGGTTTACGACCGTGTCTTTGTCGGTCGTGGCGGTGTAATCGATCCGCAATTCATTACGTTTCGTGAGCGTGTAGACGATCGTCACTTGAAGATTCCCAGGATAACCTTCTTCACCGTCTTTGCTCAGATAAGTCAATCGCACCGCGGGGCCGGCGAGCGTATTCAACTGTTCTCCGGTCCAGAAAACATCGTCGAAGCCCTTGATGCCACCGTGCAGATGATTCTCACCGTTATTGATCGCGAGCTTATACTCGACACCATTGAGCGTAAACCGCCCCTTAGCGATGCGATTTGCGAAACGCCCAACGGCGGCGCCGAAGCTTGGGTGTGGTTTGAGATAGTCTTCGAGATTGCTGAAGCCGAGAACGACGTCGGCCATCTTTCCATTCCGATCCGGGGCGGTGATCGAAGTGACGATCGCACCGAAGTTGGTGATCTTCACTTCCATGCCGTACTGGTTCCGCAGCGTGTAAAGATCCATTTTCTGCGCATTGACCAGAACCGCAGACAGACCTAACAGCACAACAGACAAAATCACACGGATCATCTTCATAAGGTTCTCCAGATACAAACCAAACTAACTCGACTGAGCTTCACGAGCACTCATCTCGCGCATCAACGCGATCTGCCGCCGGTTCCGTCGTTCGGTGAAGATCTGGTCGGCCATGACGCCAATCAAAATCACCGCGCCCATCACTGCGAAATCAAGCGAACTCGGAATGTCGAGCAGGTTAACCAGATTACGCAACACCTGTAACAACGCCGCGCCGATCACGATCCCGATCACCGATCCTTCACCGCCGCGCAACGAACAACCGCCAAGCACAGCAGCCGCAATGCCGTAAAGTTCGTAAGCGTTGCCATGGTTCGCGGGCGAAACGGAGTTTGTGTAGAAGGCGAAGATGATCCCCGAAATCGCCGTCAGCAAACCGCAAATGACGTACGTCAGCGTGATGATGCCTTTCGTGTTGATGCCTGCGTAACGCGCCGCCTCCGGATTGCGGCCCGTGGCGAACAGGTATCTTCCATACACGGAACGATGCAGCACCACCCACGTAATCGCAGCGACGATGATCAGCAGCACAAACGGCATCGGTATCCCGAGAACGTTGCCATTCGCGAGGAAGCGAAGAAAATCCAGACCAGCAACTGTGCCGAACCCCTTCGTCTCGTCATTCGAGATGAAACGCGCGATGCCACGATAGAACAGCAACCCGCACAGCGTGACGATGAACGGCTGCATGTTGAGTCGCGTGATCAGCAGACCATGGCCCAAATCCAATGCCATTGCGATCGCAATGCAACCCAGCAACGCAAAAACGATCCCGAAGTGCCACTCGGTCAGCATCATCGACAGCAGCACGCCGAGCAACCCCATCATCGATCCGACAGACAGTTCGATACCGCCGGTGATGATCACCAGTCCGAGTCCGATGCTGAAGATGCCGAACGCGCCGATCTGTCGCGCGATGTTCTGCAAATTGATCGCGAAGAGAAAATTCGGATTGATGATCGAAGTGATTACGCAGAGAACGATGAGCAGTACGAAGATTCCGAGCTCTTTTTTCATAAGCGATTACCCTTCTGTACCTGTGGCCAGACGCATCACGGCCTCTTCGCTGAATTGTGAACGTGGAAGAATTCCCGTTAACCGGCCTTCATGCATCACGGCGATGCGATCGCTGATCCCCAGCACCTCTTCCATCTCACTGCTGATGACGATCACCGAAACGCCGTTAGCGGCGAGCTTGCGAATGAGTTGATAGATTTCCGCTTTTGCGCCGACGTCGATCCCGCGGGTTGGTTCGTCAAAGATTAGCACTTGCGGCGCGAACGTCAGCCACTTCGCGAGTACGACCTTCTGCTGGTTGCCGCCACTGAGATTCGCAGCGCGCATTTCCGGCGTCGGAGTCTTGATGTTGATTGCTTTGCACGCGTCGACTGCCGCTTTTGATTCTTTAGCGCCGTTGATGATCTTTGCCGACGAGTAAGCCTCGAGGTTGGGCAGCGAAATGTTCTCGCGGACGTTGAAATCGACAATCAGACCTGACTGGCGTCGATCTTCCGGCACGAGATAGATACCGTGCGCTATCGCGTCCTTCGGGCCTTTGATGCTGAGAGACTTGCCGTCGAGCGCGAGCTCAGTTTCATGCGCCTCTTCGACGCCGAAGATCGCGCGTGCCATCTCCGATCGCCCCGCGCCGACCAGCCCTGCGAACCCCAACACTTCACCATGCGCGACGTTGAACGAAACGGTGTGCTTCGGATAGCGCATCGTACGCAGTCGCCGGACGACGAAACCCTCGCGATCCGTTTGGCTCGCACGGTCGCCCGCCACGTTGAAGAAGTCTTTTAGGTCGCGGCCCACCATCATGCGGACCATGCGTTCACGATCGATCTCGCTGCGTGGAAGCACGCCGGCGTTTTTGCCGTCGCGCAGCACCACCGCGCGGTCGGCGATCTCTTCCACTTCGTGCAGCCGATGTGAAATGTAGATGATGCTGACGTTCTGCGACTTCAGATCGTGGACGATATCCAACAGCCGTCGTGTCTCGGTGCCCGTTAAACTTGACGTCGGCTCGTCCATGATGATGATGCGCGCACCCGCGCTGAGCGCGCGCGCGATCTCGACCAGTTGTTGTTGGGCAATTGAGAGCCGGCTGAGCGGTGTGCGGCTGGAGATATCGAGGCCGAGCTTCCGCACCAGCACATCGGCGTCCTTGTAGATGCGACGACGATCGATCAGCTTTAGAAAGCCGCCGAAGGTAGGTTCCCGGCGCAGGAAGATGTTGGCGGCGACGTCGAGATTGTCGAGGACGCTCAGCTCCTGGTGAATGAACTCGATCCCGTACGCGCTGGCGTCGCGAGGGGAGCTGATCACGACGGGCGCGCCGTTGATCTTGATCGTGCCGTTATCGCGGGCAATCGCACCGCCCACTATATTCATCAGCGTCGACTTGCCAGCGCCATTCTCGCCGATGAGCGCGACGACTTCGCCTTCGCCGACGCTGAGACTTACCCGATCGAGCGCAACAACCCCCGGGAACCGTTTACTAATTCCCTCCAATTCGAGAAGTGGCGTGTTATTCATCAACTGCGGCCGCGAAGCGTATTGATCTTCTTGATGAACTCGTCGACGTCGCCTTTCTTGATCGCCAGCGTCGGGACGAAGATCTGCTTGCCGGCCGGAATAGCTGACTTGTCGCCGTTCAGGATCTTCGCCATCATCGCGATTGACTGATACCCAAACTCGAACGGTTGCTGCACGACGGTGGCGTAGATTGCCCCTTCTTTGACACCGCTTAATGTCTGGTCCTCTTCGTCGAAAGCGATGATCTTCACTTTGTCCGTCTTGTTCGCTTCCTTCACGGCATTGAGTATTGCCGGTCCATTGTAGGACCACAGGCCAACCATTCCGGCGATGTCCGGAGTGGTCACCAGCGTGTCGGCAGCATTCGCTTTCGCGCGCACGCGATCGGTGTTATCAGTGCGGACATTCAGAATCTGGATGTTCGAACCGGCGACGGCTTCTTTCAAACCCTGATAACGCTGCTGCGCGTTCGAGGCGTCGAGCGTGCCGACAAAAACCATCACCTTACCGCCTTGCGGCAGTGCTTCCTTCAACAATTCACCGGCTTGCCGTCCGGCGGCGACGTTGTCTGTGCCGATGTAGCACTCGCGCTTGCTGGTAGGTGCGTCGCTGTCCTGCGTGACGACGACGGCCTGGGCTGCAGCGCGATCGAGCATTGCCGTCTGGTTCGCAGGATCGACGGGGCTGATGGCGATGCCTTTTACGCCCTTCGCGAGAAGCTCGTCGATGATCCGCTGCTGGTCCGCGGCAGTGCCGTCGGGAATGCGGAAGTCGACCTTGATACCGGGAATCTCTTTCTCGGCCTTCTCAGTTCCTTTGCGGGCGATCACCCAGAAATCGGAAGAGTTGTTCGGAACGAAAGCCAGTGTGCGCGTTTCGCCGGAGCGGTTGGCGCTGTTGGCGCCGCCGGTATTGTTAGTCGGCAAAGTTCCGGGTTGGCAACTGCTTAGGACTAGGACGAAGAGCAGCGTCGAAGCAAAACTGAGCAATGAACGAGTCGCTTTTACAGGTCGCATTGGGTTCCTCGGCTTGTTGGGTTTTAGGTGCGATTCTTCTTAGCACATTCCGCCCAAAAAAGGGAACACGAACCACGGATTAAGAGAATTAAGATTAGTTCAAACGCTCGAGTTGGGTTTCGAGGAAGGCGCGTTCGGGGGCGCTACAGGAGCATTCGAGCGCACGCTGGTAGGCTTGGGCAGCGCGTTGATTGTCTCCTGCTTGTCTCCACAACTCAGCGGCGACGGCAGGCAGGAGGTGGTAATTGCGGAGCGAAGGATGAGGGTCGATGTCGTCGAGCGCGGTTAGACCGGCGTGCGGTCCCTCGCAACGCGAGATCGCGATCGCGCGGTTGAGCAGGACGATTGGCGTCGGTTCGAGTTTGTAGAGATCGTTGTAAAGCTCGACGAGCTTCGACCAGTCAGTGTCATCATCGCTCCCCGCGGTTGCATGGACCGCCGCGATCTCCGCTTGCAGATGATACGTGGTGATCGTGTCGCCATGCGCGGAGGCGCCGAAGTGACGCATGCCGGCTCCGATTAGTTTTCGATCCCACAGTTCGCGGTTCTGTTTGGCGAGTACAGCGAGCGTTCCGTCTGCGAGAGTTCGCGCAGGTAGACGTGCCGCTTGCAACATCATTAACGCGAGCAGCGCATGAGCGGCCGGCAACCGTACCCGCGACTGATCGATCACCAGCGTGCCGAGTCGAAGCGCTTCTTCGCACAAGTCGGCACGGACGAGATCGTCACCGCTGGATGCCGCATAACCTTCGTTGAAAAGCAAATAGATCACGCGCAACACGCTGTCGATCCGCGCCGGCAGATCGTCTGCGCCGGGCGGATCGATAACGATGTCGTGATCTCGAATTTGTCGTTTCGCGCGCACGAGACGTTGCGCGATCGTAGTTTGCGGCGTCAGGAAGGCGCGTGCGATCTCAGCAGTGCTGAAACCGCACGCCGTCTTCAAAGTGAGTGCGATCTGATACTCGACTGGAAGCGCCGGGTGACAGCACATCAGGATCAGCGCTAACTGATCGTCCATCTCGACGCTGGACGCCACCGCCGGCGAGGTGAGATGCGGTAGCGCCAACTCGAGTTCTTCGGCTTTATCCGCGAGTGACGCATCGCGGCGCAGCAGATCGAGTGCGCGATTTTTAGCGACGAGCGTCAGCCACCCTGCCGGGTTTTCAGGAACGCCTTTGAAAGGCCACTGCTGAAGTGCTTTCACCAGCGCGTCCTGAACGACGTCTTCGGCAAGGTCCAGATGTCGCGAGCCGAAGACGCGCGTCAGCGTGGCGACGATCTTCGCCGAGTGATGCCGAAACAGATGATCTACCAGGTCCTTCACTCGCCGGCTCCGGCACTTGTGACGATCATCTCCACCTCACGGATCTCGATCGGGCCGCCGTATTCGAGATGCGGGCAGTCGCCGGCCACCTCGACCGCCCGATCGTAGGTCTCCGCCTGGATCTCGAAGAACCCGCCGATGATCTCTTTGCTTTCGGTGTAGGGGCCGTCGATGACCGACGTCTCACTGCCTGTCCGTCGCATCATTCGACCGGTTCCGTCCTGCAGCTTCTCGCCGCCGACGATCACGCCCGTTTTTTGTAGACGCATCCGCCAGTCGCGATATTTCTGAATGATCGCCTGCATTTCCGCGGGGCTGGTCTCGTTGAAAGCGTCGGGTTCTGAATAGAGAAAGAGTAAATAATTTGGCATTGCCGTCGTCTCCTTACCACAAATTAGTCTGTCCAGTTGGTTAACGAACGAGCAACGCGGTTTTCGACACTACTTCGTTTTCGGACAGGCACTTCGAAATGCATTGAACGTGAGGACGTTGAGGTTGAAGTTCGACTGGCTCTCGTTATCGCGGATGTAACGCGTGAGCATCGCCGCGATGTCTTCGTCGGAGAGCTTCGCGGTGCAGGCCTTGAGCCAGTTCACGTTGTCCTCGGGCGCGCCGAAAAACGGGGCGACAAGCATCCCGTTGATGGCGCCTGTGGCGTAGGCGCGCCGCTCATTGTCGGTCATCTCGAGATACTCTTTTCCGGTAAAGAACCCCGGACCGACGTGCACGGTCTGTTGATTCGCGTAAACGCTGGCTAAGGTATACAGGGCGACGAGAAGCGCGGCCATTGGTAGGAATCGGTTCATAATGCTGACGAGTCTACAATACAAAAAGACACGGATGAAAGATCAACTCACCCGTGTCTCTATCCGGTCCCGAAGTACCGCCGGTCGTTTAGTGACGATACTAATGACTGACGACGCCGCAGGCGATGCGGTCGCCGGAATTGCCGGACGGATCGGTCATCTGGTCATCGGCTTTCGCATGAACGACGAGCGCGGTGCCGTTGCCGGCGAAGAGAGAATTCGAGCCCTCATTTCCGAACCTCACGTGCTTGTTCGTAATCGTAGACATCGCAGTGCCATTTTTACTGACGTTGAAGTTGGCCATGTCACCAACGTGCGCACCTTGAGGATTTTTCAGCCCGTGCTTCTTTTGATCGGGATTGAAATGTGCGCCCGCGGTTTCGAATTTCGGCCCTTCACATTTCGCCATCTCGTGAAAATGGATCGCATGCTGACCCGGCGGCAGGTTTTTCAAATTGAGCTTGATCCGAACGCCTTCGTTTCCAGTCCCCGTTATGACTGCATTTCCAACCGACTCGCCTTTAGCGTCCTTTAGCTCAACGGTTACTGAATCGTGCGGCGGCTTGTTTTTCTGCTCTTGCCCCGGCTGTGCGTACACGTACGACAGCACACCCCCAACAATTATTGCCAGGACTAACCAAAGAAATCGTGCTTGCTTCATAGCTTCCCCCTCGTGGTGATCCGCGATTGTTTCAGCGGAGCACGGACAGTTTCAGTTCTGCGTAACAGCAGTAATGCGACTAGCGCTGAGATGACCAACACCCACAACAGCGGACGAATGCCGCCAAATAATCGTCGGGCCCAGCCGGATGATTGCTGCGTCGCGATTGCCGCTTCCGCGTTTAGTCCGGCTCCCTCCAGATTCACCTTGGAATGTTCCAGCACCGACTTGAGACCGTCAACCAACCTCTTTTCGATGACGCCACGTTTGAGCTTGCTGAATGGACCAGTCAGTCCGTCCGTCCGCGAACGATTTTCATAAACCAGATAAGGAGTCGCGCCCGGCACGTTGACAAACGCGGTCAGTGCCAGCGAAGAGGTAAAGTAGTGGTTGGCATAGATCTGGTTCGACGCGACCAGCACCTGTGGACCCTGTTCGCGGTCGACCTTGTAGGCGCGGACGTGATTCACTACGAGCACCGGTTTGAGCCCGAACTTGATCTTGGACCACACGATCGCTTCTTCGACAAGTTGCAGTCCCGATTGCGTGTCGCGCAGCAGATCGTTTAGATATCCGGAGGCCGAACCAAGCGCTTGCTGTTCGTCGGCTAGTCGAACCCCGTCGCGTTTGTCGTTGTATTCGATGAGCGCTGCCGGACCGCGAGCGAGATAGTCGCGCACGTATTCGACAAGCATCGTTTTGAGAAGTTGCGTGGCTTGAGCCTGGTAGTCAGCCGCTTCCCAGTCAACGTCGCGACGCAAGCGTTCGATCATCTTTGCGGACAGCTTGAGTTCGCAGTCGCCCGTGACGCAGCTTTTCAGATCTTCGATCTCGGCAGCATCGATCGTTAGCTGTTGCAGATCCGCAACAGCAGGGGCGGTTCCGAAACGCCCTGCTTCGAGCACTGTCTGGTTGTTCTGCCGCGTCATGCCGTCGATATACGAACGGAGAAACTGCTCGGCGCTGGTGCGAAGAGTTACGAGACCACAGACGGCGACTTCGCGTTTGTCGGTAATCGGCGTTAATTTTACGATGGTTTGACCCTGTTGCAGGGCGGCGAAGTCGGCGGCCTGGAAGGCGGCTTTTTCCGACAGAATCTGCTGAAGTTCGACCGCTGACGATTGGGCCAGTGCGGTGGTCGCCGCTGCCATCACGCCCAGGCAAACCAGAACGCCGATGGTTCGAGCTACCGGAAGAGAGTGAACGCGGGTTAGCATGTCGTCCTAAAACCACGTCTGAGCAAGAAAGCGCGCCCAGAGTGTCTTTCTATCCTGCATTTAGATGCCGCGAATGAATACTTTCGCTACGCAAAAATGCGCGTTACTAGATGACCGCATGATCCGTGCCACGGCGGCGCGCGATGTAGTGCGGCCTTTATTCAAAATCAATTGATAGCAAACGAGAGGGGACTAATATGGAAAGTGCCAGTCAGGCTTCAGAGATGG
>DATANW010000087.1:0-5680 GCA_036266055.1 Pyrinomonadaceae bacterium | reverse complement strand
GCGCAGCAAGTGGTGTGGCTGACTGCCGATGTCGAGTCGAAACTCGAAGTGGACCTCGACGATGCCCGCGCGTGGTGCGATCGGTTCGAGACGCTGGCTACGAATCTCGGTTTCGGCCGTTACCAAATCTGGCTCATCTCGAACGAAGGCTTTACGGATGAGGCGAGTCGCCTCTTAACGCGGCGCAAAGCATTCAGTTCGAGCCGTCAACAGTTGGCCCTTCTCGGGGAGCGGGTTGCTGAAAGCGTTTCGAATCCGGTCGGTCAGTTGCCTGGGGAGGCAACTGAACCAAACGAGTTTCTGATGGTGGTGCCGATGGGTGAAGACAACGAGCTCATCGCGGCGAGCACAGCCGAACAGATCGCGCGGCGGTTAATGTTCCGGCCGGAGGCCATCAACCAGATCAAAACGGCGGTCGTCGAGGCTTGCATCAACGCTTCCGAGCACAGTTTCAGCCCCGACAGAAAAATTTATCAACGTTTTCGGCTTGAAAGTGATAGATTAGTCGTCACTATTTCGAGTCGCGGCATCGTACCGGCCAATCTTAACGGTGCGAGTAGCGGGTTAGAGACTTCAGAAGCGGCGGAAGAACGACGCGGTTGGGGACTAAAACTGATTCGAACTCTGATGGACGAAGTCGAGTTTGAACGGGTCGATGAAGGGACCAGCCTGCGTATGACAAAATATCTTCGCCAAAGTTCTTCGTGACGCTTCCGATCCAGCATTACCAGGAATAAAAGAACCCCGGGGCGCAGTTTCGCAAACGCCTTTATAACGAACATTCGAGGGAGGGGTCTATCGAGTGGATAAACCAAGCCCAGGTTTAGTACGCTCTCATTGTGTTGGCACCACCGCTGTTGTTTACGCGAGCGATTATCTCAACAAGCTGACTGGCGAAAAGATCGAACGAGAATGCCGGCGGCAACTCGACTGTGGTTGCCGCGCGTTGGTCATAGATTTCAGCGACACTCAGCTAGTCAATAGTATCGGTATCTCGATCCTCCTCGGCATCATCGACATCGCCGAAAAGAACGGTGCACGCGTTGTCTTCTCCGAAGTAAACAACCAGACAGTTGAATTGTTTGAGATGCTTGGACTCACCCGCCACGTCGTACTCGCGAAAGACGAACGCGAGGCTCTGCTTAATCTTTCCAACTATGAAGCGACACAGATAATCCACTGATCTTGTAAATGGAGCCGTCAACTCAGAAACTCATTCACACGTTCGGCGCTCTCGCCGATCTGGGCCAGGAAATTGCCGGCACCGGCGAATTTGCGGAGATGGTCCGTACGTCGTTGCACCTGCTGCTCGGCACGCTGGCGTTGCGCCGCGGCGCCGTCGCTGAGTGCGTCGACACAGGTTCGCTTCGTTGTGTGGCGGTCTGGGGGCTTGGCGAGGAAGTGTTGCAGGAATGGACCATCGACGACACCGAGAGGCAGGAATTGCTCGACGCCGCCGCCTCGGATGGACTGGTGAAACATAGCGAGAAGGGTTTCGTCAGCAGGAACTTCGCTGGTCTAAGCAAGTCGGGAATCGAACTCGTCCTGCCGATGATCGTGCGCGGTGAAGTAACCGGGCTGGTGCTGCTGGGAGGGAAGGCAAGCGGAGAAGAGTTTTCCAACGCCGACTACGAAACGATCAAAGCGATGGTCCGGCACATCGGCGTCGGTATTCACACGCATCGCTTGCTCGAGCAGGTGGCCCAACGAGCAGAAGAGAACCGCCGTTTGTACGAAGAGTTGCGAGCGATCTATCGCGACACTGTGCGCGCCTTTGCGGCAGCAATCGACATCAAAGACAAGTACACGCAGGGCCATTCGGAGCGCGTCGGCCGCTACAGCGAGATCATCGCGCGGGAGATGGGTTGGAGTGAAGAGGAAGTCGAAGGCATTCAGATCGCCGGGTATCTTCACGACATCGGCAAGCTGATCGTCGATCGCGACATCATCAACGCGCCCTATCACATCGACGCGAAGCGATCGAGCGATCTGAATCGTCACCCCGCAGCCGGCTACGAGATTCTCTCGCCGATCAATCATCCCTATGCCGACATCCCGTTGATGGCGAAGTATCACCACGAGCGTCTGGACGGACGTGGTTATCCCGATGGTCTAACCGACGAGCAGATTCCGATAGGCGCCAAAATCGTTGCGCTGGCGGACTCGTTTGACGCGATGACCACCGACCGGCCGTATCGCCGGCGCCGCTCGTTCGAAGACGTCGTGCGCGACCTCCGCGAGAACAGCGGTAAACAGTTTGATGGAAAAGTGGTCGCGGCGTTTGCGAGGGCGATCCTGAAAGAGGTGAACGGGGAAATGAAGAAACGACCGATCACCAAAATGCTCGGCAAGGGTTACCTGGAAGGCGAGAACGTCGCTGGACTTCTGACCGATTTGATCGCCGACCTCTCATCGACGAGAGCAGCGGTTATACCGATAAAAAAGCTCACCTCGGTTGGATCCGAATAACAAAGTTACAAATCGCGATCTTCTGATCGGGTGCGACCTCGGTGGGTTCCTCGCGCGTGAGTTCGCGTCCGTTAACGAGCGTCGGATTTCTTCCTTTTGCGACCAACCAGTAACGGCCTTGGTTGTCGCGGGACATCACGGCGTGAACGCGGCTGACTTCCGGATCTCCTTTAATTGGCAAGTCGACTGAAATACTCCGCGAACCGCGTCCGATGGTGATCTCGTTCTTCATGATCGGCACGACCGATTCCCGCACGCCATCACGCCACACTTCGACGGTATAAAGCGCGGTCGCCTTCGGCCGCACGACAGTCTGCTCGCTCTCGCTGACGTCCTCAATTCGTTCGACGACGGTATCATTCGGATTGAATTGTGGTTGACCTGACTGCGTCGACTGCGTGACACGCGGCGTCACCATCGTGTGACCGCTCTCGGTTTCATCCCAAACGGCCTGCACGCGAAACTCGCCTTTGTTCAGCGTCCCATCGACGCGTAGCTCGACGGCGAACGACTTCACCGCGAGTTGTGTGGTCCCACTCAGTTCGCGAGCGCGTTCGGAAAGGACGTGAAACAGTCCCTGCTCGAGTCCGCGGCGCTTGTCGCCCTGCCAGTCTTTGTCGTCGTCGGCGCTGAGATAGACGATGTATTCGCGCGGAATGTAGGTTGGACCACCGGGCGGCGTAAACATCTCGCGCTGCATGGCAGCCTCGACTTCGCGCGCGATCTTGACCAGGAACTCTTCCCAAACGCGTCGTGGTTTCGCATGCTCGTCGGCCGCTTCGAGCAGGTCTTCGCCGGTCTCACCGTCAATCCATTTTCTTATCGATTCAAGCAGGCCCAATCAGATTAGCTCCGTTTTTATCAGTCGAACTTTATATAACGTTTATTGACCCACCCGCGATCGGACGAATATGGATCGGTCTTGGGGCGCGAATGTTCGAGCACCTGCACCTCGACCCAGTTGTTGTCGTTATTAGCAGTGAGAACTCTAACCTTGGAGCCGGATTCAGCCAAGCCAATAGGGTCATTTCCGGCGCTACTCGCCACTGGCCGCAGGTTCAGATCGGTAGTAGTGACACCTTCACGACCGACGATGATGATGCTGGAGGTCCCGGGGATCGAGGCCAGCGGGTTCCATTTCGTGGTCACATACTTGTGTGTCGCCAGAAGCATTCCGGAGAAGGCGAGTATCAGTCCCACCGCGACAAGTGCGCGGCGAGTGCGGCTCGGCGGCAACACGGACTCATTCGTTTTGTGTCGCTCTCGCTGGGTCTGGCCTAGGTTCGTCTCGCGCTCCACCTGTTGGCGCTCACGCAATTCCATCTGGCGTCGAGCTTCGTCGCTGATCGGCACGACGATGCGCGGACGGCGAATCGAGTCGTTGTCGGCTAAGGCCATGCCGCGTGCTTCGGGTAATGCGAAGTGTGGACGCGGCGGCGCTGCTTCGGTGAAGTCTTCGAGCTCGACCGAAAGATCGGCGCTCGGTTTACGTCGCGGTTCAGCGGCAGCTGCGTTGACCATTTGCAACGGGCGCGTCGGCGGCAAGGCGGCCTCGGCGATCTCGTCCCAAAATTCTTCGACCGTTTGAAAACGATCTTCGGGCCGGCTTTGCGTCGCTTTTTCAAGGACGCGCAGGACGGGGTTGGCCCAAAAGGTATCCTTTACAGATTCCGGCAAGTCGCTAATCGCGTGCTGCGCGAAACGGCGCGGCGATTCACCGGCGATCAACGTGTACACAGTTTTCGCAAGCGAATAAACGTCCGCGGCCGGTGTCAAATAATCACGTGTCGGGGTTCGTAAGCCACGGGTGTCGAGCTGTCCGGTCTGCATCAGCGGATTGTGCTCGGGCGCCGAATAGATGTTCGTGCCGACTCGCGTAATCGCGCCTTCACTTGCGTCGAGACGCGCGACGCCGAAGTCGGCGATCTTCACCGTCTCTTTGTCGGCCGTCAGCAACAGATTTTGCGGCTTGATGTCGCGATGAATGACGCCGCACTTGTGTGCGTGGGCGAGTCCGGAACAGACCTGCTCGAGATAGTGCAGCGCTCGTTGAATCGGCAATGGTCGCGTACGTGTCAGCGCGAACATGTCGCCGCCCGGAAGATACTCGAGCACGATGTAGTGAAACGTAGTGCCCGCGAGATCGATCGCGGTGCCGTGTCCGAGACGATTGATGACGTTGGGATGTCGCACGCGATCGAGCGCGACCGCTTCGTTCTGAAAGTTGGCGACGAGAGTGCGTTCGAGTTCTGCGTCAGGGTCATCCTGCAGGTACAGATTCAGCGCCTTGATAACGACAGTGCGCGGTGCGCCATCGACGGCGGCAAGGTCGTTCGCGACGTAGATCTCGGCGTAACTGCCCCGACCGAGACAGTCGACGATGTCATATCGCCCGTCGAGTCTGCTTTGCTGGAGTTTGAGTTCCGACATTAGTTACGCCCTGATTCGACCATTCAAACTTCGTTAGATGCATCGAAACAGATCAGGGTTCAATAAGTTAGGGGGCCGGCGAATTGGCGGGAGCTTTCGTCAACTCTTCATACTGATTGAGTGTTTTCCAGCGGTCGCGGTTCGTGCGGAAGCTAAGCGCAGCCAAACCAAGAATTGCCTCCTTCTTGATCGTGGCGTTTGTGGGAGAAGGCGCAGCGTCGGCCTTGGCGATGGCGGCGTCGAACGCTTTTACCGCTTCGTCAGTGTTGCCGGTGAGCAAATTTGCGCGACCGTAAAGATATAAAAACGCAGGATCCGGCGAGTCGAGCGGATTCTGAACTCCGGACTTGATCAACTCCTTGCCGATGTCGTTCGCGAGCCACGCACGCGCGTCCTGATCGACTTGCCGTCGCGAGCGTTCGAATTGAACAAACGGTTCTTCCGGTTGCGGCGTCGCGACGGCGACCGGCGCCGTCTGCGCCGGCTGCACTTTCGAGGCGAGGAAGGGAATTCGTTCCTTGTAACGCGCGCCGGCGTAGAACGCTCCGGCGATCAGCACGAGCACAAGCAACAGTCCGAAGAACTTCGCAGCGCCACTACCGCCGCTGCGTTGTGTTGCAGGATCGGCCACGTTCAATCTCTCCTGGGCCAACGCCGGGTTGCTCGCCGGTCCGGGAAAGGCGAGACGCGACGCCGGAATGAAACTGCCTTCGTTTTGGGCTGTCGATACCGTCGGTTGGCCGTTGGGTCGCGCCGCGTAAACTGTTTGCGTTTCGGGCGA
>DATANW010000086.1:0-3655 GCA_036266055.1 Pyrinomonadaceae bacterium | reverse complement strand
GTAGAGAAAGAAGTCTTCCGTCACCGGAGATTCCAGCGGAGCGCCTTGCGACTCGAAGTCAGGAATCAGTTCACGCAGCGCTTTCGGATCCATCACGGCGCCCGAAAGAATGTGCGCGCCAACGCTGGCGCCTTTCTCGATGATGGCGATTTCGATGTCGCCGATTTTGTCAGCGCCGGCAGTTTCGTTGTGTTGTTTGACGAGTCGCGCGAGGTGTAACGCGCCGCTTAGATTAGCTGGACCAGCGCCCACAAATACGACGTCGAATTCTAAAGTCTCTCGTTCTGTCATTTGGGCTTGAGTATATCAAAGCACCGATTGGTGGTGGTACACTGCCCCAATTCGACATGCGATTCTTAAAGAACAAGAAACTCTGGCCGGCGCCGCTGATCGTGCTGGTGCCGATCGCGTTCGTGGCGTTACGACCGAAGCCTCAGCCAACGTTATCTACACTGCCGGCGGTGATCGTTTGGGCCTGGGAGCGACCGGAAAAACTCGACTTCATCGACACCAATCAGATCGGCGTTGCCTTTCT
The DNA here is from genome assembly GCA_036266055.1 of Pyrinomonadaceae bacterium. Lineage (GTDB taxonomy): Bacteria > Acidobacteriota > Blastocatellia > Pyrinomonadales > Pyrinomonadaceae > PSRF01. The sequence continues at coordinate 3,120 of DATANW010000086.1, read as the reverse complement.
GGCAAAGACCATCACGTTCGATGGCGATATGATTTACATACGACCACGGCTCCAGCCCTTGGAACTTGCGCGCGGCACTAAGCTGGTCGGCGTCGTACGATTCGAGACTCATCACAAAGGGACGCCGAGAGTCGAAGAAAAGCCGTTTCAAGACATCGTTGATGCAATAGCTGACGTATCTCGCCTGCCGAACGTGTCGGCGGTGCAAATCGATTTCGACGCGTTTGTATCGGAAAGAAAGTTCTATCGAGCTCTGCTGATCGCAGTGCGGCAAAAAATGTCTTCCTCAACCGCACTCTCGATCACCGCACTCGCTTCGTGGTGCGCCGGAGATCGTTGGCTCTCGGACCTTCCGATCGACGAAGCAGTGCCAATGCTGTTTCGCATGGGCGTCGACCAAAAGCGATTTCAAACAGCAACACGATTCGAACCGCCGATCTGTGCAAATTCCGCCGGCGTCTCGACGGACGAACCCATTCCGCGACCCAATGTCGAACGCTTGTACATATTCAGCCCCAATCCGTGGTCTCGAGACTCACTGGACCGCGCACTGGAGACCTACAAAAAATGACTCTAAGCCGACGCTTCACGGCGATATTTCTCGCGATAATTCTCTTGAACAGCACGACCGCTCTCGCCTGTGGCCCGTTTACGCTCGAAGCCATTTTCGTCCATATCGCCCACCCGAGTTATCCCCTGGCGCAGTTCGCCGGCGGGCGCATCGGCGTGGTCCAACCCAGTTACGCGCGCTCATATCTTTACGTTGCGTATCGCTATCTGTCGGGATCGACCTTCACTCCGTCGGAACAGCAAGTCCTGGTCGATTTGTGGAAGCAGCGGCTCGACTTCAGTTCAGACGAGGACCCAACGGAGTGGAGCAAAGCGTGGCTCGAAGCTCGCAAGAAGGTTCCCGGCGTGCAGGACCGTGGCGAGATCGATAGCTATCGCGCGCGTGAAAAGCCGAACGAGTATGAGTCTTACGTCAACTGCAACAAAGATTCGTTTGAGACGGCGGTGAAGGTCCTGTCGGATCGTACCCTGGAATACAAAAGTGAAACTTCCCTGCTGCTCGATTGGGTGAACGCGCAGGATCAAGTCTTCACCAACTGCTCGTCAGGCAGTTCGATTCCTGAGCCGCTGCCGTCGAACGCGCGGCTTCTCGCGCGCCAGGATCGCGACTATCAAATCGCAGCCGCTCACTTTTATGCCGCTAATTTCGACGAAGCAAAAAGTCGCTTTGAAGAGATTGCCGCCGACGACAAGTCGCCGTGGCATTTCGTTGCGTCTTACATGGTGGCGCGGACGCTGATTCGCAAAGCGAGTCTCGGCGCGTTGGAACAAAAACAGGAGTCACTACGCGCCGCAGAAAACCAGTTGTCGAAGATTCTCGCCGACAAACGTTTCGCGCATCATCATGCGTCGGCGACGCGACTCGCCAACCTCGTTAGCTTGCGTCTCCATCCCGAGCAGCGGTTGCACGAACTCGCTCGCATCCTCACTACAAAGAAACAGAACGACAACCTGAAACAGGATCTGTGGGATTACACGACTCTACTGGACCAGTATCTGGAAGTTGACGAAACGGCACCGACACCGGCCGCGGTTAAAGGTGATGACCTTTCCGAGTGGCTCGCGAACATGGAGGAAGGAGACGAAAACGCGCCCGCACGCGCGGTCGAGCGCTGGCGAGCAACCCATTCCGATCCCTGGCTGATCGCGGCCCTCAGCCATGCGGAAGGTACGCATGCGGCCGCTGCCGAATTGATCGCTCAGGCGACGAAGGTTCAACCGAACTCGCCCGCATTCGTGTCCGCGCGTTTTCATGCCGCGCGGCTGATGATGGAGTCTGGCAAAAACAACGAGGCGCGCGCGCTGCTCGACGAGCTTTTGAAGAATCATCGCGCGAAGTTTGACGAGTCGACATTCAACCTCCTGTCGAACAAACGGATGATGCTGGCAACCACGTTCGAAGATTTTCTCGCGTACGTGTCACGCACACCGGCAGCGCTTAGTTGGAACGATGACGGCCGCGAGATCCCGGCAGACGACGAGACCGTCTCAACCGAGATGAAAGACCTTAAAGGCCAACCACGTTTCGATCACGCTGCGGCCGAAGCAATCAACCAGCAAATCCCACTGGCAATGTTGAAACAGGCTGCGGTCAGCAAGAATCTTGCTACTCCACTGCGACGCGACATCGCGCAGGCGGTCTGGCTGCGGGCTGCGATAATCGGCGACACAAAGACCGCAGACGAAGTCGTCCCGGCGCTGAAAGCTCTTGTTCCTGAATTAGCGACACTGCTCGACGAGTACACCACGGCCACCACGCCGCAGGCGAAGAAATTCGTCGCAATCTACGCGTGGCTGAAGTTTCCGGGTCTCGAACCCGTCGTCGATGAGGGCGTCGGCAGACGCGCGCCCCTCAACCAGCAAGACGAGTATCGCGACAACTGGTGGTGCAGCGCGGCTTTCCAACCGGTCGACGAAGAAGAAAACCGTGAAGTGCTCGCGTTCACGCCTGCCAGCACGCAACCCCCGCTGTTTCTCTCGGCTGCAGAACGCGCCAACGCCGAGCGTGAGTGGAAAGCGCTTGCAGCTTTGGGCGCCGCACCAAACTACATCGCCGAACAAGCGATTAAGTGGGCGAATGCAAACCCTACCGAGCCGCGTATTCCCGAAGCGTTGCATCTCGCGGTGACCACCACGCGTTTCGGTTGCACGGACAAGAACACGGGCCGTTGGTCCAAGGCCGCGTTCGATCTGTTGCACCGCAAGTACCCCAACACCTCCTGGGCCAGGAAGACCAAGTACTGGTTCAAAGACTGAACCAAGATCAAGCAGGGACAAATGGAACAACACGAACACACCAATCATCTGATTCACGAGAGCAGTCCGTACTTACTCCAGCACGCACACAATCCCGTCGATTGGTACCCGTGGGGCGAAGAGGCGTTTGCAAAAGCGCGCGCCGAGAACAAGCCGGTGCTGCTCAGTATCGGTTACTCGGCGTGTCACTGGTGTCACGTCATGGCCCACGAGTCGTTTGAAGACGAAGAGATCGCGAACCTGATGAACGACTTGTTTGTGAACATCAAAGTCGATCGCGAAGAGCGGCCCGAC
>DATANW010000085.1:0-41882 GCA_036266055.1 Pyrinomonadaceae bacterium | reverse complement strand
ATCCGATTCCTCTATCTGTGTGTTGTATATGCCCGCCGAAAAGCGGGCGAGTCTAACATGGTGACAATGGAGGGTCAACCGAAGCCCATTTGGTAGTTGCTGATTCCATTGGCGTTGATCGAGCTTGCGAACGAGCGCGATTAATTACTGCGACGCGCGTGTTGTTGTACATTGTACTGTCTGCGCTTTTACATGAGGTTAGACCGGGGCCGCAGTGATGAGGAGGTCGTAGACGCGATCGAGATCTTGAGCGTTATAGAAACTGATTTCGACTCGGCCTCGCCCCTCGCTTCCCATTTGCACTATCCGGACCTGCGTTCCGAGAGCCCGCCTCAACTTCGTTTCCGCGGCCCTGATGTTCGGGTCGACCGTCTGCGCCACCCGCGGAGCTCGGGGTGCCTTGTCTGCCGAAGCTTTCTGAACGAGGATCTCAGTCGCTCGCACGGAGAGTCCGTCCTCGAGAACTTGCCGCGCCAGTCGCCTCTGGAGATCTGCGTGGGTCAAACCCAGGATCGTGCGCGCGTGGCCGGTTGAAAGACGGCCTTCGATGACGAGTTTTTGTAGATCCTCCGGGAGCTTCAGCAGGCGCAGGTAGTTCGTGATGTAAGAGCGGTCGCGGCCGACGCGTGTGGCCAACGCCTCCTGGGTGAGGCCGACCGTCTCGATCAATCGTTTGTACGCTTGTGCTTCTTCGATCGGGTTAAGGTCTTCGCGTTGAATGTTCTCGATCAGCGCGATCTCGAGGAGGTTCTGGTCGGCAACGTCCTTCACGAGCACCGGCACACGAGTCAACCCCGCCAGCTTCGCCGCGCGCCAGCGTCGCTCGCCGGCGATGAGCTCGAAACCCTCGTCTCGGCGCCTGACCAGCAGCGGCTGGACGACGCCGTGAGTCTTGATCGATTCGGCGAGACTTTCGAGAGCCGCTTCGTCGAAGTTCGTCCGGGGCTGCATCACCCCGGGAACGATTCGATCCAGATCCACTTCTGACGTTTCGGCTCCGAGATCAATCGTGCGGTCAGAGGACAGCAGCGCCCCCAGACCCCGACCCAGCGCTTTTCGATTCATAGACAATCTCCCGGGCCAATCGCGAGTACGCCTCAGCCCCTTTCGAATTCGCGTCGTAAGCGATTATTGGTTTACCGTGGCTGGGAGCTTCTGCCAACCGCACGTTCCGTGGGATTACCGTCTGAAATACCTGGAGACCGTAGAAGTCGCGGAGGTCAGCGGCGACAGCAGCCGAAAGGTTCGTGCGCTCGTCGTACATCGTGAGCAGGAGCCCTTCGATCATCAGACCGGGGTTGTGCAGGCGCCGGATGCGAGCAAGCGTGTCGAAGAGCTCGGTGACACCTTCGAGTGCATAATATTCACATTGGATCGGCACGACCAGCGACCTAGCGGCCGTCAGCGCGTTAAGCGTGAGCAGGCCGAGAGACGGCGGACAGTCAATAATCAGATAGTTGTAATTGGGTTCGACCGCGGCGAGGGCGCGCTTCAGGCGAAACTCTCGCTGTTCTACTTCGACCAGCTCGATCTCAGCGCCAGCAAGATCTTTATTGGACGGGACGACTTCTAGTGAGGGAACGACGGTCGGAAGCGTAATCGAGGTGATGGGCTCCTCGAGGACAAGGCAGTGGTAAAGGCCTCGCGTGAAACTGCCACGCTGCACGCCGGCGCCTGATGTGGCGTTACCTTGCGGATCGGCATCGACTAGCAGGACTCGATTACCCCAACTGGCGATAATGGCGGCCAGATTGACGGCCGTCGTGGTCTTGCCGACTCCGCCTTTTTGGTTCGCTACGGCTATTATCCTAGCCATCTGTATTTAATCCGTGTTTCACGTGAAACCAAATTAACACAGACGTTCCGTTTCACGTGAAACTTTCACCTACACGGATTTCTGGTGCGCTGATAGGAACACCAACAGGGTCGAAAGCGCTCCAGGCGTGAGGCCGGGGAGGCGACGCGCCTCGCCGAAGGTTTCCGGACGCGCACGGTCGAGACGCTCGACAACCTCATTCGAGAGGCCGCTAATGTTGCGGAACGTGGTCTCACGCGGAATTCGCAGGCCGTCGTGCTGATAAAGTCGAGTGATCGTCGACTTTTGGGATTCGATGTAGCCCGAGTAAAGGGAATCGGCCAATACTGAGTTCAAGTCGGCTTCCGTCACCGGCTTCAGCTCGCTCGGCAAAAGCGACATGATCAGATCCGCAGTGACCTTCGGTCGCTTCGCCAGTTGGGCGAGGGAAATGACGTCACTCAAATCCGTTTCCAGCAGCGCCGAGACGGCGGCATGTCGGGCGTCCGAACGGCGCAGCCGAGTGTTGTCGAGGGCGGAGCGCAGTTGCGCCAATCGCGCTTGCCGGGCGTTGAACCGCTCCCAGTCCGAATCGCCAACCAGGCCGATATCCCGTCCGTACCGGCCGAGGCGTTCATCGGCATTATCGTATCGCAACGCGAGCCGATACTCTGCGCGTGACGTAAAGATTCGATAAGGTTCGTCGACGCCCTGCTTGATCAAGTCCTCAATCAAAACGCCGGTGTACGACTCCTCCCGCCGCAGCCGCAAGGGTGTTCGTTTCTGAGTGTAGAGCGCAGCGTTGATTCCCGCCACAAGCCCTTGGCATGCCGCCTCCTCATAACCGGTTGTCCCATTGATCTGGCCTGCATGGAAGAGCCCGGCAATTCGCGAAGTTTGCAGATCCGGTCCCAACTCACGCGGATCCACAAAGTCGTACTCGATTGCGTAGCCGGGTCGAATGACTCGCGCCTCTTCCATCCCCGGAATCATTCGCACGAGCTCCTGCTGCATCTCAGCCGGCAGGGAAGTCGAGAAGCCATTTAAATAGACTTCGTTTGTATCGTGCCCTTCTGGCTCCAGAAAGAGCTGATGTCGCGACTTATCTGAAAACTTGACGACCTTATCTTCAATCGACGGACAGTACCGCGGACCGATCCCCTTAATCTTTCCGGAATACAGCGGCGACTCAGCAATGTTCTCGCGAATCGTGTCGTGCACCCGCTCAGTGGTATAGCCTACATAGCACTGAATTTGATCCTGCTCGATTTCGTCCGTTGCAAATGAAAACGGTACTGGTATGCGATCACCTGGCTGCGGTTCGAAAGCACTCCAATCAATCGTGCGGCCATCAAGCCGCGGTGGAGTGCCGGTCTTTAACCGGCCAACAGGAAATCCGAGATTCTTCAACGCCTCGGCCAGTTCAATCGAGGCTGGCTCACCAGCGCGACCTCCGCGATACGTCCGGCGGCCCGTGTGAATCAACCCGTTCAGAAACGTTCCGGTAGCGACGACCACGGCCTGCGCCGAAAAACATCTCCCATCCTCGAGCGTCAGGCCCGCAATTCGCCCACTGCGGATTACGAAATCCACCACTTTACCTTGCCGCAAATGCAGATTCGGTGTGGCTTCGAGCGTTCGCCTCATCTCGGCTCGATAACGCATGCGATCGGCTTGCGCCCGAGGCGATTGCACCGCCGGACCGCGCGATCGGTTTAGCAATCGAAACTGAATGCCGGTACGATCGATGACTCGTCCCATGATGCCGCCGAGCGCATCGATCTCTCGCACCAGATGCCCCTTGGCGATCCCGCCGATCGCGGGATTACATGACATCTGTCCGACCAGATCCAGGTTGAGCGTGATCAAGCCCGTTTCCGCGCCGAGCCGCGCCGCCGCAGAGGCGGCTTCGCAGCCGGCGTGCCCGGCGCCGATCACAATCACACTGAAAACTTCGTCAAACGACATCACTTCTTCCTACTTCCTACTTCCCGATACAAAACGTCGCGAAGATCTCCGACAAAATATCTTCCGTTGTCGTCTCGCCCGTGATCTGTCCGAGGTACTTCAACGCATTGTGCAACGGAACCAGCACCAACTCTTCACTATGCCGGTCGCAAAACGTCGCTTGGGCCAACTCGAGTTCCTGCCTTGTGCGACATAGGAGATCGTAGTGACGCACGTTCGTGATCAGCAGTCCCTGGTTTTCAACACCGGCACTATTCAAGATCTCGAGCATTGCCTCGCGCAGAGCGTCGAGACCCTCTCCAGTCCGTGCTGACACATTAATAGTTTGCGCCACTCCAAGACAACCGCTCTCGTCTTTGAACGACGGCAGATCGCTCTTGTTCATCAGTACGAGTCGGCGACTCTCCGCGGTCTGACTCAACAGGTCCCGATCTGCTGGTCCAACTTCTTCGCTTCCATCGAGCACGACGAGCACGAGGTCAGCATCACTCAACGCGCGATGCGTTCTCTCGATGCCGAGGGTTTCAATTCCATCACTCGTTTCGCGAACGCCGGCCGTATCGGTGAGAATCACCGGAATGCCACCAAGGTCAACTGCCTCTGAAAGAGTGTCCCGCGTCGTGCCCGGAATCTCCGTCACAATCGCTCGCTCGTGTGCGACTAAACTGTTGAACAGACTGGACTTACCGACATTCGGTCGGCCCGCGATAGTCACGCGCACACCATCCTGAAGTAAACGACCGGCACTGAAGCTCGCGCTTAGTTTCTGAACCCCGGCAATGACAGAAGCAAGCGTCTCCTCAATCTCTTTCACCCGCGGCGCCGGCAGATCGTCTTCAACAAACTCGAGCGCCGACTCAAGCAACACGATCACTTCGACCAGCTTCTCTTTGAACGGATTCAGCGTGTTCGACAACTCACCGTTCATCTGTCGCGCTGCTTGTTTCACCGCCGCGTCAGTCTGCGCGGAGATCAGATCGCGAATCGCTTCGGCTTGGGCCAGGTTAATCTTCCCATTCGACAAAGCTCGCAGCGTGAACTCGCCCGGACCAGCCAACAGTGCTCCCAGCTCAAGACTTCGATCGACGATCTGTCGGACTACCGCCGGCGATCCATGACAACTGATCTCGACGACGTCTTCCCCGGTCAACGAGTGCGGCGCAAGAAAGCACGTGAGGATTACTTCGTCGATGACCTGATGATCGTTAACGAGCTTAGTCAGTTTGGCCTTTCGCGGTTCGATATCGTTGAGACCGGCCATTTGAGTCGCGATATTGATCGCGAGTGGACCACTCAGACGAATGACAGCAAGAGCGCCACGGCCTCTTGGAGTGGATAGTGCGACGATCGTACTCATCGTAGGTTGTGGAAAGACAGCTAAGGGGGAGGAACGCGAAACGTTAACTCTGGCGGGCAGCGCTCTTCGGACTGATTCTCAACTTGCGCTCGGCGCCTTCGCCGATTGACTCAGTTGAGAGATCCGGACTGTCGGCGAGTGTCAAATGGATAATGCGTCGTTCATTCGCGCTCATTGGTTCAAACGTAAACGCGATGCCCGTCTGCCGCACGCGATTGGCGGCGAAATTAGCCATCGTTTGCAGCTCAGCTTCACGTGTCGCGCGAAATCCGTGAACATCACAAACGAGCCGTTCTCCGCCGGCGAGGCTTCGTCCGAACACTTGATTGATCAAGTGTTGCAGCGCTTCGAGCAGCTCTCCGGTTTGCGCCTGCAGCAATTCGGCGTCGTGGCCCTCGATGTCCAACACCTCGCCACTGATTGCCTGCTTCACTTTCACACGCAGCTGCAGGCCCGTCATGTCGAAGACGTTTTCGAGAAACTCTGCTGCTTGTTGAGTAGCCTCACTCATCTCTTGTTACCTAAGGAACATTCACACCGGGCGATCTCAAGAACCTGAAGGCACCGGATCCGGTCGCTTCTTCCGCTTTGGCGGCGCACCCTTCTCGGGCGGCGCCGGGACCTGGTCGTCGTCCGACTTGGTCCAATGATTTATCAGAAACTGCTGACTGAAGCCGACAATATTACCAACCAACCAGTAAAGAACTAAGCCCGACGGCGCGCTCCACAAAATGTAGAGCATGAACAGCGGCATGCCGATCGCCATCATCTTGCGCTGCAACGGGTCGGCTGACGGCGCCGGCGTCACGAGTTGCAGAACAACCATCGTTCCCGTCATCAGTATCGGCAGGACGTGGATGAGATAAGGCTCGGCGGCCGAAAGATCCGGGATCCACAGAAAACTTGCCTGACGAAAATCGAGCGAGATCGTAATCGCGCGATACAACGCAAACAGGAACGGCATCTGGATGATGAGCGGCAAACAACCTCCGAGCGGATTGCCTTCCTTCATCAACTTGAGCTGCTCCATTTGCAGATCCTTCAATCGCGGATCGTTCTGCTTAAGACCTTTGATCTTCTCTTGCAACTCTTTCATCTTCGGCGCGAGCTTCGCCGCTTTCTTCATCGCTTTCGACGAGCGCCACTTCAACGGAAAGAACAGCGAGTAGATCACGATCGTGAAAAGAATAATTGCAACGCCGTAACTGCTGGTCAGTCTGCTTAGATACGTAATCGCCTGAAGGATCGGCACGGCTAAGGGCCGCGACAACCAGGAGAAATATCCGTAATCGATCAACCCGTCGAGGTCGATCGTTCGATTAACGGCAGCAGTAATGTCGCCGCTCGCTTCCTCCAGCAGGAAATGATCCTTCGGACCGGCATAGATCAGCGTGCGTGAACCATCCGACGGAATCGGCACGTACGCCGTAATCAAAAATCTTTTCTCAGGCGCACCGCCGTTGTGCTTGTACTCGTACGCTGTTGTGCGGTACTCGAGACCTTCCGTCTTCTGCGGCGGTACGACGACCATCGCGAAATACGTGTCCCCAACGCCCGCCCAGTCGATGGGACCATTCAGTACCAGCTTGTCCGGACTGCTGCTGCTTCCGTTGATACTATGCGCAAGATGCCGCTCCACTTTGCCGTTTACAAAGGCTACGCCTTCCGGCGCGACTGAATAGAAGGTGTGGTGCCCGACTCCCTGATCGCCGATGCTTGGCCCAACAGCGACCTTCACCTGCGGGACGACTTGTCCGCCGCGCTTCAATGAAACAAGTAAATCCGTTTCGTAGCGCTCGGCATCGAAAACGATCGTCTTTCTGACCTGGACCTGATTGGAATCTTCGAAGACGAAGGTCAGCTCTTTTTTCTGACCATTCGTCAGATTGATCGTGGCGTCGCCCTCGGGCGTATCAACACCTTCGACTCGATACGTTGCCGCACGTAGTACTTCGTCGAGCGCGGCATCACCGGTTTGCAACTGCAGTGGAACCAGCCGAGGTTGTCGCTGAAGCCCCTCAGACGAAATGAGCTCGAGCGGGAACTGGTCTGATTTCTTCCCCTTCACCGAGTAGATCGGCTGCTGGCTAAGCCTGTTCCTCTTGATGATCCAACTGACGGGCTCCGCGCCTTGCGTCTCAAACTTCGTGGAGTACAGCGGCGTCGTGACCGTGATCGTTCGCTTCGGCGCCGCGGTTAAATTCGTCGCCACAACGGGCGTCGACGTCGTTGGATTCGCACTCGCAGTCGGCGTCGCTGGTGAAGCGTTAGCGCTGGCTGTTGGACTCGGCGATGCGCCAGGCTGCGCAGTCTGGGGATTTTTAACCGGAGGAAAAAACCAACTCCACAAAAGAAGAATTGTGGATGAGAGGATTAAAGCTAGTAGAACTCGTTTCTGGTTCATTCTTTAATAACAATACTGATATCTAATCTGGCTATTTGACGGGATCATAACCGCCCGGATTGAATGGATGGCAACGGAGTATTCGACGTGCGGCCAACGCGGTTCCACGCAGCGCTCCGTAACGAGATATAGCGTCAACCGCATACTCTGAACATGTGGGAGTGAATCTGCACGAAGGGGGTAAGAGTGGTGAAACCGCTAACTTATAAAACTTGAGAAATGAGATCAGAATCGTCTTCACACCACTACCGCTTACCTCGAAACGTCGTGCGTTTCCAACCGGCCTACCTTTTCAATAATTCCCGCTAATTCCTGCTGCGGCGCATGCGCCTTTTGATCCAAAACCGCCCTCTTCGCGTTCAAAACCCAATCGTAACTTCTCGAGAGCGTGCGTAAAAACGGCTCATTCGATCGAAAGGTTTCGCGAAGTAACCGCTTCGCTCGGTTCCGTTGTACCGACTTGCCTAACGCTTTCTTTGACGCCGTCACCCCGAGACGATGTTCCAATCCCTGATTCTCAATAACAAATACTGTGATGAATACGCCGTCGTAGCGTTTGCCGTTCCTGTAGACGTGTTGGAATTCTCGGCTGTCTCGCAAATAATTACGCATGCCGAAACACGCAACGACCTTCAGTAATGCGAAGGCGTGAGACGCTTTCTTCCTTTAGCGCGGCGTCGCTTCAACACCAGGCGTCCGTTTTTGCTGGCCATGCGCGCGCGGAAGCCGTGGGTTTTTGCGCGTCGACGGTTGTTAGGTTGAAAAGTGCGTTTCGACATAGTGATGAATTCTCCTCAAAACGAAAACGGCAAGACTAATCTGCCCTTGAGTTTATGTCAAGAAACCGGCAGCCATTTAACTGTTGAACGCGGTTCCATTCGTACGGGATCGAGGACTCTGGCCGCGGCTGATCTCCTCGCGTTCGCCGGTGTTTAACTCCGGCTTGTTTTATTACTCTGCGTCCCTTGATCGAAGCGAAAGTTATGTGTTAGTCTCCGCTCGCCTTGAAAGCAGCCACCCTGTAAACAGTTGAATATAAAAGACTTTAAAGCATTACTTTAACCGGGCGCAGTTTTTCCACGGGCTGTGGAAATCGTTGTGGAAAACTATCCGGCTTTGCCCGTTTGGACGCTGACACGAAGGACAGGGGGATAGGAACAGCTAGAGTTCGTCGGATAGAACCGGTTACGGATCCGTACGGTTCTATTACGTGGGCTTTACTCAATTGAAGCCATCCCCTCCACGGTTTTGCTGATGAACACTTCTGTAGAGACTAACGTTTGGGGCCGCATACTTCACTCTCTCAAAGGACGACTCAATCAACAGACTTTTGAGACCTGGTTTTCACCAATCCAGTTTGAAAGCCTCGACAGTTCTCAGCACGTTCTCAACTTGCGCGCGCCGAACCAGGTCGTAAAAGATTGGGTGAGCAATCATTACGCCAGTGTCCTGGCGGACTCGCTGAACGATCTGCAATTGTCCGATTACTCAGTCGATTGGGTAATCGGCAAAGGACTTGAGTGGCAGTCCGACGAAGTACCTTCTGCTGCTGAGTCGGTGGATGTGATCCAAGCGACGTCCGTGTCGACCGGTAGTGGAGTTGCGGCCGCGATGGCAGTAGTTCGAGACACGGACCTCTCTGCGATCCAGCATCCAGAGCCGTCCCTGAGTGCCAAGTACACCTACGAGAGTTTTGTAGTCGGCTCCTGCAACCAGTTTGCGCACGCAGCGTCCCTGGCCGTCGCAGAGGCGCCTGGCAGAACTTACAACCCGCTTTACCTGTACGGCGGCGTCGGACTCGGCAAGACGCACCTGATGCACGCGTGTGGACACGCGATCAAATCGCGCAATCAACATCTCAAGCTCTGCTACATCTCGTCCGAGCGATTCATGAACGATCTGATCAATGCGATTCGCTACGACAAAACGCAGAGTTTTCGCGAGAAGTATCGGTCGGTGGACGTGTTGTTGATTGACGACGTGCAGTTCATGGCGGGAAAAGAACGGACGCAGGAAGAGTTCTTTCACACGTTCAATGCTCTCTACGATCAGCAGAAACAGATCGTCATCAGCTCCGACTGTCCGCCACGCGAGATACCGACACTCGAAGAGCGTCTGCACTCGCGTTTCGAATGGGGACTGATTGCGGACCTCGAACCGCCTGACCTGGAAACCAAGATCGCAATCCTGAAACGAAAAGGCGATCTGATTGGCGTTGCGATTCCGGATGACGTTGCGATGTTCATAGCGAGCCGCGTCAAGAGCAACGTGCGTGAACTGGAAGGGTCGTTGATTCGCTTGATCGCCATTTCGTCTCTGCGAGGCGAGCCGATTTCTAAGAGCCTCGCCCAGGATGCGATCCGCAACATCGCGAAGGAAGAAGAGTCGACCGCGGTCACGATTCAGCAGATTCAAAAGGCGGTGGCCTCAACTTACAAACTGACGCGCGAAGAGCTGATCTCCAAAAACAATGCGCGACACATTTCGCACCCGCGACAGGTCGCGATGTACTTGTGCAAGCACTTAACGAAACACAGTTATCCGGAGATTGGTCGCGCGTTTGGCGGCAAGCATCACACGACTGTGATTCACTCCGTTGAGAAGATCGAGTCGCTCGTGACAACAGACGAAACGCTGCAACGACTCATCACCGAACTGTCCGAATCGTTGCAACCGTAGCGCAGCGAAAAGATTTTATTCACAATCCACAGAGGATGTTTTGTGGAAATATGTTAATGTTTGCGGCAATCCGATTTTTCCGAAGATCGACCAGACTTATTCACATCCTTTCACAGGTGCCTGTGGACGGTTAAGTAAGCTGGAATGTGAGACTTAGGGCGTTTATTAACATATCCACAGGCCCTACTACTACTACTAGATCTTCATATAGTATTTTTCAATTAGTAGAAGAAGAATAGCTGTGGGAAAGTTTGAAGGAGTAGATGTCAATGCAATTCGTCGTTAGCAAGCAGAACCTGCAAAAGGAACTTGGCTTCGTCCAGGGCGTCGTCGAAAAGAAGAACACGATTCCGGTTCTCTCAAACATACTCATCGAGTCAGTCGGTGAAACGACGATTAGAATCACCGGTACCGATCTCGACGTCACGATTCGCTGCGACATGGATGCGGAAGAGATCACCACGCCGGGATCCATGTGCGTGCAAGCTCGCAAACTTTTTGAGATCGCGCGCTTGTTGCCTGATGCTCCAGTGAGTTTCAAAAAAGAAGAGAACGAGTGGGTGACGGTGAAGTGCGATCGCGCCAGGTTCAAGATGGTTGGCGTTGCTCGTGATGCCTTTCCCGAAGTGCCGTCGTTCAAGTCGGCTCCGACGAAAATTCCCGCCGGCGTAATAAAAACCTTTATCGATCGCACCATCTTTGCGATCACGCAGGAAGAATCGCGTTACACACTTTCCGGCGCCAAGTTTATGCTCGACAACACCGGCGCGCGGATGGTTACAACTGACGGACATCGCCTCGCTTACGTCGAAAAGAAGAACATCACCAAGAACGGATCCGAATCGATCGATACGTTGATTCCTCGCAAAACTCTCGCCGAACTGACAAAGCTGACCGCAGGTTTTGATGAAGAGATCAGTTTGGGTATGGATGAGAACCACATCTATTTCCAGATTGGTCCCCGACTGTTGATTTCGCGAATGCTCTACGGACAGTTTCCGAATTACGAAATGGTAATGCCCAAGAACAACGACAAATCAGTCGAGTTCAACAGCAGTTTGTTGAATCATGCGATTCGACGGGTGGCATTGATGGCTGACGAGAGATCGCACGCGATTCGTTTCCACCTCGAGCCAAATCAACTGGTAATCAGTTCGCAAAACGCGGAAGAAGGCGAAGCAAACGAAACACTCCAGACCGATTACGCCGGCGATATAACCGACATCGGCTTCAACGCACAATACCTGCAAGAGTTTCTCAACGTGATTGGCGATGCGAAAGTCGCGTTTGAATTCAAAGACGGCAACTCGCAAGCGGAGTTAAAGCCGTCCAAGAATGGCGACTACGAGTACAAATACATCGTCATGCCGATGCGCATCTGACGCTCATGGACCTCGTGTTAATATCCCTGAATGCTCCTCGCTGAAATTGAAGCGACAAACTTCAGGAACCTGAGTGGGAAGATTGTTTGGGGGCCGCAGCTCAACATCATTTATGGAAACAATGGGCAGGGGAAGACGAATTGGCTTGAGGCGATCTATCTCCTCGCCCGCACCAAATCGTTTCGCACTCAGCGGCTTCAGGAGTCGATCAAGTTTGGCGAGCAGATCGCTGTTGTGCGAGGAAGAGTAACCACCGGCGCCGACTCGCAAAGCAGTACCGTCCTCGAAAGAGATCTTCAAGTAACTCTTCACGACAACTCGAAGACAATCTTCGTCAACACAAAACGCGAATCCCTCACACGCTACCTAACTCAACTACAAGTCTTCTCATTCACCGCCAGCGATCTCGAGGTGGTCCGTGGCACTCCAGAGGCACGCCGCCGTTTTTTGGACCGTGGCATCTCATCGATCAGACCAGCGTATTTAAGAACGATCGCTGACTACAACCGCGTGATGAAACAGAAGAACAAGGTGCTGCAGGCTGCGAGTGAGAATGAGTTTTCGCTCGCTAAGACTGAAGACCTGATCGGCCCATGGAATGAACAGTTAGCCAAGCTCGGCGCGCAAATACATCGCGAGCGTGAGGAATTCGTGGCGGGTCTAAACGGCGTACTCGAACGACAACTCTTCGAGCGCAGAGACGTCACGACGCGTTATGTTTCCTCGCTCGAAGGCAAGGGAGATTTGACGGATTACGAGTCGCTCTTACGCTCCAGATTGGCGCTTAGACTGGTTGCCGAGGTGGCGGCCGGACACGCGTTGATCGGCCCGCATCGTGACGATTTGGAGATCCATCTGGACGGCCGGGAAATTCGCGCCTTCGGGAGTTCCGGACAGCAGCGTAGTGCATTGTTAATATTAGACTTAGCGGCGATTTCATTGTATAATTTGGCTGCGAATGACCATCCGGTTTTCATCATCGATGATGTCGATGCGGAACTGGACGAGAAAAGGATTACGCACCTTCTGGAATACCTTGAAAATCGCACACAGACCTTCATTACGACCTCAAAGCGGAATCACGTCGAAGGTTTCTTTTCAAGGGCGAATGTCTATGAGATTGCGGAGGGTAGAGTGCGGAGCAGTCAGGCGCGATCTGACCTGGCTTCGGCAGGTTCGACCCTCGCTTAGTCGTGTGTTAGCGCAGTTAGGAGAAATAGATTGTCAACAGTAGGACCAACAGAGCCAAACGATCCGAAAGGACCAACCATCAACAAAAAAGGATCAGCCTACGATTCGTCCTCGATTACTGTGCTCGAGGGCCGCGACGCTGTCCGCAAACGACCCGCGATGTACATCGGGTCGACGGGCGAGATTGGTCTGCATCATATCGTCTACGAAGTGGTCGATAACTCGATCGACGAAGCGCTCGCCGGTTTTTGCGACACGGTCGAAGTTGCCATTCACCTCGACAACTCGGTGACGGTGATCGACAACGGTCGTGGCATCCCCGTCGACGAGATCAAGAAAGAGCGTCGCTCCGCGGCAGAAGTCGTGATGACGAAGCTTCACGCCGGCGGCAAGTTCGATTCAAACGCTTACAAGGTCTCTGGCGGACTGCACGGCGTCGGTGTGTCGTGCGTCAACTTTCTTTCTGAACAGCTGCATCTCGAAATCTGGCGCGAAGGCAAAACGTACGAGCAGGAGTACAAGCGAGGAATTCCGGTCGCCCCCTTAAAGCAGACCGGAAAAACGCGCAAACGCGGAACGAAAATCACCTTCCTGCCGGACTCGCAGATCTTTACCGAAACGGCTTTCAGTTTCGACAAGCTGTCCGAACGGCTGCGTGAGAAGGCGTTTCTGAACAAAGGCATTCGCATCACGATCAAAGACGAACGTGAAGAGCCGGAGCGGTCGCACGAGTTCTACTACAAAGGCGGCATCGCCGAGTTCGTCAAGCATCTGAACAAGAACAAGTCCACGCTGCACGACAAGCCGATCTACTTCGAACGAGAGTCGGACATCCTTTCGATCGAGGTCGCGATTCAGTACAACGACGGCTACGACGAGAAGGTCTATTCGTTTGCCAACAACATCAACACGGTTGACGGTGGCACGCACCTGTCAGGATTCCGTTCGTCGTTCACGCGAACCATCAATGCGTATGCGCAGTCGTCCGGACTGGCGAAGAACTTCAAAAGTTCGCTGACCGGCGACGACGTGCGTGAAGGCCTCGTGGCGGTGATCTCGGTGAAACTGCCGCAGCCGCAGTTCGAGGGCCAGACGAAGGGAAAACTCAATTCCGACGTGAAGGGCGCGGTCGAGTCGTTCCTGAACGATCGGCTGACAGAATTCTTCGAACAGAATCCGCCTGTAGCCCGGAAGATCGTCGGCAAGGCACTCGATGCCGCGCGTGCTCGTGAAGCGGCTCGTAAAGCCCGAGAAATCGTCCGCAAAGGCGCACTGGGCGGCGGGATGCTGCCCGGCAAACTGGCTGACTGTCAAGAACGCGACCCGGCGCTGTCAGAAATCTACATCGTCGAGGGCGATTCGGCCGGCGGCTCAGCCAAACAGGGACGTGATCGAAAGAATCAGGCCATCCTGCCGCTCAAAGGCAAGATTTTGAACGTCGAGAAGGCCCGCTTCGACAAGATGCTCGGTCACAGCGAGATTAAGTCGCTGATCACGGCGCTCGGTACCGGCATCGGCAAAGACGATTTCGACATCGGCAAGCTCCGCTACCACAAGATCATCCTGATGACCGACGCCGACGTCGACGGTTCGCATATCCGGACGTTGCTACTGACCTTCTTCTACCGCCAGATGCCGGAGTTGGTCGAACGCGGACACGTGTTCATTGCTCAGCCCCCGTTGTTCAAAGTAAAGCGAGGTAAAAAAGAGGAGTACATAAAAGACGAGGGCTCGATGTTCCGTTACCTGATGCGCCAGGCGACCAGCGATATCAGCGTGAAATCTGCCGGGACGGGGCAACCGATCGAAGGTCGGGACTTAGCAAAAGCTTTGGAAAGCACTGTAGATTTTAAAAATTACTTTGAGCGAGCTGCCAGACGTCTCGCGGGCGACGCCACGCTGCTGAACGTCCTGCTTCAGGCGTTCGGCGGACGCAAGGGCGTAATGCGAAAAGACGGGCAGACCCTCCGCAAGGTTTTCGAAGACGGCGATCTGATGGCCAAAGTCCAAACGGCCATGGAAAAGGCGAACTACACGACCGAGTTGAACACCGACGAAGAGCACGGGCTGTGGGAGATCGAGACTGTCGCGGTCACTGGACCCGACATCGTGATCGATTGGAACCTCGCGAGCTACGTCGAGTTTCAAAAGGCCGTCGAGCTCTTCATGACGCTCGAAGACACGCTCGCCGGCCCGTTCATCTCCGGTGAGAACGGAACGAGCGAGGAAGTGCCGACGCGCGAAGCGTTACTCGACAAAGTGCTGGCAGCAGCGAAGAAAGACCTATCGATTCAGCGATACAAAGGGCTGGGCGAAATGAACCCTGAACAACTCTGGGAAACGACAATGAACCCGGAGAAACGCACGCTCCTCGAAGTTCGCATCGACGATGCAATCGAGACCGACTCGATCTTCACCGTGTTGATGGGCGACGCGGTCGAACCGCGCCGCAAGTTCATCGAAGATAACGCGCTGGACGTGAGGAACCTGGACGTCTAACGTTTAATTCGCTTCCCGTGTGGTGTCGCGCTCACGGTATCGTTCAACTTTAAACCGCGAAAGCTTGACCGGCGTTTCAGGTGAAATGCCGGCTTTTCTTTTCGCAATCTCCACTTGCTGATGGGCCGTATCAACTCCCGGAATGTCAGGCAGCAACAAACCGCGCCGCGACTCGTCTTCGCCCTCCACAATTACGCCGTAGATCGACGGGTCTAGTTCTTCCATCGCTGCCGGTTCGGCCGGTAGCAGTACGTCGACGCTGTAGGTTAACTGCGCCAGCTCAGTTTCGCGGACAGCATCGAAACGCGGATCGTTCGTGGCGGCGCTGATGGCGTTCGCGACGATCTCCTGGGCCAGAGTATCTCTCGACGGTTCGATCGTTCCGATGCACCCCCGCAATTCGCCGTCGCGTGTTTTCAGGCAAACAAAGCACGGCGCGCGTGCAGCAAGCAGTCCTTCTTGCGAGATAAACGGTTCGATAACCTTTCCCCTCAACGTAAACGTTTCGACTGCTCGACGCGCGAGACCGGGTAGATCTTCCGGATTGGCACCGGTGAGATCGGCCGGCGCGTTCGTTAACTGCGCGACGAGATATCCCACGCCGAAGGGCGCCTCGTAACTGATCACATCACAGCTCACCGGCAGTTCCGACGCGGCGCCGATCGCGACGAGCATCGATCGATAACCGCACTCGCCCGCGAGTCTGCGCAAGTCGTGGTCGATCGAGACGATCCGATCCGGTGTGTTTGTTCGCAACGCCTCGACCACTTCCTCGTCAAAGAAATGCGCCGACGGATTAAAACCCGCCGGAGCTTCCGGTTTGAGACGATGACTCAAATCGCCGCTCGCGATAAACGCCACGCGACGTCCAACCTGGTCCACCGCTCTCGCGATGCACGATCCGAATCGAAGATGATCGTTGTTCGACAAGAAACTATAGCCAAGAGCGACGACTTGTCCTTGCCAGCCGTTGCGAACTAAAAAGTAGAGCGGCACTGCCGTGCCGTGGTCGAGAAGATCGTCGCCCAGCATGGAGACGCAGTAGTTTTCTGATGCGGCAGAGCGAGTGATCGCCGTCAGCAGTTCTTCATCGACGGACGCGGCAAACTCAGCGCCCGTGGCTTGAAAGTTAGAAAAGTCGCCATAAACCTTTGGCCCTTCATAAGCCACGAACGAATCCACTTCGAGACGGGCGTGCGGAGAGATCAGAATGATGGTTTCCGCACCAGCCTCGATGACGCGCCGAGTCATTTCCGCCATCGCATCGATGGACGCGCGGACGCCC
The DNA here is from genome assembly GCA_036266055.1 of Pyrinomonadaceae bacterium. GTDB lineage: Bacteria > Acidobacteriota > Blastocatellia > Pyrinomonadales > Pyrinomonadaceae > PSRF01. The sequence goes on along the minus strand of DATANW010000085.1, from coordinate 25,322 downwards.
GCGATAGACTCGCGTCCAACCTCAGGCACCATGATTGGCGGATGGGGTGCAATGCCGGAAAACACAAGAAAGCGTTGGTTGGTCATTGCGCGCTTCGGACTTTGACGGGAACGGCTGCTATTCTATCTTCATCTGAGTTCCTAATGAAACGCTACGACGTGTTAATCATCGGCGCCGGCCCGGCAGGATCGTTCGCGGCGGAACTGCTGGCGAAAGGTGGCGCGAAAGTGGCGCTGTTCGACGGCCGTCCCGAAGGCACACCGAAAGCCTGCGGCGGGGGCGTGACAGCGAAAGCGTTGAAGGCTTGGCCGCAACTACTCAACGCCGCGGGCCGAACGATCAACGAACTCGACCTCTACTCACCTTCAGGCAAGAAGCTGCACCTCGAACTCGACGAACCATTCGCGATCTATTCACGCGTCGTCTTTGATTCCTACCTGCGCGATCGCGCTCGCGACGCCGGCGCGCAAATCGTTACCGAAAAGATCTCGGCACGACGCGCGACGCGGACCGACAAGGCGTGGCGTTTGAAAAACGATGACGGCGACGAGTGGCAGGGTTCGATGCTGGTCGGCGCTGACGGGGCAAACAGCGGGATCGCGAAGATGCTTGCTGGTCCACTGCCGCCGTCGGACATGGAAGTCGCGTTTGGTTATCGCGCGCCCTCGCCGGCAAACGAGATCGCGCCGACGGTTGTTGCGTTTCTACCGCGTTGGGTAGGTTACGCGTGGGCTTTTCCACGTCCGGACCACATCTCGTTCGGCATCGCGACGACGCAGGACGCGTTCGAACATCAACCGCTTGACGATCTGCTCTGGCGCTTCATGGTCGGTTACTACCAGCAATGCGACGGCGAAGACGTCAAGTACTGGACCGGTGAACCGGAAACACCCGAATCAAAACGCGTCCGCAACCGCTTGAACCACACCGCCGAGCGTTACGCCGCGCGCATCCCCGGGCTCGCAGCGAAGACGTGGGACAACAGAAAAGTCTGTGGCAGTGATTGGGCGCTGCTCGGCGACGCGGCGGGTTTTGCGGATCCCGTGACCGGCGAGGGGATCTATTACGCGTTACGTTCAGCGGAGTTGTTTGCGGAGGCTTATTTGCAGCGAAGACCGCAGACTTACGAAGCACGCTGGCGCGAAGACTTTGGGGCAGACTTAAGTCGTGCCGCGCAGATGCGACGACGTTTCTACGGAAACTTTTGGGGCGCGCCATTCACCGAACGCATGATCGAATTTGCGCGTGGTCATCGTGGCGTGAAGCGCGTGCTGGGTGACTTAGTCGCGGGCGAACAGGGTTACGTGGATCTCAAAAAGAAACTCGTGAAGAGCGCGTTTCGTCCGGTCTGAACCATGATCAAGAAGTGTTTCGCAATCCTTCTTTGCCTGATCGCCGTGGCGAATCTCTCCGCTCAAACGCGATCGAAATCTGGCCAGAAAAAGCCGCCAGTGAAACAGCCAGCCGAAGTCGTCGAGGCGTACGCCGTGTGCCGGGAGTTTCAGCGACTCTTTGGCGAGGATCTCGATTTCGATCGTGCTTACGAGGCGACGTTTACGAAAGACCCAGTGCGGCGACGAGCGATCGCGCGCGCCGAATTCGAGGCGAACGACGTCGACCTCTCGCAGATAGACGACGCGACTCTCATCGGTATCTACAAAGACGAGACGCAGCTCTTTTGGTTGTTGATCCTGATAATGGCCGCGGACGAACACGTACCGAAAGCAGAGTTGTTAACGGACGAAATCAATAGCGTCTACGATCGCTTCCGAGTGAGGCCGAAAACCCCGGCCGCGTTAAGAGAGTACGCGGCCGAACTCAAGCAAGACGTGATGATCGTTCGCGCCCACCTGAACCAGCTCGCCGCAAAGCATGTTTCGGTTGCTGAACAGATTCAAAAGATGAAGAAAGGTTTGGCTGACCTGAAACTGCCGGACACCTTTGTGGTCCAGCCGTTGACGTCGTACCGCAACACGAACGTGCTACGTGCGAATGAGAAGTATTACGACATCGGCAACTACGAAGTGATTCGCGAAAATGGTGAGATGAAGATCATTGGCATCCGTTTCTTCACGCGTCTGTTCTAACCGAACCTCACGGCGCCAAACGGTTGATGGACCAGGTGCCGTCTGACGTCAGTTCGTAAAGTATTCGATCGTGCAGCCGCCCAATCCGGCTTTTCCAAAACTCGATCTTGTCCGGCCGCAAACGATAACCGCCCCAGTGTCCGGGACATTCAATCGCCCGATCGCGATAGTAAGCTTCCAACTCCCGCGCGCGCTCTTCGAGCACTTCGCGTCCCGCGATCACGCTGCTCTGCGGCGAAGCCCAGGCGCCAATCTGACTCTCGCGCGGCCGCGTCTGAAAATACGACTCCGACTCCTCAGCGGATGTTCGCTCAACCCGTCCTTCAATCCGCACCTGTCGATCGAGCGGGTTCCAGTAAAACACGAGTGCCGCGTAGGGATTGCTCTCGAGTTGCGACGCCTTGGCGCTGTGATAGTTCGTAAAGAAAACGAAACCGTCTTCGTCGACCTGCTTCAACAGCACCATTCGCGCCGATGGTCTACCTTCGGGCGTTGCGGTCGCCAGCGTCATTGCTTCAGCCAACGGCAGCTTCGCGGCCACTGCCTCGTCGAACCACAGCTGAAACTGCTTGATTGGATCGCGCTCGACCAGCTTTTCGTCGAGTGTTTCTAAGGTCGTAGTATCGGTCGTCATTCTCGGTTTGCTGCTGCCGCGTATGGCGCCAGTCGCTCGCGCAACTCAGCGGGAATCGGCACTGTTTCAAACGTATCCTGGTTGACTGCCGCGAGCACGAAGTGCGCAGTCGCGATCAGCTCCTCTTCACCCTTTCGTCGCACTTCGAAATTGAGTCGCATTGACTTCGTCCCGAAATGTCCGACAAAAACGCTCACCTCCAACAGGTCGTCGAGACGGGCAGCGCGTTTGAAGTCGCATTCGAGATGAACGCGGGGCAACCAGATTTTCAACTCGTCAAACATCACACCGTATTGCAGGCCGACTTCGCGAAACAACTCGGTCTCGGCGTATTCAAAGAAGCGAATGTACGCGCCGTAGAAAATGATGCGCGCCGCGTCGACGTCGCCCCACCGCACGCGCTCCTCGATGATGAATTTTCTGTGGCTCGACATCAGGCGGCCACGCTCTCGAGAAACGTCATCAATGCGTCGTTGAACTGTTCCGTCTGTTCGAGGTTCGAAACATGCCCGGCGTTGTCGAGCACCACCAAACGCGAGTGTTGAATCTTCGCATGCATCATTTCGCTGTCCGCCAGCGGCGTGATTGCGTCTTCACGGCCGACAACGATCATGGTTGGGACGTCAATCGTCGAAATAAACTCACTCTGATCTTCGCGCTCGGCCATGCCTAACAAAGCGGACGCCGCACCTTGCGGCTTCGTCTTCAACATCATGTCGCGCACGCGCTTCACCACTTCCGGCCGTTTGCTCACGGTCTCGGGCGTCAACAACTTCGGCAACATCGCATCGGCGATGCCCGCCACTCCTTCCGCAAGCGCCTTTTCGGCTTGTTGAACCCGCGTTTGCTTTCCTTCTTCGGTGTCGGCCTGTGGGCGCGTATCCGCAAGCACTAACGCTTTCACACGCGAGGGAAACTGTTTTACGAAAGCGAGCGCGACGTAACCACCCATCGACAATCCGCCGATCACCGCTCGATCGATCCCAAGTTGGTCCATGAGTTTCGCGACGTCCTGCGCCATCCGGTTCATCGTCGCCGGTCCCTCGGAAGCGTCGCTTTCGCCGAAGCCACGCAGGTCGGGCGTCACTACGCGATAGTTGCCGGAGAGCGCTTCCACTTGTTCGTTCCACAGCGAACGGTTGAACGGGTAGCCATGAATCAGCACGACCGCTGGTCCCGTTCCCACGTCGTCAAAGACCAACTGAATATCGTCGATGCGTGTTGTTGTCATGCGTGTTAGAAATCTCTGCGCGCCGCGCGGGCGACCACCGAAATCAGCTCCGTCAACTCCACCGGCTTCGCCAGGTAGATCTGAAAACCCGACGACAGCGCCCTTTCGCGATCCTCTTCCTTCGCGTACGCCGTGATCGCGACGGCTGGAATGCTCTCCGCTTCACCAGCTTCGAGTGAGCGGATCTTCTGGATCAGACCGTAGCCATCTTCATCAGGCATCGCGATGTCTGAGACGAGTACGTCGGGCCGGCGCTGGCGGATCGCCTTAATGGCTTCACCAGCAGAAGATACAGCAGTCACCGTGGCATGTCTTCTGGTCAGGGCGGTGGTCATCAGCTTGAGCGTATCGGAGTCGTCGTCGACGATTAAAACGTTGACGCCTGACAACAGTTGCGGCGCGACCGCCTTCGCGCCGTTTTCGCGTTCATCGAGATATACCGCGGACGTTTTGACATTAGCTTCGATCACCGGCAGCTGGATCGTGAACGTCGCGCCACATCCTTCACCGGCGCTTTCCGCTTTGATCGTGCCGCCGTGTATCTCGACGAGATGACGTGCGATCGCCAATCCGAGACCAAGACCGCCGTGGTGTCGCGTCGTTGTGCTGTCGGCCTGTCGGAAACGATCGAACACGTACGGAATGAACTCGCGGCTAATGCCCTGCCCGGTATCGCTGACCTTGATCTCAACATTCGATCCGACGTGCGCAAGTCTGACCGTCACGCACCCGCCGCTGTTCGTAAACTTCACCGCATTCGACAGCAAGTTCCAGATCACCTGCTGCAAACGATTCGTGTCGCCGGAGACCATCGCTTGCGTTGCCGCAAGCCGCGCGTCGATCTTGATTCCCTTTGCGTCGGCCGTCGGCCGAACGACGTTGATCGCGTTCTTCACCACCGGCGCGAGCTCCAACGGATGCAAATCGAGGTAAAGATTGCCGGTGATGATGCGCGACACGTCGAGTATGTCGTCGACAATCTGCGCCTGCGCTTTTGCGTTGCGACAGATCGTCTCGATCGCCTGTTTGCTCAATCCGTCATCGACCGATCCGTCTTCCAGCAACCTGGACCACCCCAGAATCGCCGTGAGCGGCGTGCGCAGCTCGTGCGACACGGTCGCCAGAAACTCATCTTTCAAACGGTTCGACTCTTCCGCCGCCTGTCGCGCAGTGCGTTCCAGTTTCAATAAACGAACATTCTCGGTCGCGACCGCCGTCAGGTTCGCCGCCATGCTCATCGCGGTCACGTGTTCGGGACGATAGACGCCCGACTCGTAACTCTGCACTTCAATCGTGCCGATGATGCGGCCCATTACCGCCATCGGCACCGCCATCGAGGTCTCGGGACGCAAGCCATTGTCAGGCCCAACGACTACCGTCGGATGTCCACGTTGGGCCAGCATGTAGTTGTCGGTGATGACGACCTCACCCGTGCGCACGGCGCGACTGTTTGGCCCATGCGCCGTGACTGGCATTGCCGGCAATTCGGAAACGTCCACTTCGCTGCCGTCACCCCAGCCGTAGCAGGCGGTGCGAACGTCACGCACCGGATCGTAAAGCGATACGAAGAAACCGTCGCAGGGAACCGAGAGGTCCGTGAACTCACGAAGCGCACGGAAGATCGCGGTCAACTCGCGCGCGGTGCCCAGCGCCTGGGCCAACAGTGAGATTCGTTGCAACAACCGTTCATATTCCAGCAGCGCGCGCTGGTCCGCTTCGCGCACCGCGTTTTCGGCAGCTTCCCGTTCCGCCAGGGTTTTCCTGACCGTCGATTCCGACACCTTCAGATTGGCGGCGGCCCGCTCCGCACTCATGCGCGCGACAACCTGCGCGCGACTGACCCCAAAAAACAGCAGACTCAGTAAAGATCCAACCAGGAGCGTGTACTTGACGAACGGCTGGTTCGATCCGGCTTCGAACGACGGCTTCGTGGCGAAAAGGATGGTCCAGGGGCGGCCGGCGACGGACTCGGTGCGCGAGGTAGTGAAGCGAGATTCGTATGACGAACCCGGTTCCTTTGAAGTGTGAATCAGATTGTCCGGAGTTTCTGCTGCGCCGTCGTAAACAGTGAAGTTTACGTCGTAGTGCTTTTCCCGCGTGACTGGTTCGAGAAAATCGTCGGCGCGAAAAGGGCTGTAAACAAAGCCGACCAGTGCGTTTCGTAAATCAGCTTCCGTCGCGATCTCCGCATCCTCGCGATAGACCGGCGCGTAGATGAGAAACCCCGCTTGCTGATTCGATGGATCCGTCTTCTCCTGGATGAGGACCACGCGGCCGGAAGCAGCCGGCATCCCTTTGTCACGCGCCCGCTCCATCGCCTCGCGGCGGACCGGATCGGTGAACATGTCGTAGCCCATCACCAGCTTGTTGCGCTGGTTCTGCGGCTGCAAATAGACGATGGCGTGATATTCGGCGCGAGGAGGATCTTGCGGCCAGACGTGGAAATCGGGCACGCCCGATTGCCTCATCGTTGCTTCGAGCTCGGGAAGTTCCTTCGCAGAGAACCGGCGCGAGAATCCGATGCCGTAAATGCCGGGATAATTCTTCGATAACTCGATCTGCTGGACGAAGCGATCAAACTCGCTGCGTTCGACGGAGGTGCTGGCAGCGAATAGTCCGGTCCCGGCGCGCAACAGCGCAACGGAAGTTTGGACACGAAGCGTGATCTGATCCTCAATTTCCTGGACCGACGTCTGAAAACGGCTCCGGTCCTGTTCGTAGGTGAGTTTGGAGAAGTAGTAATAGACCAGGACGGTGAAAGTCAGGCCCAGCAGCAGGATCAAATACGGCAGAAAAACGCGACGCTGGCGTGATCGATGAGACTGCCATCCCTGGGTTCGGTTCGGCATTATTCTTCAATCCGTGTTCCGTGGTTATCGTACGCGTCGGGTTCTGCGGCGAAGGAAATCTATCAAGACGAATTGCGAAAGGTTTGCCGGGTTTGCGAAGTAAGCCTTGCCATTCGTCATGGCGGACATCTGCTTCACGAAGTCGACCAGATAGTAATCGCTGGCCAGCATGAAGGTGTTGATCATTATACCGGCTTTGCGGCAGGCCTGTACTTCTTTGAACGTCTCGCCCATGACCAACGGGTCGCCGCCCATCGAGTTCTTGTACAGACGGCGCTGCGGACTTGCATCTTGTTTTTTGGCCGAATCGACGAAGCACGCGGTCGGTTTGCCGTCGGTGACCATGACGATCTGCTTCATCTCCTTTCGTTGCGCCTGCAAAAGACGCCGCGAGAGTCGCAGACCTTCAGCGGTGTTGGTGTGATACGGACCGACTTGCGTCGTCGCCAGTTTACCGAGCGGCAACTCTTCAGCCCCATCGTGAAACAGCACGACCTTCAGCGAGTCGCCGGGATACTGCGTGCGAATCAAGTGCGACATCGCGAGCGCGACTTTCTTCGCGGGCGTGAACCGGTCTTCGCCGTAGAGGATCATCGAGTGTGAGCAGTCGAGCATCACGACTGTTGCGCATGATGATTGATAGTCGCATTGGTGCACGTGCAAGTCGCCGTACTCGAGATTCAGCGGCACTTGCAGACCTTCGCGTTGTATCGCGGAGAGCAACGTCGTGTTGACGTCGAGATTGATCGTGTCGCCAAACTCGTACGGCTTGCTGGCGGCGGCGGCTTCGACGCCGGTGGAAAGATAAGTCGTATCGTGACGTCCGGCGGCGCTTTTGCCGAAACTGCCGAGCAGGTTTCGCAAAGTCTTGTAACCGAGGAAGTCGAGGCCTTTTTCGGTGATCTCGAAATGGACGTCACGTGGCAGCGGTTCGGAGAACTCACCGTTTCCGCCGTTGCGCTGTTGTTGCTCTTGCGTTTGTTGTGGCTGCTCGCGGAGGGTTAGATAACCTTCTTCGACGAGACGTTCGATCAGCTCGTTGAGTAGTTCTTCGAGGAGCGAACCTTTGTACTTGCCTTCATTCTCGGCGAGCATCTCCTGGATTTGGCGTTCGGTGACGAGGCCTTTTTCGAGTAGCGCCTCGAGGAGCGCGCTGCGCAGAGCGTCGAGTGAGGTGTCCGCGGGGCGACGTTCGCGTGTCCAGTAGTAGTTGTCGTCGTAGCCGGAGTCGAGCAGGGCATCAGCCATGCTGTCCATCAACTCGCCCAGGTTGATGCCGAAGACGTCGAACCCCTTGAACTTGGAATATCGCGTGAACTTCATTTGTGATCCGACACGGATTAACTGTACTTGCTCGTCTCGGTCAGGTCGTCGTAGATCATGCCGCGACGATCTTTCCGAGCTTTGGTCACGGCAGCGTAACCACCTTCTTCGTTACGGCTGATCTTGTTCTGCGCGTACAAGCCTTCGAGCACGAGTTCACATGCAGCAACAAGCCGCGCGCTGTCGGTGCGGTCGAACTCAAACGGTATTAATGCGGCGTCCAACAACTCGGGAACAGCTTCGATTAACCCGGCGCACTCAGCCGCGGACGCGGTGTCGGCGAGCAACAGTTTGTTTCCTTCGTCGAACCACTGCACAGTGCGCGCGAAATCGATGCCGACGAAGTAGCCTTCGAAGATTTCGCCGGCCGCGCGTTTGATCAGATCGCGCGCGATGCGGGTCGCGCCGAGTTGTTCACCTTCGTACTCCAGCTCCATCTTCCCAGTCATCGACGGTATCGCCGCGTAAACATCCGCGATGCGCGGGACAATTGGCTCCTCGCCGGTAAGCAGCGAGCGGCGTTCGGCATTCGAGACAACCGACTCCATCACGGTGATCGGCAACCGCTGCGACACACCGGAATGCTTGTCGACGTGATTGTCTTCCCGGGCCTCGAACGCGATCTGCTCCACGACCTCACGAATAAAATCCGGCACGAGGATGCGACTCGTGTCCTCGAATCTTTCCGTCCACGCCTCCTGTCGCGTGATCTCGATCGCCTGCGGCAATTCTTTGGGATAGTGCGTCGTGATCTCGGAACCGATGCGGTCCTTGAGCGGCGTGATGATCTTGCCGCGCGCCGTGTAGTCTTCCGGGTTCGCCGAAAACATGAGCATCACGTCGAGCGGGAGACGCACCGGATAACCCTTAATCTGGACGTCGCCCTCCTGCATGATGTTGAAGAGCGCGACCTGGATCTTTCCGGCGAGATCGGGCAGCTCGTTGATGGCGAAGATGCCGCGATTGGCACGCGGCAGTAGACCGTAGTGAATCGTGAGCTCGTCGCTCAGCAGGTGTCCGCCCTTCGCGGCCTTGATCGGATCGACGTCGCCGATGATGTCCGCAACTGTGACATCAGGCGTCGCGAGTTTCTCGACAAAACGAGCGTCGCGTTCGATCCAGTCGATCGGGGTCATTTCGCCCTGTTGATTCAGGACTCGCCGGCCGTACGCGGAGATGGGACGAAACGGATCGTCATTGACTTCCGACCCGGCGATGATCGGGATCCGCTCGTCGAGCAGTTCGGTGATCTGGCGGATGATGCGGCTTTTTGCCTGGCCGCGCAGGCCGAGCAGGATGATGTTGTGGCGCGACAGGATGGCGTTGACGAGCTGCGGGATCACCGTGTCGTCGTAACCAACAATGCCGGGAAAGAGTTTATGTCCCGCCCGAAGCTTTCGAATCAGGTTCAGGCGCAGTTCATCTTTTACCGAGAGGGTTTGATACCTGCTCGCATGAAGTTCGCGAAGGTTCCTTGGGTATTCCATATTGTGTGCGGAAGAGTTTACCCGGAAATCTGTGACGGGGGAATCAAGCCATCCTCTGCGAGCTTCTCGAGGTGCGCCAGCACCGCTCTTTCGGCCATTGCCAGCGCCTTGGGATGAACGTCCGTGTAAACCTGAGCAACGATCTCTTTCGGATCCGTGATTCCTTTACGCACCGTTTCGAGAATGTTTCGTTCGCGTTCGAGGCGGTGGGAGATGTATTCGTCGAGTTTTTTATAAGGCGCGGCAACTGCCGGTCCGTGACCGCCGAATAACACAGATACTCCCGGCAACGAACGCAGTCGCTCCAGTGAATTCAGGTACTGGCGCATCTTGCCGTCAGCAGGATCAATCAAGACGGATCCGAAGCCGACGACGTTGTCGCCAGTGATCAGCACGCCCCGCTGCGCGTCGTGAAAACAGAGATGGCCGGGCGCATGACCCGGCGTGTGCAGCGCCTGCAATTGAAGCGGCGGTTCACCGTCAAGCGCGATGATCTCGTTATCTTCGATGAAGCGATCGACGCGAACCTCTCTGTGAATTTCGTTCAGAAGCTTCGCGGTCTCTTTGTGTGCAGCGACTGAAACGTTTCCGCCGAGATGCGACTTCAGCGCGTTCACGCCGCCAACATGATCCGGGTGATGGTGCGTCAAAATTATTTCACGTACCTGCCGGCCGGCGGCGATCATCTCGTCAACACACGCCGCCAGCGCCTGTTGCTCTTCTTCGTAAGGCGAACCCGGATCGAAGATCAGCAGCTCTTCCGAAGTATGAACCAGGTAGCAGCAAGTGTGAGTTGCCGGCGGACGCGTCGGCGTACGAACCGGGAAACAGAAATAGTTGGGTCGAAACGTGATCTCACGCTCGGGCACGCCGTGAGCCTGTTTTCGCGACAGAAAGCGAGCGACGAGATCCGGAGTCATGCCGTCGCCGAGCGTTTTCAACGCATGTAGCGTCGGCGGCACCGCCACGACTTCGTCTCGCAACCAGCGCGCGTAAGCGTCACGCGCAGGCAGCCACTCACCTTCCGCGAGCTCTCCCGCGATGACGTTCGGCTCCTGTTTGGCTGGACACTTGGCCAAAAAGAACCAGGTGTCGAAACGGCGAGCATTGAACGGCGGTGTGACCCAGCGCCCGACGTAAGTGAAGTCGTCAGCATCAAGATGAAGGTGGTAGTGGTCCAACAGTGCGGACCACAACATGCGATGCGATTCAAGATCGTCGAGCAGCGATGCTCGTTGACCTTTCGTCAACGTCTCACCACCACGCGCGACGAGCACGCCCAGTTCTTCGAACAGTTCGCGTGCGGCGCCGCTGATCATCGCGGCGGTTTCGGGATTCGGCGCGTTCTGCACGGTGACCGCGGCGTCGTCAGCATCGATCTGCCCGCCGGGAAAAGCGTGAAAACCACCGAGAAACGCGAGCTTATCGCTGCGTTTGACCCAAAACACTTCCGGGTTGTTCGGATCGGTGTCTGGCCGGATGAGAATTACCGCGGCCGCGTCTTTGGGAGCGGTAGTCGTTGACGATCGTTCCATTTACTTGCTCACGACCAGCGGAATCTTTCGCCGTCACCGGGGCCCCAGGGCACGCCGCGCATGTGATAGCCACCTTCTTCCCAGTAGCCGGCTTGATCGTGTTCGAGGAAGCGCACGCCTTTGACCCACTTGGCTGACTTCCACGCGTAAAGTTGCGGAATGATCAAACGAACAGGACCGCCGTGTTCGGGCGGGATCGGTTCGCCGTCGTGCGCCCACGCGAACAGCGAGTCTTCATTCAGGAAGTACTCGATCGGAACGTTAGTGGTCCAACTGTAATCGTAAGCTAGTGCCAGCACGAATTTCGCTTCGGGTTTCACGCCTGCGAGCCGCGCGATCTCACGCGTCGAAACTCCGCTCCAGACATTGTCCAGCCTGGACCAGCGCGTGACGCAATGAAAGTCTGCGTAAACACGCACTGCCGGAAGTTGCATAAACTCGTCGAGCGACCACGTGAGCGAGTTCTCAACCAAACCTTCAACCGCAAACGACCACGTTGCGAGATCGACTTTTGGAGTTCCATGTGCGTCGAGGACCGGCCACTTCTTCGTGCGCGATTGTCCGGGCGGTATGCGCTTCTCGCGCCGCGTGTCAGGACTGATGATGATCTCCGGATCGTCAACGGCGTCCGCGGGCCGCGGATCCGTGGTTTGATATTTAGGATCGCTAAACAGATTGTCGAGAAAACTCATTTCTTTCCTTGCTTGTTGAATTCGCTTGTAAACGTGTTTGCCGCTTGCGCAGCTCTCATGGAAAAAAGAATTAAAAAAATTCTCTTCTGAATGTGACTCTCGGTTGCGCTACGTCATAGTAAAAGAGAGCTTCAAACAACGAATTTACTTCTTTCCTTGCTTCTCCGCGAGCGCGAGCAACTCTTCCGGCATCCACTTGCCGACGCCCTTCGCCGTTGCGTCCGCGATGCCGACGTTTCGGTTGTGCCACTCGTCGCGATCGCCTTCCGGACCGCGCGCGCGCTCGTAATTTTCCGTCTGTTCGAGGCTCAACAGAATCCCGCCGACGATCTCTTTCCAGTCTTGAAACTGAATGCCGCGCCGCACGATCGGCAACCCCGCGGTCCAGTCTTCTTCCGGAGCGCGGTCGTCCTGCTCCGGTATGGTCAAATTGTGCAGTGACGGCATTGGACCACCGGAAAACTCCCGCACCAATTGTTCACCCACTTGCTTGTACGACCAGTCGGAATGCTCCTGCCGCAAAGCCTGCGCGCGGCGAAAGATGTCCGCCACGGAATTTTGCTGACTCATCACTAACTACCTTTCTTCCACGCCAAAAACACGACGATCGCCAACGCGATTGTAATCCCTGCCGACAACAGACAGAACTGACAAAAGGCCCGAATCACCGCCGCCTGCAAATAAAAAAGCCACACGCTCACCAGAACCATCGTCCCGACCAGCGGCAGCAACAGTTTCGCGGCGCTGCGATAGCCGAAAGCAGCCAGTATCGACAGACTGAAAGCACTGAAATAAGCAGCCGCGCCAATGCCCGCGAGAGGAATACCGGCGAGGACAGCGTACGAACTCGTGAGCACTTCCTCACAACCGCCGGTTACCGAGCACGGCACACTGCTACCGGACAGGTGCTGAATGGTGAGGTAAAGAGCATCGGTGAGACCTACGAGCGCGAGCACCGTTGCCACGACGTAAATCCACTTGGTGGTGGTTCTGAAATCGGTGTTCTCAACAGAAACCACGAAAATTCCGATCACTTCTGTGACGCAGCGCGCAGTTCGTTATCGATCAATACTCGCAGAGTTTCAGGGGGTAACAACTGAAACGGCACTTCCCGATCGTTGATAAAAACAGTCGGCGTGCTGTTCACGCCCAACGAGCGCGCGCGTTTGCCGTCGAGAAAGATTCGTTGCTCGACGCGATCGCTGGTGGAGTCGTGTTTAAAACGCTCAACGTCGAGTCCGATCTGTTTGGCGTAACCTTCAAAGATCGGACGCACGTCGAACGCGAGCTTCCAATCGTTCTGATGTTCGAAGATCAACGCATGCATCTCCCAAAACTTCCCCTGCATTCCGGCAGCTTCGGCGGCCGACGCGGCCGGGATCGCATGATCGTGAATCGGCAGCGGATTCTCGCGAAAGGTTATGAACAACTTGTCGCCATACTCCTGGCGCATTTGCTTGAGGATCGGATGAAACGCCCCACACGGTGGACACTCAAAGTCACCAAACTCTTCGATCCGCACGGGCGCAGTTGCTGGTCCAAGCGTATGCGGCGGATCGGCGCCGGGAACGCCCGTTTTGACGGGACCGAGTGTCGGCGCGGGCGAGGGCCGCGCCTGTGCCGTTGAGTTTGCAGCGCTTGCCGGCGAGTTGCCCACGGTTTTTGGACGACTCATGTACACGACAGCGCCAACCGCCACGCCAAGCACGCCGAGAATGATGATGAAGGGTAGTAATCGTTTCATGTGATCAGCAGAGTCTCAGTCAAACTGCGGCCGCGAGAGTTGCCGCGAGCGACCGGAAGATGTCACGTCCATCGCTCGATCCGAGTAGGTCCTCACACGCGCGTTCCGGGTGCGGCATTAAGCCGAGCACGTTGCGCTCGCGGTTGCAGATACCGGCAATGTTGTCGCGCGAACCGTTCGGATTGGCGGCTTCGGTGATGGCCCCGGTCGGATCGCAGTAGCGAAAGACGATGCGGTCCTCCCGTTTCAGTTCGTCCAGCGTGTGATCGTCGCAAACGTAGTTGCCTTCGGCGTGCGCGATCGGAATACGAAGCACTGAACCCGCTTGAATTTCGTTTGTAAAAGGACTGTCAGCCGTTTCGACCCGCACGTAAATATGATCGCAAATGAAATGCAGATCGCGGTTGCGAATCAGCGCCCCGGGCAGGAGCCCGGCTTCACAAAGGATCTGAAAACCATTGCAGATCCCGAGCACGAGCCGCCCGCTTTCGGCAAACTTCTGGACCGAATTCATCACCGGTGAAAAACGCGCGAGCGCCCCGGCGCGCAGGTAGTCGCCGTAGGAGAACCCGCCCGGGATGATCACCGCGTCGTAAGTGCTCAGGTCCGTCTCGCGGTGCCAAATGAAATCGACCGGTTGCCCAACGTGCTTGGAGATCACGTGATACGCGTCGTGATCGCAGTTAGAGCCAGGAAAAACGATAACGCCAAACTTCACGCTTCTATCTCCACGCGATAATCTTCGATGATCGGATTAGACAGTACCTCGCGCGCCATCTTCTCGACTGCTTCGCGCGCCTGCTGATTGTCGACGCCGGGCTCAAGTGCGATCTCGAAGTACTTGCCCTGACGCACGTCCGAAATGCCTGTAAACCCGAGCAGCTCGACCGAGTGTTGGATGGCTTTACCCTGCGGGTCGAGCACGCCGGATTTCAGGTTTACGTAGACTTTAGCTTTCATGTGACAACAATGGTTTCAGTAATTAAAAATTGCGTAGAAAGCAGTTATTGAACTACACTCTCCCGCCTGTGGCTAGCCCAGCTTACCCTTAGGAGAAACTTATAATGCAAAACCCACCGCCCGTCCAAACGACCACTGCGCCGCCGGCTCAAGTGGGCAAATCGAGCACCGGGCTTGATGAGAACGTTGCCGCATTATTGTCCTACGTGATGACGTGGGTTACAGGGCTGATCTTCTTCCTGATCGAGAAGGAGAGCCGGTTGGTCCGCTTTCATGCTGTGCAGGCGCTCATACTGGGTATTATCGCTGCCGTCGCCATGATCGGCTCCTGGATTGTCTGGATTATAGTCGTGATTATTGCGGCTCTGCTTCCCAGCTCGCTAGGAACGTTGTTCATGGGCATTGTCGGTTTGGTAATGACCGTGCTTTTCCTGGCTATCTTTGTCGGCTGGATCATGGGCATGGTCAAGGCTTACCAACGCGAGTACTTCAAGCTGCCGGTGATTGGTAATTTCGCGGAGAAGTTCTCCACGAAATAGCTTTGCGCCGCCGTTTTACCTAAACACACGTTCAAAGATCGCATCGACGTTGCGCAGGTAGTGGTCTAACGAAAAGACTCTATCGATTTCTTCTGCTGTCATTTGCGACTTGATGTCCTCATCAGCCTTGATGAGTGTCTGAAAATCGCGATCCTCATCCCAAACTCGCATCGCATTTCGCTGCACATAGTCGTACGCCGTTTCGCGCGAAAGACCTTTGTTCGTCAATGCGAGTAAGAGCTGACCACTGAAGATCAAGCCTTTCGTGGCTTTCAGATTTTCCAGCATCCGTTCGGGATAGACCACCAGTCCATCGATCAATCCGATTGTCTTTTGCAGCATGTAGTCGAGCGCGATGCTCGAATCAGGCAGCACGACTCGTTCGGCTGACGAATGTGAGATGTCGCGTTCGTGCCAGAGCGCGACGTTTTCGAGGCCGACGACGCTGTTCGCCCGCACAATTCGCGCCATTCCACAGATACGCTCGGAAATGATTGGATTGCGCTTGTGAGGCATCGCGCTCGATCCTTTTTGGCCTTTAGTGAAGCGTTCCTGCGCCTCGCGCACTTCGGTACGCTGCCAGTGACGAACGTTCAGCGCCATCTTCTCGAGCGTCGAAGCGATGATCGCGAGCGTTGTCAGGTACTCGGCGTAAACGTCTCGCTGAATCACCTGCGTCGAAACGGGCGCCGCTTTCAAACCCAGCCGCGCGCAAACCGCTTCTTCGACTGACGGGTCGAGATGTGCAAACGCGCCCACCGCGCCGCTGATCTTCCCAACGGCAACGGCGTCTTTCGCGCGCAACAGTCGTTCGCGATTGCGGCGCATCTCGTCAAACCACAGCGCGAAAGTCAAACCGAAGGAAGTCGGTTCCGCATGAATACCGTGCGTGCGTCCGACCTGCGGGGTATTCTTGAATTCGAAGGCGCGGCGCTTCAGCGCCTCCATCAACTGCTCCACCTTCGGCAGCAGGATGTCTGAAGCATCGCGCAGGAGCAACGCGTTTGCGGTGTCGACGACGTCCGAAGAAGTCAAACCGTAATGAACGAAACGCGACGCTTCGCCGATCGACTCCGCCAGGTTGGTGGTAAACGCGATAACGTCGTGGTTCGTTGTCTTCTCGATCTCGTTGATGCGTTCGACCGAGAACTTCGCGCGCGCTTTGATCTGTTCGAGCGCGTCGCGCGGAATGACGCCATTGTCGGCGTGGACTTCGCAAACGGCGATCTCCACGTCCAGCCATTTCTGAAACTTGTTTTGCTCGGACCAGAGCGCGCCCATTTCGGGCAATGTGTAGCGATCGATCATCTTAGATCCGTCGAATTCACTAAGTAGCGCGCAAGCCGCCACTGACCAGTCTCTTCGATAAGCGTAAAAGTCTCCATCCCGTGGCCGCGTTCAAACCTGGTTTCATAACTCAATATGAAAACATGTCCCTTCAAGACACCGCCGGAATTATGCTGCTCGTTGGCGGAGTTAAGCGACCGGCTTTCGGCTTTTCCGAGTTTCGTGCGTAACGTCTTGAACACCTCATTTGATTGTTCCAGCGTCACGTCTCGCTTCCACAGATCTGAAGAATCGGAATAAACCTGTTCGTACCGTTCCTGATCGATGTTCGCGGCGATATTCGTCACCACCTCATCTACCTCAATCGGTACTCGTCCGCGCTGGTTGCTAGCCGCACAGGCCGACATTAAGCAGCACAGTGAAATCGCCGCCAACAGCGGTGCGATCAGTGCAATCCGTCGGCTCATACCTCGATCCAGGGCGTTGGCTCCTTGGGATAGGAAAGACTGACTTCGGTCGAGCCGCAACTGTAGAAGAGCGGCGCTTTTTCCTGCAGCGCGACTTCGGCGTTGATCTTCGCGAGGTACGGATTATTCGCGCGTTGCGAGAGGTGGGCCAGCACGATGTACTTCGCGCAACCGTCAAAACCGTGCTTGATCCAATCCGCGAGGTCTTCGTTCGAGAGGTGACCGAGACGCGAGAGTATGCGCTGCTTGAGTTCCCACGGATAGGAGTCGCAAGCCTTAAGCATATCGCGGCTGTGGTTCGACTCGATCACGATCGCCGCACAACCGCGCAGACGTTCACTCACGAGTGTCGTGATGTGACCGAAGTCCATCACGGTCGCGATCTTCACGCCCTGGTGCGTCGCCGTGAAACCAAAGTTGTCGACTGCGTCGTGCGGAATGGTGAACGGATGGAAGTCGATCTCGCCGATGCGGAAATCTTTGCTCGATTCGATCTGTTCGACACGATCGCGCAACGCATCAGAGCGACGCCGTGGTTCGTCGTTCGTGACGTTGACCCGTTCGCTGACGTAAGCGTCGAGTGTTTTTCCGGAGATGTAAACGGGACAATCAACCGAGTTCAGCAAAACGCGCAGGCCGCCTGCGTGATCGCCGTGTTCGTGAGTGACGAGCACGCCATCGAGACGCTGCGCGTCTTCTCCGACCATCGCCAGCCGGCGCATGATCTCCTTCGCGCTCAGACCTGCGTCGACAAGTACGCGAGTATTGCCCGCAACGATCAGGACTGCGTTACCAGTTGATCCGCTGCCGAGAACGGTAAGTTTCATAACCAGTTCTAAGAACGGACAACTATAACAAAGCTTTTGTAACTTTTGTGCTTTTTGTGATTCTAGATCTCGAGGCGAGAGCGATCGACTTTGAATCCGTTGAGGTTGCCGAGCGCACCGAGCGCGATTGTTTCCGAGTTGAAATACGTGCGTGCGATCTCCTGCAGTTGTTCGAGAGTGATCTTGCGGATCTTTTCGATCACTTCGTCGGGCGAGATGCGGCGTCCATGGATGATCTCCTGTCGCGCCAACGTGCCGGCGCGCGCGCTCGATGATTCAAGACTCAACAGGATCGATGAGATCGCCTGGTCCTTCGCGATGCGCAGCTCTTCCTCTGCCACGGGCTCACGCACAACTTTGCGCAACTCACTTAACGAGATGTCCAACACCTCGTCGAGTTGTTCGGGCGAAGTGCCGGCGTAAATGTTGAAAACGCCGACATCCGAAAACGCACTTCCGGCGGCGCCGACTGAATACGCCAGTCCACGTTCCTCGCGAACTTGCTGCCACAGCCGGCTCGACGTTCCGCCGCCAATCACCGAGGCAAGCAAACTCGCCGCGTAACGATCTTCGTTGAGCGCGTCCGGCCACGGTGTCGCGATCACGAGGTGCGCTTGTTCGAGTTCACTCTTCTGTTCGATAAGGATCGGCGCTGCCGGACGCGGACGGCCGGAGTCAACCGCATGCGGCCGAACCGCCGCGCCACTCTCACAACCGTCAAACGCTGCTCCCACGAGCCCGACCAAACGACCGTGATCAACATTGCCCGCCGCTGCGACGACGAGATTGCTGTACGAAAACTCGCGCGCATGAAACGCGAGCGTCAATTTGTGGTCGAAGGTTGAGACTGTTTCTTTTGTGCCTTCGATTGGACGTCCGAGCGGTTGATTCGGGAAGTACGCGGCGTTGAAGAGCTCGCCGAGCAGTTCATCGGGCGTGTCTTCGACCATTTTCATCTCTTCGAGGATAACTTTTTGCTCGCGATCGAGGTCTTCCTGCTCAAAACGCGGATGAGAAACGAGATCGGCGAGCAAATCAATCGCCTCCGGCAGCGCGACGTCCGCAACCTTCGTGGTAAAACCCGTCATCTCATGGGTCGTATAGGCGTCAAGATGTCCCCCCAACCGGTCCGTCTCGACTGCGATATCGCGAGCCGAGCGGCGCCGGGTGCCTTTAAATACTGCGTGTTCGATAAAGTGACAGATTCCGTTGAGTTCCGCCGTTTCGTGGCGGGAACCCCGGCGGACCCAAATGCCGGCGGTCACAGATCGGAGCCCGGGCATGTGTTCAGTAAGGACAACGATCCCGTTCGGGAGTTTTGTTGATTGCACTTCGTCTATCATCTGCTGGAAATCAAACAGTGCGCTTAGGGCTCCATGGGTGAATGGGGTGAGGAATCCTAGCACGACCGGAGCGGAAGCGGTAGCGAGCAGAGGGGACGGCGGAAAAACGAGAAAAAACGAGGCAAAATGCCCATATTTACCTCATCCGTTACTTGACAGTCGCGCTCCCGTAAACGACAATATTTCGCCTGTCGTGCTCCCCGTTCGCTTCCCAGGGACTCTGGTCGTCGCGGAGGTTCTAATCTCATGAAAAGAGCGTTGAGTCTTGGCTTGTCCTGGATCGCACTGGTGTCGTTAATGGCCAGCATGGCCCAGGCGAACCCGCCCGGCAAATCACTCGCAACCATCACCGGCACCGTCAAAGATCACAAAGGAAATCCGCTCGCCGGAGCACTGGTGTCATTGTTGCGCGAGGGGGCGAAGCAAGTAGTCAAGGAAGCACGCACCGACGACAAGGGAAATTTCATCGCGAAGGTTCTGCCGGGACGTTATGGAATCAGAGCGATCGCCACCGGGTTCAGCGAAGTCGTCTTCTCGTCAGTTGAAGTCAAAGCCTCTCAGGAGCTGGTTTACAAATTCAATCTCGAGCCTGTTGGTTACGGCAACACCTTGCCTGAACGTCGCCGTGATCGCGACGACGTGAAATGGGTGCTGCGTTCAGCACAAACCCGCAGGTCGATCTTCCAGATCGACGAAGGCGATCCGACTGTCGCTGCAGTTAACGCAGCAGAAGTCGCCGTTGCGCGGCCTGATGATTCCTCGACGATGGAAACCGCGCCGGTCGGACCCGCCGATCCGGAAACGAATGATTCGAAAATCAGACCTCGTGGCGTTGTCGAAACTTACTTCGCCAGCAACTCATACGGCGCATCTTATCCCGGACTCAATTTCGCATTCGCCACTCCCGTTTCCGACAACATTGAACTGATCTTCTCCGGTCAAACCGGACTTGGCGACGCGCCCCAACGTATGGAAGCCACGACTCGCATTCGCGTCGGCTCGCGTCATCGCGTTGGCGTGACCGCGGCGGGATTAACCTTTGCTGCGCCCGTTTGGACCAACATCGTCAACGAACATGACGCGCTACGCGGTCAGGTTTCATTGCGCGCGGTCGACGAGTGGATCGTTCGCGACGGCATCGTGATCGTGATGGGCCTCGACTACTCGCGCTTCATCGGCGCCGGCGGCGCGCATGCGTTGACGCCGCGGTTCGGTGTTCAGTACGACGTCAATGCGCGTACGAGGGTGAAAGCAGCTTTCGCGTCAGGCGGAGAAGAAGACGGAATTCAGAGCGTCGCGACGTTTGAAGACGAGCAGGTTGTCTTCCGCGGCAACGCAGTTCGTCCGGTCGCTTTTATCGATGGACAAGCAGTGCTTGAACGTAGTCACCGGCTCGAGTTCGGAATCGAACGAGTGCTCGACAACCATTCGAACGTGGAAGCGACGGCGTTCTTCGATACGACCAGCGGCCGCGGCGTCGGCTTGATGAGCCTGCCGGCTACGTCGTTCTCGGGCACGATGTCAGGCGACGAGTTCATGCACATCGCAGATCAGCAGGGGTCGTCGCGCGGCATGCGCGTCGTTTACACGCGCCGTTTGAATCGCGTTTGGACCGCCTCCGCAGGTTACGCGTTTGGACGCGGGCAGCGCCTGGCAGCGGCTGGTTTCTCGTCTCCGGCGGAACTGTTTGAGAACGGATTCTTCCAAACTGCCGCCCTGCAACTCGCGGCCGGCTTCGACAGCGGAACGCAGGTGCACACGGTGTTGCGCTTCTCGCCGGAAGCGACCGTGTTTGCGATCGATCCTTTTGCCGGCCGCTTAGGTGTTTACGATCCTTCGTTGAGCATCCAGGTGACGCAGGAGCTTCCAAGTTTTGGTTTGCCCGTTCGCGCCGAAGCGATTCTTGACGCGCGCAACCTGTTAGACGCTCAAGCGAATTCAGAGAATGGTGATGTGTTGACTTTTGTCGGAACTAATCGACGTTCCGTGCGTGGCGGAATCTCAGTCAGATTTTAGCGATGCGCTAACAAGCGCTCGATAAAGTGAGCGTCCGCCAACTACTTCCTCCTCGTCACGCTCCCTTCATCGAGTAGCTCTAATCAGTCGCCCTTACGCGTCGCCCAGGCGTCGCCCATAGGCCCACAGCCTTCCAAATTCTCGGAAAACTCCGAAAAGTTGGATAGCTGGTTTTGCTGAAACCAAAGGCAGAGCAAGCAAAACAACGGGAACATACCTTGCTTAAAAACGTCGGATCGACCAATTGCAGCGAATTGGTTGGAAGATAGGGAAGTTAGTGAAGGGATCGGTACTCACAACTAAGACGTGGTTCCTGCTAATCGGCGCAGCGCTTTTGATCAGCGCCGGCGTGCTGAACTTCCGTCAACGAGCCCATCACCAAACGCCACCATGGGACGGTGTCGTGTGGGTTGATACGAAAGAAGGCGTAATCGCCAAAAGCATCGAACCCAATTCCACCGCCGAACGCGCGTGGCTGCTGCCGGGTGACCGGCTGCTGGGCATCAACTTCGACGGCCGCAGCAAGCCAGACGAGATCCGTCGCGCGCGCGACATCCAGATTTACCTCGAACAGGCGGGCGTCGGCGGGGAGCTGCACTACCTGATGCAGCGGCCTTCTTATCTTCCGGAAACGCAAGAGTACTGGGCTGACCTTTACAATCTCGGCGCGATTCATAAATGGACGCCGCGAACTTTGTACGTCAACCTGATCGGCGTCATTTATTTGCTGGTTGGCTTCTTCGTTCTATTCAAACAGGGCGGCCGCGCGCCATACGCGCTTCACTTCGCCACGTTCTGTCTAGCCGCGTTTGTTTTCCACTTCTACACGCCAACCGGAGCTTACGACGACCTCGATCTCGCGGTCGGATTTCTCGACTCCGCCGCCTTTATTCTGTTCGCGCCGCTGTTTGTGCACTTCTGCGCGCTTTACCCGACGCGTCAGCAACTATCGCCCACTCGTCGTTGGCGCGCGGTCTGGTTTTACGTTCCGTCTTTCTTACTGCTGATCTTTACGATCGTCGTCTTTCTCCGCGACCAGATGGCGAAAGCGATCCCCAGTTTGCAGAGTATCCCGGTCACGGAACCGATTGTCGGGCTTCTTTACTGGTTGATGGTGGCCCATTTCGGGCTCGCGCTGGTTGCCGGCGCGGCGCTGTTGACGCGAACGCTCGTTAATGCGCGAAGCACGGTCGTTCGCCAGCAGGTGAAATGGGTGATGTGGGGCACGGTGCTCGCCATTACGCCCTTCATACTGCTCTACGGCTTGGTCTACCTGATCGGCGCGCCGACTGATCGCTGG
Source organism: Pyrinomonadaceae bacterium (assembly GCA_036266055.1). Classification (GTDB taxonomy): domain Bacteria; phylum Acidobacteriota; class Blastocatellia; order Pyrinomonadales; family Pyrinomonadaceae; genus PSRF01. The sequence goes on along the minus strand of DATANW010000085.1, from coordinate 3,001 downwards.
CTTACGGACGTCGCGATCCTGCCGCTGGCAATCATTCCGTTTGCTTTCGGCTATTCGGTCCTTCGTTATCGATTGATGGACGTCGAGCTGGTGGTGCGGCGCGTGTTTGTTTACGCATTGACGACGCTGGCGATCGCGCTGCTGATCGGCACGGTGGTCTACACCGGGGGCCTCTACGCGTTCGGTTCCGACGAGTCGTTCAATGCCGGCGAGATCACGATGCGGGTCGTGATCGCGGTGCTCGCGATGGCCGCAATCGTGATGGTCGCTGCGCCAGTCAAACATTTTCTCCAGGAACAGGTCGATCGGCTCTTCTACGGCGAACGTTACGATCTCAGAAACAGCCTGCTCGATTTCGGGCGCACGCTCTCGGCGACGACGGCGCTCGATCCGCTGCTCGATTCACTGGTCAGCCGGCTTCAGGAAGTAATGAACGTCGGACGGGTGGCGATCTTCGTAGAAGACCGGCATTCGCCGTCGGGTTATACGGTCGCGCGTGCCGAAGGGCTTTCGGCGCCGGCAGTCGTCCCGGCTGATTTCCGCGAGATGATTCGGGTGCGCTCGGCGGAAACGGGTGTGGTTCGCGCTGATGATTTCGAGTTGCCGGCGGACGTTAACGGATCGGGATCCGTCAGACGAACGCTTCATTACTTCGTGCCGTGCGTGGTTCGCGGACGAATGGTCGCGGTAATCGGTTTGGGACGCTCGGTTGACGGCGCGTTGCTGTCGTCCGAAGACGTTGAGATTTTAAGAACGGTGTCGGGCTATGTGGCGGTCGCGATCGAGAACAGCCTGCTTTACAAAGACCAGCAGGAACGCGCTTCCGAGTTGAAAATGCTGAAAGAGTTCAACGAATCGATCATTGAATCGATCAACGTGGGTCTGCTGGCGGTCGATCTCGACGGACGCGTCACTCGTTTGAACTCGGCGCTCGAACACATTCTCGATCTCCGTCGCGACGCCGCGATCGGCCGTCGAGTTGAAGATCTTTTCTCGGAAGACTTCGCCGACACGCTGCATCAGGTGTTGGGCAAAGACGGTTGGCGGCTGCGCGAGATCCGCAACATCTACAAACTGCACACGGCGACGCTTGCGAACCGTTCGCTGGTGCTGAACATCGCGCTCGCGCCGTTGCAGGACGGACAAGGACAAACAGGCGCGCTGGTCGTGCTTGAAGACGTAACGACCCGAATCAGTCTCGAAGAACAATTACAGCAACGCGAGAAACTGTCGTCGATCGGTCTGCTCGCAGCGGGAGTCGCGCACGAAGTGAACACGCCGCTCACAGGCGTTTCCTCGTACACGCAAATGCTGCTCGGAATGCTGAACGAGACCGATCCGAAGCACGCGTTGTTGCAGAAGGTTCGCACGCAGGCCGAGCGCGCGACCAACATCGTCAACAACCTGCTCAATTTCTCGCGCACCGGCAGCGCCACGGAGTTCGCCGAGATCGACATCTCGCGCGTGCTCGACGACACGTTGCAATTGCTCGAACCGCAGTTACGTCGCAGCCAGATCGAGCTCATTCGTTCGTACGCCAAAGACGCCCCGCACGCTTACGCCAACGCCGGAAAACTCCAGCAGGTCTTCACCAACCTGATCCTTAACGCTCGCGATGCGATTCCCGAAGGCGGCCGCATTACCGTCCGTACCAGCACCGAGGAGGACGGCTCGCTTCTCGTCGAGATCGCCGACACCGGCATCGGCATCGCTCCGGAGAACGTCGCCAAGATTTACGATCCGTTCTACACAACCAAAGGCGTGGGCCAGGGCACTGGGCTCGGCTTGGCGGTCTCCTACGGCATCGTTCAGGAACACGCCGGACATATCAGCGTTGAAAGCACGCCCGGCCACGGCACCACCTTTCGCATTAGCCTCCCCAGCGCCCGAGTCCGCGCCCGCCTCCAGGCCGTCGGCGACTAAGGCAATTTTAATTTTTAAATCCGTGTTTGAAGTTAAGCGGTCGCGTAGCTAAACTAACGCGATCTTAGTTGTTGTTATGCAAATGAAAACCGAAAGAAGAAATTCGCGAAAGGGCTCGGTCCTCGTCGTCGACGACGAAGAGATCATGCGAGAAGTGCTCGAGACGCTTCTCACCGCCGAAGGTTACCGCGTCGATCTCGCGAAAACGGGCGAAGAGGGACTCGAAGCTTACGGGCGCCGGGCCTTTGACGTCGTATTGCTCGACGTGTCGATGCCCGGCATCGGCGGGCTGCGCGCGCTAGAAGAGTTTTTGAAGATGGATCCGGAAGCAGTCATCGTGATGATCACCGCTTACGCGACGTTCGATACGGCGATCGCGGCATGGGAGCGGGGCGCGTTCGGCTGCATCAGAAAACCGTTTCAGAACGAACAGATCACCAGCACCATTCAGAACGGAATCAAACGACGTCGCAAGGAAGAAGAACGACGCACGCTGCGACGCGCGATGAGTAAAGCCGTCGATCGCGGCGAGATCATCGGCCGGTCTGACTTGATGCAGGAAGTTTTCCGGCTGGTTGAACAAGTCGCGCCGGCGCGGTCGACCGTCCTGATCACAGGCGAGAGCGGCACGGGTAAGGAGTTGATCGCGAAAGCGATTCACGAAGCGAGCACGCGCGCCGGGCGTCCGTTTGTCACCGTGAATAGTTCAAATATTCCGTCGGAACTGTTGGAGTCGGAGCTGTTCGGTCACACCCGCGGCGCTTTTACCGGCGCCGTCGCCGCGAAGAAAGGCCTGTTTGAAGTTGCCGACGGCGGTTCGATCTTTCTCGACGAGATCGGCGACATTCCGCCGGAGACGCAGGTCCGTCTGCTGCGTGTGATTCAGGAGCGAGAGTTCACGCCGCTGGGCGACACAACGCCGCGCCGGGTCGACGTCCGCATCATCGCCGCGACGAACATCGATCTGAAAGAAGCAGTGCGGCAGGGAAGTTTCCGCGAAGACTTGTACTACCGCCTCGCCGTCGTGCCGATCGAGCTGCCGCCGTTGCGCGATCGACGTGAGGACATTTTGCCGCTG
>DATANW010000084.1:0-8367 GCA_036266055.1 Pyrinomonadaceae bacterium | reverse complement strand
AGCTGTTCGCGAGACAACGCGTGGGCAACGGTGGCCGCTATCGTTTTAATGACGTCTTCAATGGCGACTACTACCTGGTCGTAGAACTCGACAACCTGGAAGTAGCCCGTATGCCACTCATGATCCCGGCGAATGCGGTCGAGCACATCCGGCAGGATCTTGAGTTCAGATGGAAGGGTGGGCGACGGCCGCCGACTGGAGTCGTTGCGGCAGACTACTCGCGCACCAATCAAAACCACGCGCTTTTTGATAAAGCGATGAAGGAGATCAAGGACAATAATCTTCCCAAAGCCACAGAGATGTTGCGATCCCTCGTCGAGGCAGACCCGAAAGACTATCCCGCGTGGAATGAATTGGGGATGGTCTACTTCATCCAAAAAGATTTTGTGGCCGCGGAAAACAGCTACGGCAAAGCAATTGAACTAAAACCAGATTACGTTACGGCGCTTGTAAGTCTCGGGCGCGTGCGGCTCACGCAAAAGAACAATGAAGGAGCAGTCAGCGTGCTGGCGACTGCAGTGAAAGCCGATCCTCAGTCAGCTTCGGCCAACTATTTTCTGGGCGAGGCTTATCTTGCGATCAAAAAAGGTTCATTGGCTGTCACCTATCTGAATGAGGCACTAAAACTCGATCCGATTGGAATGGCGAATGCGCACTTGCGTCTAGCTGCACTCTACAATCTCGCGGGATACAAAGATCGCGCCGCGCTCGAATACAACGAGTTTCTGAAAAAGAAGCCGGACTACCCTGACGCTCAAAAGCTACGAGACTACATCACGGCGAATGGGCCGAGGTCGAAACCGAACCCTGATCCAATACCGTCTCCAAGTCCAAAACCCTAATACATGAATCTCGCGATAATCGTGCTGCTGGGCGCGACCCTGATCGACGGATCTGGTCGCGCACCCCTAAGAAACTCTGTCGTTGTAATTAAAGGTGATTCCATCGTCGCGGTTGGCTCGCAGGGACGCGTGCGAATTCCAGCGGCGGCGCGAGTGATCGACGCTCGAGGTCTCGTCGTCGCGCCGGGTTTCATCGACGCACATAACCACTCCGATCGTGGGTTCAAAGAAGATCCTTCAGCGGCGTCGCAGGTGTCGCAAGGCATTACGACTGTCGTGATCGGGCAGGACGGCGGATCCGCGTTTCCGGTCGGTCCGTACCTGCAAGCACTCGACGACAATCCGATCGCGTTGAATGTTGCGACCTTCGTGGGCCACGCCACGCTGCGTTCGCAGGTGATGGGCGAGGATACGAATCGCCACGCGACACCCGCCGAGATCGAGCGCATGCGGCAGATGGTCCAACAGGCGATGCGCGATGGCGCGTTCGGTCTTTCGACTGGCCTCGAGTACGAGACCGGCAGACCTGCTACCACGGAAGAGATAATCGCCCTCGCGCGGGTCGCTCGCGCGTTCGGTGGAATCTACATCAGTCACATTCGCGACGAGGCTGACCAGACGTTCGCAGCGCTTGAAGAAGCGATTCGCATCGGCAGGGAAGCGCGGATCCCGGTGCAGATTTCACACATCAAGCTCGGGAGCGTCGCTGTTTGGGGCAAGGCGGCCGAAGCGGTTGCGCTGATCAATCGTGCGCGGTCGCGCGGTCAGGACGTCACGGCGGATTGTTATCCGTACGATGCCTGGAGCTCGACGATTCGCGTGCTGGTTCCGAGTGGAAAACATTTCGACCGGACGGACGTTGCTCGCGCTCTTGCCGACGTTGGTGGACCAGCCAACGTTACGATTGTGAGTTGCCGTGCGCATCCGGAATACGAGTTCAAGAACATGGAAGAGATCAGCAAGCAGGAGGGAATTAGCGCGGTCGATCTCTACATGAAGATTGTGCGCGACGGCGGCGCCGGTGTTATCGGTCACACGATGAAGGACCCCGACATCGAGATGTTTTATCGTCAGCCGTGGGTGATGGTGAGCAGCGACGGCGGCATCGGATCAAGGCATCCGCGTGGAGCAGGCACGTATCCGCGCGTGCTCGGCCGGTACGTTCGTGAGCTTCACTGGCTGACGTTGCCGGAAGCGATCAAAAAGATGACGTCGCTCCCGGCGCAACGATTCAGACTCCGCGATCGTGGGTTGGTACGCGCGGGTTTCAAGGCGGATCTTGTTTTGTTCGATCCGGAGCGGATCATCGATCGCTCGACGTTTCAGGATCCGCAGTCGATTTCCGAAGGTGTGAAGCGTGTGTTTGTGAACGGTGAGGAAGTTTGGAGCGACGGGAAAGTTACCGGAAGTCATCCCGGTCGCGCGTTAAGAAATACGCGCCGATCTTCCGATCGTTACGCTGGACCACGTAGAAGCCGGTGACGATGTGCCCGGCGTTGAGAGCGCCGGTGAACGCCGCACGCGTCGGTTCGCGCCAGAGTTCGGGATTTGCCTCGCCCGGAATCTCGATCACTAATTCTTTTTCATCCTTGTTATCCGTGTTTTCGATCGGCTCACCATTTTCGCCAACACGGATCAGAGCAGGAATTTGATTTGGATCTACTCGCGTTCCCGGTTCTCGATCCAACAACCACGTCACCCATAATCGATCCGTCCCCGAGCGGTGCAGGAAACTGGACGTCTCGCCGTAGTAGTTGATCAGATATCGATCCGCGATCACGCCCAGCTTGCTGAAATTCAAGTGCGCGTTGCGCGACTGCAGCGGATCGAACGTCCACGTGATTCGCTTCACGCCCAACCTTAACGCCGCATCTCGTTGCGCCAGCTTCAATAAATAGCCAACATTTTGCGAACGATACTCACTGGTCACGCCGAGCATGTCCGAATGAATGATCGTTTCGCCGTTCAGTATGCCGGGAAACCCGAACACAAACCCGATCATGCGGCCCTCAGCAAACGCGCCCATCAAGATCGCCCCGACCTCCTTTTGTGGCCGCAACGCCAGCGCGGGAAGCACGTCGAGATCCGAAACGCCCCAGATCTCGCGCTGAAGCTGTTCCACCTCATGCATCTCGTCCAGGGTTTCGATATCGCGAATAACGATTGTTTTAGTTGGGGTTCCCGGTTGGGAGCTGTGCATTCAGATGAGTCCGTTGATCAGTTCTTTAAGCCAATTGATGTCGATTGGTTTCGTCACATACGCGTCGAAGCCGGAGGCTTTCGCATCGGTACGAAAACCGGTTTCCTGATGGGCCGTAACGGCAATGATGGGGACGTTTTTGAGCTCGTGTGTTTGGCGCATCAGTTTCGCGGCGGCGAAACCGTCCATGAGCGGTAGCGAGAGGTCCATGAGGATCACGTCGGGCGTGTCGCGCACCGCCGTCGCGACAGCGGACTGGCCGTCTTCGGCTTCCAGCACGATGAAACCCTGGTCTTCGAGCGCGAGGCGCATGAAGAGGCGCGTGTCCTCAACGTCCTCAACCAGCAATACTTTGAGGTCTCTCGAATCCCGGTCTGCCATGGGGTTTGAATTGAAACACGGAATCACCTAATCTAAAAGCCCTTTCAAGCGGTTAATCAGGCGAAACAAATCTCCGGCGGCCGTCGTTAAAGACCCCGGTTACCATTTTTCACCCCATTTCTAAGGCAGGAAATATGAAACGCATAGTGATTGTAGTCGTCCTCGTCGCTCTCGCGGGCGTCGCCGGCATCGTGGCCCGTTCTGCTGCGACGCGCCACGAGTTGCGCGAGCTTGTTTCTCATGAAGAACAAAGCGACGTGCGTCAGGAAATCCGTGAGAAATACGAGCTTGCGCCCGGCGCTCAGGTGGAGCTGCTCGGTCTCAACGGGTTCGTCAAGATTGAAACTTCGGACACCCGGACCGCCGAGGTTTACATCGAGCGCATCGGCGCGGGCGAGGAAGCGTTGAAACGACGCCAGATCGAGGTGGAAGCGACCGGGAACCGGTTGACCATCAAGAGCAACAAGCACGAGGGCGGATTTTTCTCGCGGCTCTTCGGCTCCGAAGCTCATGAAAACGTCACCTTGAAACTGCCGCGACAGATTTCGCTTTTGACGAAGGGGATCAACGGCTCGGTGAAGGTCGGCGAGCTTGATGGATCGGTAGAAGTGGCAGGTGTTAACGGGCGTGTGGAGATTGCGAGTGCCTCCGGCACCGCGAGTTTTTCGGGCGTCAACGGCAACATCACAGTGGCGCTTCAGCGACTCGATTCGGAAGGCATTTCGCTGAAGGGCATCAATGGCAACATCGAGTTGCGGTTGCCCGAGAACACAAACGCGAGTCTCGAAGCGAAGGCCATGAATGGACGAGTCGTTTCCGAGTTGCCGTCTGTTTCAATTGACGAACCGAAGCACGGTTACTATTCGGCGAAGATCGGCAACGGTGGCAGCGCGATCACCGCGAAGGGAATTAACGGCAACATCCGCCTGACGAGCGCAAGCAAGAACTCGAATCCTGGACTCGCGACGGGCAACTAGAGCCACAAAGAGGTAAAACCACAAAAGGCACAAAAGAGTTAGACACAGAAGGCACAAACAGACCCACAAAAGGCACAAAAGATTTCATAGAAAGTTGAGAAGGTTACTATGAAATTCCTTTTTGTGCCTTTTGTGGGTCTGTTTGTGCCTCTTGTGTCTAACTCTCTTACGGATTTCAGAAATCGAATGGCTTCCGTGTAGTCAGTGTCGGCGCGTTCCAGCCGCGCAGCTTTTCGTTCCACTGCGGTAACGTCTCGCGCAGAAACTTGTTCACGTCGCCCATACCCGCGCGATACGCGGGCTGGATCTCGCCGAAGTAATCGCGCTGCCCGCGCGTTGGACCGAAATTAGTGTCGATCGAGAAGTACAACTGGCCGATGTCGTCAGCGACACCCGAGCGTCCAGCGAAACCGAGTCCGTCATCACGCGCGGTGAGTTTGTCCTGAAGCGCGTCGACTTCCTTGACGTAATCCTCGAGCGCCTTCATCAGATCCTTGTCAGGCTCCTTTGCGAGGCCCTTCATCGTCGTTTGCGACTGCTTCAGTTGTTCCTTAACGCTGTCGAGAAAACGCAGCGAGACGTTCATCACGTTCTGCATGTCGCGTAATTTGATCTGCATGTCGAGCGTCTCTTGCAGTTCTGACAGCGGCGTGCTGACGCCGGGATCCAATCGTACTTCCACCGGTTGCTCGAAAACCTTTCCGCCGACCGTCATCTTCACCGTGTACGTTCCCGGCAACACCTGTGGACCACGCGATCCGCCGCCGAATGCGATCTGTTCCGGCGTCGGCGGACGCCGCACTTCCGGACCACCAAGCCGCAAATTCCACGCGATTCGATTCAAACCCTTCTCTCGCGACGGTCGTTCCAAATCCTGCACCAGCTTTCCGTCGCGATCGAACACCTGCACTTTAAAATCAGCTTTCTCGTCGAGCTTGTCTTTCAAGTAGTACGTAATCAACGCGCCCGCGGCGGGATTTGGTCCGGCGAACACTTTGTCTCCGATGCCGTAGCGCGTGAAGCGGCTGGTGAAACGCATTCCCGGACGAACAGAAAACAGGTGCGCGCTACTGTCGAGAATCTGTGGCGTCATCTGTTGAATGACGGTCGCGTCGTCGAAAATCCAGAGACTGCGCCCGTGCGTAGCGAGAATCAGATCGTTCTCACGTGGATGCACGAGGATATCGTGGACCGACACGTTCGGCAGGTTCTTGAGGTTCAACGGAATCCAGTTTCGCCCGCCGTCATACGACGCAAACAGACCGATCTCGGTTCCGGCGTACAGCAAGTTCGTGTTCTTCGGATCTTCGCGAATGATCTGCACGTAAGCCTTCGCTGGTAGATTGCCGGAGATGCTGGTCCAGGTCTTGCCGCCGTCGGTGGTTTTAAAAATGTACGGGCGGAAGTCGTCGAACATATGCCGCTCGAAGGCGACGTAAGCCGTGTTTGCATTGACGCGCGAAGGCTCGACGTGCGAAACGGGCGAGTTTGCCGCGAGACCGGAAACGCCCTTGACGAGGTTGGACCAGTGCTTACCACCGTCAGTTGTCACTTGCAGATTGCCGTCATCGGTACCAACCCAGATCTGACCTTTCTGAATCGGCGATTCAGCCACAGTGATGATCGTGCAGTGATACTCGGCGGTCGTGTTTTCGATCGCCACCGGGCCGCCGGCGTCTTTCAGCTTCTCCGGATCGTTGGTAGTGAGATCCGGACTGATCTGTTCCCACGTCCTGCCGAAATCAGGACTCTTGAAGAGAACGTTGCCGCCGAAGTAAACCGTCGACTTCTCATGTGGTGACAAGACGATCGGCGCGTTCCAGTTCCAACGGAACTTCTGTCCCGCCGCTGGTCCACCACCGCTCCCGCGACCCCACGGATTCACCGACTGCTGTTCGCGCGTGCGGAAGTCGGTCCAAACGATGTCGCCGCCCTGCGATTCCGAAAGATAAAGCTCCGGATTGTCGGGATGATTGATGACGTAGAAGCCGTCGCCGAAACTGACCATGCGCCAGTCGTCGTTCATAATCCCCGCCGGTTCGCGCGTGCCGCTCGGCCCGGTCCACGAGCCGTTGTCCTGCAAACCACCCATCACGTAATAGAACGGTTGTCGATTGTCCGCGTGGACCTGGTAAAACTGCCCGACCGGAATGTTGTAAACAGCTTCCCACGTCTCACCGCCGTCGTAGCTGACGCCGATGCCGCCGTCCTGTCCGTGCCACATTCGTTTCGGGTTCTTCGGATCGATCCACAACGCGTGAAAGTCGATGTGACTGCGGCTCGTGATCGAACGAAACGTCTTGCCGCCGTCAACCGAAACGAACAACGTCGACGCTACTGCATACACGCGGTTCTCGTTCGTCGCATCGACGCGCACCTTCGTGTAATAAAAGCCACGCGAGACGATCGACTCCTGCTTCGAAACGTTGCGAAACGTTTCGCCGCGATCGTCCGAACGATAGAGCGTGCCGTCTTTCGACTCGACCATCGCATAAACGACGTTTGGATTACTCGGCGCGACCCGCACGCCGATGCGTCCCATCAGTTTCGGCAAACCATTCTCGAGTTTTTTCCACGTGTGGCCGCCGTCGATCGACTTGTAAACGCCGCCTTTTTCGCTGCCGCTCCGATGCGTCCACGGCTTGCGCTCGAAGCTCCACATACCGGCGTAAAGAATGTTCGGATTGGTGACGTCGATGTCGAGATCGGAAACGCCGTGCTGATTGTCGAGATAGAGTGTTTTGGTCCACGTCTTACCGCCGTCGGTCGTCATGAACACGCCGCGCTCTTCGTTTGGGCCAAACGCATGACCAAGCGCGCCGACGTAAACGACGTCGGGATTCTGCGGATGAATCGCGATCGACGAGATGCGTTCCGAATCTTTAAGACCCATGTGCTGCCAGGTCTTGCCGCCGTCAGTCGATTTGTAAACGCCGTCGCCGAACGACACGCTGTTGCGAACGGCCGACTCGCCGGTGCCGACCCATACCACTTCAGGATTACTCGGCGCGAGCGCGATGTCTCCGATCGAAATCGTTCCCTCGCGCTCGAAGATCGGCGTCCACTTCACGCCGCCGTTTGTCGTCTTCCACAGACCACCCGACGCACTCGCGACGTAGACCACATTCGGATCTCCAGGCACGCCTTCGACGTCCGCGATGCGTCCACCCATGTTCGCTGGACCAATGCTGCGCCACTCGAGTCGGGAGAAGGCAGTCTCTAACGGCGACTTCGGTGTGCCGCCGTTCTGCGCGGAGACGTTGCTCCCCAAAGTGAGTAAACAGCAAGCGAGCAAACAGAGAGCCCGAAGAGGGAAACGAAGGCGCATGGTTATTCTCCTAATCAGTGATATCCGTGGTAGTCTGGGGCGCAATTATGACATTTCCGATAACGGATCGCACCAAACTTAAACGGCTTCCTAAACGCGGTCACTTCGACTGCGAAACTGTCTACGGAATCCTGGACGAAGGTTTCATTTGTCATATCGGTTTTGTCGTCGATGGTCATCCGGTGGTGATCCCGACGGGCTATGCGCGCGTTGACGACAAGCTCTACATTCACGGTTCGCAGGCGAGCCGCATGTTGCGCACGCTCGCTAATGGCATCCACGCGTGTGTGACCGTGACGTTGCTCGACGGGCTCGTGCTCGCACGATCGGCGTTTCATCATTCGATGAACTATCGCTCGGTGGTCGTGTTCGGGAAAGCAACGCTGGTTGAAGATCCGGAAGAGAAGATGTCGGCGCTGTTTGCGCTTTCGGAACAGATAATTCGCGGGCGTTGGAACGACGTGCGCGAGCCGACTGAGTTGGAGATGAAAGCGACGACGGTGCTCTCGTTAACTCTCGAAGAGGCGTCGGCGAAGATCCGCACCGGTCCGCCGCTCGACGATGAAGAAGACTACAGTCTGCCGATGTGGGCCGGCGTGGTGCCGTTGAAGCTCACGGCAGGCCCGCCCATAAACGATC
>DATANW010000083.1:0-2806 GCA_036266055.1 Pyrinomonadaceae bacterium | reverse complement strand
CTGATCGAGATGCTCAACATTCTCGAAGGCTTCGAACTCAGCAAGCTGGAGCCGAGCTCTTCCGATCGATATCACCTGATGGCCGAAGCGATGCGTCGCGCGTTTGCCGATCGCGCGGAGTACATGGGCGACACGGATTTTGTGAAAGTTCCAATCGCGGGTTTGATCGAGAAGTCCTATGCAAAGACACTGCGCTCGACGATCAAAACTGACCGCGCGTCGACGAGCGCCGAAGTTCACGCGGGGCGTCCCGCAGGCTATGAATCAGACGACACGACGCACTTCACTGTGGTCGACGCCGAGGGCAATGCAGTCGCAAATACCTACACGCTGAACGACTCGTACGGTTCGTCGGCGACTGTCAAAGGCGCCGGCATCCTGCTCAACAACGAGATGGACGATTTCGCCGCGAAGCCAGGCACGCCGAACATGTATGGCCTCATCCAGGGCGAACGCAACGCCGTCGCGCCGCGCAAACGTCCGCTGTCTGCGATGACGCCGACGATCGTTTTGCGCAAGGACGGCAGTCTCTGGTTCACCGTCGGCAGTCCGGGTGGACCGACGATCATCAACACCGTGCTCTGCGTGATCACCAACGTGATCGATTACGACATGAACATTCAAGACGCGATCGACGCGCCACGCATTCATCATCAATGGCTTCCCGATGAGCTGATAGGCGAACCGTACGGTCTCTCTGGCGACACGCAACGAGCGCTGACGGCGCGCGGCCACGCGCTCGGGAAACAACGCACGCTGGGTGACGCCGAGGGCATCATGATCGAGGAGAAGACGCGCGTTCGCCTCGGCGCCACCGATCCCCGACGCAGCGACGGGCAGGCCATCGGCTACTAGCAACGCTGACGAAACAACGAATGGGAATCTGTCATTCCCGCTCGGGCAACAAATGGCATCTTCCATAACCAAACCAGTGGCGGAGTCCACCATAACAACTCTGTTGGCTGCTGAAGAGCAGAAGCTGCTCGCCTGCATTCACTGCGGGCTATGTCTCGAGGCATGTCCGACGTACGTCGCGACTGGTAATGAGAATGACGGGCCGCGTGGACGGATCTATCTGATGCGCGCCGTTGCCGAGGGACGTTTGGAGAATACGTCGACGGCGTTTCGCACGCACATCGATCGGTGTCTGGGATGTCGCGCGTGTGAGCAGGCGTGTCCGGCGGGCGTCGCGTATGGTCAGTTGCTTGAAGCGAGCCGCGAGGAGTTGTCGGAGGCGCAGCCGAAAACGGATTTGACGAGCAAGCTGCTGCGGTTTGCGTTAAGGCACGTCTGGTTGTCGCCGGTGCGGCTGCGGTTGTTCTTCGGTGCGACGCGCGTGTTTCGTGATCTCGGACTTTCAAAGTTGGCGCTGAGTTTGGGCATTGCCCGTTTGATATCAAGAAAAGCTGAATTCTCGATGGCGCTGCTGGAAAGCTCGAAGCCAATTTTCCAAACTCGAACAGAAACACGCATTAGATCCAATTCGGGTTCCGAGACCGTATCGTTGTTCAAGGGTTGCGTTGGTGAGGGACTTTTTGCCCGCGTGAACCGCGCGACTAAGCGTGTGTTGCAGGCAAATGGGTACAAGGTGGTCGCGCCGGCTAAACAAGTGTGCTGCGGCGCGCTGCACGCGCACGCCGGCGATCTCGAAGGCGCGCGCGAACTGGCCCGAAAGAACGTTGCTGCGTTTGCTGAATCCGAGGCGCCGATCGTCACGAACGCCGGCGGTTGCGGCGCGATGTTGACGACCTATGGCCAGCTGCTTGCGAACGACACCACGCTCGCGGAAAAGGCGAGGCACTTCAGCGCGCGCGTGCGCGACGTGAGTCAACAACTGTCGATTCGCGAAATGCGATCCGGCGAAGCGCCGGTAGATAAGGATGAGTACGTCGCGTGCGACTTGTCGTGTCACTTGTTGTACGGACAAAAGGCCGGCGACGCGTCGTTGAAGATGCTGCGCAGAATTAGTGGTCTGAACTTCGGCGAGCTCGACGGCGCCGAGCGATGTTGCGGAGCGGCGGGGATTTACAACCTGCTCCAGCCGGAGTTGTCGGGGCAAGTGCTGCAAGAAAAACTCAACGCCATCGAGGCCGCGGAAGCGGATATAGTCGTTACCGGCAACGCTGGTTGTCAGATGCAGATCGGCGCGGGCGCCAGGTTGGCCCAAATGGACGTGCAGGTCTGTCACCCAATCGAACTCGTGGACGAGTCGTACGCGCGCGCCGGGTTTTACGACGATGGAGATTAAGAGCTCCCACGGGATTTCACATTGGAGGAAGTCCCGCATTAAAGGCCACGTCTCCACGAATCAGCGTTAGTTTCACGTTCCCGTTCTTATCCAACACAACGAGATCAGCGCGTTTTCCGACTTCGATCGCGCCACACTCCTGATCGACGCCTAACAAGCGAGCCGGATTCGTGGCAGCCATCTGCGCCAACTGAACATATGAAACATCGAGCGAATGCAGCAGTCGCACGGCGTCGAGCATCGTGATCACCGATCCGGCGATGCTGCCCGCGGCATTACTCGTGCGACCGTCTTTGACGCTGATCGTCTCGCCCCAAATTCGATAATCGCCATCGCCCTTACCGGCTGCGGCAATCGCATCACTGATCAAGCTGATGCCACGTTCGCCTTTCACTTTCAGCAGTAAACGCAGCATAAACGGGTCGAGGTGGATGCCGTCGGCGATCACGTCGACTGTGACGTCATCGTGCGACAATCCCCACGCGATTGGACCAGGAGCGCGATGATGCAGCGGCGCCATCGCGTTCATGAAGTGCGTCATGTGGCGCGCACCCGCGT
>DATANW010000082.1:0-8650 GCA_036266055.1 Pyrinomonadaceae bacterium | reverse complement strand
ATTGCACCACCGGCGATTGGGCGATCACCACAGCCGGAGCACCTTCCAAAAACTTGATGCGACGCTCAGTCGCGCTCATCTCCGCCAGCAGCTTGTCGAACTCGACGTAAAGACGAAAGTCAGTGGGCGACAGGTTGATGGCTCGCTCATACTGAGCTGCCGCTTCGTCTCTGTCTTGCGACACGAGCCATAGGGCTCGAGCGTAGTTTCGTTGTGCGATCGTGTTTGCCGGATCGAGTTTTACGGCTTCACGCCACGCAGCGAGCGCTTCGTTGTCGCGGTTCTTCGAGGCCAGTACGTTGCCGAGGTAGTACGCAGCGCGGCCATCATGTGGGTTAGCCGCGAGCGCGGCGCGCAGCACGTCGATCTCTTCCACGCGATGCGGAAATACAAACGCCGCGTCACCTTTCATGCCGAGCGCAAACTGATTCCGTGCGCGCTCGCGGTTGCCGGCGTTTTCGTACAAATAGCCGAGCGTGTAATACAGCATCGGGTGAATGCGCGTCTTATCCACGGCCAGGATTCCGGATGGACCAGTCTTGACCGCCTCTTCGAGAACATCGATGGCTTCCCGATGCCGCCCGATAGCAACGTAGTCAAACGCGAGCTCGAGTATTGCGTCAGGCTCGCGTGACAAGAGATGTCGCAGTCGATCAGCCGCAAGCTTCTCGTTTTCCGCATTACCGGCAGCCTTGCTGATCAAATACTGTTCGCGAAGCGCGAAGTAATCGATCGGCAACTCGCTCACCACCTGGTTGATCCGTGTGAGCGCCGACTGTAGGTTTCCGTCCAAACGTTCCGCGACCGCTAAAACCGTGCGCGCCTTTAAATCGCGCGGATCGAGCATCACCGCGTGTCCGAGATGCTCAAGCGCAAGCTTTGTGTCGCCTTTCGACAACGCGATCTCTCCCAGCACGTAACGCGCGAGCGACTCGCGGTAACCGGAGCGCACCAGCCACAGCAGGTGATCTTCAGCTTCGGACGTCTGGCCCAACGCACGCTGTACGAGCGCGAGGTAATAATGAGCGTCGCCCGCATCTTTGTTGCGCACGAGCGCGCTTTCGAGATGTTTCTTTGCGGCTTCGTACTCGCCGCTTCTATAAAAGGACAGCCCGAGAGCGATGTGCGCGGGCGCAAAACCGGGATCGCGTTTCAAAGCTTCGACGTAAGCGGCGCGCGCTTCGCGTTCCTTACTCTTCTTGTCGAACGCTAACCCTTCAACGTAGCTCTGTTCGGCGCTGGCGGGATTCCTCGGATCGGGAATCGGACGCGTGGCGGCTTTGAAATCGGGATTGTTGTCGACCGGAGAATCCGTCGCATAATGAAGCAACACACGACCGTCTCTGCTCTTGAGCGTCAAAACTAAAGGCCCGCGCGGAACCTCGATCGCTGTCGTATAAGTCTTTGCCGGATCCAGATCCACCCGCGCTCTGTGTACCTGTTTCTCGCCACTCGCTAAACTGAGCTCAGCTTGCTCGAATCGTTGATTAGCAGCGACTGAAACACTCGCCCGGTTTCCCTGCAAATTGATCCTGACGGCTGCGTCGCGAGTCGCTTCATTCCACGCGCCGCCCATCTGGTTCACGCCAAACCAGTACTCGAAAAAATGTTCGACGCGATGCGGCGCGATGAATTGATGCTCCATCTGAGTCTCAAAACGGCCGCCTTGAAACTCAACGTACTGCCCGGCGCCGTCAGTCAGCTTGTCGATCCAGATGTCGCCGTTATCGTCGGTGCCCCACGTCCACGTCTTCTTGCCGGGCAGCTCGCGATGATCCGCAACGTGGACCACGCCCCAATCAGACTGCTCGTAATAGATCCCGAAATAGTCACGCTTGGAATCGCGCGCAAACAGCGAGAGGAAGTTTGGTACTTCACTGAACCGGCCAATGTCGACACCCTTTTCGACAGGAAACTTGAAGACGGGCCAGAACGCGTGCGGATACGCTTCGCGCATAGGATAGTTGAAACGTAGATCAGGCGCAGCGGGAGCGCCGGCCGTGGACCAGTACCAGTAACGTCCCGGTACAGCGCGACGGTTATTCAGCGTGACTTCCGATTCGAGCACGCGCGTTCCCGGTCGTAAACGCAGAATTACTTGCCACTGCATTCCCTGCACGCGCTCAGTGTCGCCAACCGCAACCGCCGCACTGCCGTCAGCTTCGGTGCGAGTCACGTAATCGATCGGCGCGACGGTCGTGAGCGTATGGCCGTCAGGGAAGTTCCACTCGATGCCCCCCGAAACCCACGCGCCGCGCAGCGCGACCATCGCGTACTTCATCACGGGGTTGGAATAAATGATGTCGCGCTTCAGCGTCTTGTCGAAGATCTGATAGACGTGTCCGCCGAGCTCGGGGAGCACGGTC
The DNA here is from genome assembly GCA_036266055.1 of Pyrinomonadaceae bacterium. Classification (GTDB taxonomy): domain Bacteria; phylum Acidobacteriota; class Blastocatellia; order Pyrinomonadales; family Pyrinomonadaceae; genus PSRF01. The sequence goes on along the minus strand of DATANW010000082.1, from coordinate 6,284 downwards.
ACCTTCAGGTATTCGTTTTCGAGATAGACTGCCTTCCAGGCCTTATTCGTTTTCTCGCTGCCGAGCGAATCCTGGAATGCATACGGATAAACAGGTCGCCATTTGCGCCGCTGCCAGTCGAGCAACGCGGGATACGGATTCGGCGGATTCAGTTCGTAGGTCGGGATGACGAGCGGCGCCTCCCAAACGCGCGACGTGTCTTTCGCGGCCTGCGCGTTCGCCGCGCTTACGAATAACAGCGTACAAATGAATGGCAACAGTAAACGTCTCATAAGCTGAATCTTTCCACTGCCGTTGTGTAGCGCTCGACTCCTTCGCGGTCTACTTTGAATCCGGTTCCTGAACCTTCGGGCACGTGAATAAAGCCACTCCGATCGATCGCGATCGCGGGTTCGACAATGTCGCCGACGTACCAACGCGACGATGCTTCGATATCAGTCGGAAACGAAAACCCGCCGTGCATCGCCAAATTCAGCGCCTGGGCTGACGCGATTCCCAGCTCAGGCATCGTGCCGACCCAACATCGAAGCCCGGCGGCGCACGCCGCTTTCAGCATCAACAAAGCTTCGCTCAGACCGCCAACGCGCTGCGCCTTTATATTTATGATTCGCGCTGCTTTGTGCTCGATCAACTGGTCCAACGCCGCCAAAGACTCGGCGGATTCATCAGCGCACAACGACGTCGTCAAATGCGACTGAAGCTCGCCCGCCTGTTCGACCGCCTCTGCGGCGAGCGGCTGCTCGATCATCAGCAAGTCAAAGCGATCGAGCTCGCGAAACACGTTCAAGTCGTCGATCGAATACGCGGCATTCGCATCGACCATCAAAGAGAGTTGCCCAAACTGAGCGCGCACAGCCGCAACCGGCTCAATGTCCCAGCCCGGCTGGATTTTGATCTTCACGCGTTGATAGCCTTCGGAGACGTAGCGGTAAACGCGTTCAATCAACTCGTCAACTGTTCCGAAGATCCCGATCGCGACACCCGACGGTACCGGGCGTCGTTCAATGCCAAAAAGTTCACACAAGGCGCGTTGTCGAGTGTTGGCAAACGCCTCCCACAAGGCTCCTTCGATGCCCGCTTTGGCGAATTGATCCACCGGCTGTTCGCGCAAGGCTTCAAAGAACGTTGCCGGATCGACTCGGCCCGAGGACAACAAAGCCGGGACGAGCCGTTCCCTGAGCGCTGTCCACGAACTATCAGGCGTCGCGCCTGAGTAGAACGATCCGGACATCGGCGACGCTTCTCCCCAACCGACAACTCCCTCCGCCGTCGCAAGCTCGATCAGGATCGCGTCTTTCTCGGCCACGACGCCATTGCTGATGCGAAATGGCTCGACAAACGGCACACGCACTCGATGCAGGACGACACTCTTGACCGCGATCGAATCACTCATGTCATTGTCGCCAGCATTTCCGTTGTCACACGGTTGAGCGGCGCGAGTCCGTTCGCAAACCGCACCACCTCCTCAACAGCGACCACACCCATCTCACGACGCATTTCAATGCCGCCGGCAGCGATGTGCGGAGTAAGAGTGACGTTTGGCAACTGGCGCAATTCGTGATCGGCCGGCAGTGGCTCCAACGGATCCGTGACGTCGAGTGCCGCATTGATTCTTCCGTCCCGCAACTCCTGCAACAACGCCACCATATCGATCAATCCGCCGCGCGCAACGTTGATCAGGTATGAGCCGTCTCGCAGCAACGCCAGACGACGCGCGTCAAACATGCCTCGCGTTTCCGGCGTCAATGCCGCGCACAGAACCACGACTGAACAATCGCTCACGAGCTCATCGAATTGGACGAACGTCGCGCCGGACGCAGCGACCTCATCTCTATGCGCATACGGATCGCTGACCAGGAGCTCAACTCCAAACGGCGCCAACAGTTTTGCGACAGCGCGCCCGATGCGACCAAACCCCACGATCCCGACGCGACGGCCAAACAGTCTTTCACCCTCGCTAACGTATTCATTGGTCCTGATCACGCCGTCGCGCATTTCCGTGGCGTACTCAGGAATTCGCCGCACGAGCGACAACATCAAGGCCACCGCCATTTCCGCGACACCACGCGCCATCGGATCGGCCGCATTCGTAACGGTCACGAATGCGAAAATCTCATCCGCAACCCGCGACTTAACTTCTCCTCCACAGTGCGCGATCAGCTTCATCCGCGGCTCCGCGCCTAGCATCTCACGAGTCAGAAACGGAGAGTGCCACGTCGTCACGAGCACGTCTGCGTTGGCAATCTGGTTACGCAGCTCCGCCGAATCCTCGCGCAACGCAGATCGCGTCCAGCTCGTTACCTGGTCGAGCTTCGCTATCGACTCCGCGCTGAAGAAGTGTTGGAACAAAACATCACTTGCCAACACCAGAACATTCGGTCGTGTCACTTCGCTCCTCTACCAAATTGCGAATCGCGTTGACGAAGTCGGGTAATGCAACTTCCGGCGCTTCGATTTCCGGATGCCAATACTTCTCCCATTCGAAACTGACGTAGCCGTCGTAATGCAATTCCCTGATCGCCGCCAGCGCCCCAGCGAAAGATACACGGCCGTTTCCTGCCAACACTGGTAACCAGTGCTCCGAATCCACGACTGGCTTCGCATCACGCAGGTGAATATGAGCGAGATAAGGTTGAACCACTCGCCCGGCGTGCTCGATCGTGTCTCCTGCCGCAACTGAGTTTGCGACGTCCCAAATCAGTTTTACTTTCGGATGATCGGCGAGCTGCACAATCTCCGCCGCGGCTTCAGCATTCGCGAAATCACCATGCGTCTCGAGCGCCACGTCAACCTCATCCGGAATGCGTTTCGCGACTGCGTGCAGACACTCTGCTATCCAATCGCGCGTCTCGTCGCGTTGGGCGCCCGCTTGAATCTTGTCAGGAAAAACACGAATCAACGGAGCGCCGAGTTTCGCTGCGATCTCAGCATGGGCCAGGGCGATCGTGATTTGAGTAGCTCGCTCGCTCCCGTTTGGCGAATGAAACGTGCACGAAGTGTCAACACAACAGATCTCGATCCCCGCTTGATCAAAGTACGCTCTTGTCCGTGCGAGCTCCGACGCTGCAAACTCCGCCCGATTCAGCAAGTCCAAACTTCCGGCAACCGCGCGCAGTTCGATTCCGTCGTAACCGAACTGTCGCGCGGCCCGGATGATCGCAGCCAGGTCCCAGTCAGGACACCCAAGCGTTGAAAAGGCGAGTTTCATAGAACCTGTTCTGCCCAACACGCCTCAGGGCGTGAACTCGTATGCTCCGATGTCAATCGCTCCAAACACGGGCCGCGCCGACGCCGTTCCGACCGCAAGCGCGACATGAAGCGGCGGAATAAACGCCGGCGGGAATAAAGGACTGATGAACGGATGTCCAGCGGGACTCTGCGGAGCGCCATTGCCCGTGTTAACGAGCGGACTCGTGGAAGTCGGACGCACGTCGAACGTCGCGATATCCGTGAAACCGGGATTCGTTCCCGTTATCGTTCCGGTCCAGGCAGTGGGAACCAGCGCGGATCCAGTCGGAATCCAGTTGTTGCTACCAGTGCTTACACGACCTGAGACCCAACGTACGCGAGTCTCCAGCACGACCTTATCGATCGGCGCGCCGCCAACGCGGAAGAATACGTTGTTGTGCATTTCGAGACTCTCGATGCCTTCGAAGATCTCGACGCCCGGACTCACCTGCCCCTGTCGCAGGATGAACGTGTTGTTGACAAAGCGATAACGTCCATCGGTATGTCCGGTGCCGTCGCCGCCGACGCGCGCCATGCGTGTGCCCTGCGTCGCGATGTGCTGAAAAACGTTGCCGACAACATCAGAATCCTCGCGGGCGGTATCGGTTGTAACGTTCTTGTTGCCATGCGGATCCGGACCGATCAGCTCGATCTCGCCGTAGAAACCGCCCGAAACCCAGTTGTAATAGATTTCGTTGCGCTCCGCCCGGCTCTTGATGTTGTTGCCGCCGTTTTGATCGTGCAGGTAACAATACTGCATGCGAAACACCGAACCCGGATGCGCGAACTCGTCGGTGGCCATGTAGACCGGATGTTGGCCGGTGCCGTTGCCGCAGTGATGAACCTCGACGTATTCCATCAACAACGAGCCTGAGTCGGTGTCAGCACCAAGAATTCCGTGCGCCGGACAATGATGGACCACGCAGTCACGCAAAGTAATATCGTGAGCGTGATGATAAATCCCGCGGAAGCTGCCGCCGGTGACGTCGAAGCCTTCGAACACGTAGTGGTCCGACAAACGAAACTCCACCGTGTTCGTGCCACCGGAGATCACCGGGCGCAGTCCGTTTACACGAATGCCTCTGATCGTGATCTTGTTTACCGCGGTGCCGGGAACAGTGAATATCAGATCGCCGGGATAGGTGGCGTTGCCGTCGACTTCCGCCACGTCGCCCGGCTGCAGTAACGGCGCCACGTCCTGCAGTTTCTTCAACGTTCGAGTTGGGCCGATTTGGTAAGTGGCCGCGAATGCACTGCTGCCGCAAACGGCGATCAGGAATAGTGTGGCTATGAGGTGTTTCATGGATTCTCTCCCTATTTCGCACTCTGCTTCGCGATCGCTTGCGCGAGTTTGTAGCGAGCACGTTCATAATCATTTCCAGCCTCCGAAAAACCGACGGCTGGTCCTGCGTCGGAAAAAACACGGGGGACCACTGATGCGAGGACGTCGTCAACTAAAGCATCGAGCTTTAACTTTCGCGCGAGGGTCAAATACTGATGGTCTTGTAGACCACGGCGGAGATTTGCGAGCTGAACTGTTGAGACAGGACCAGGTATGCCGCGATCCTGTTCCGGATGAAGCTTGTCTTCGCCGGGATAAATCAAAACTCCATCGCCATTTATGTAACCCTGATCGTCGACCGGCTTGTTTGGCTGACCGCGGTTGTCGAACGTGATCGGATTGGCCCAAACGTTCTGTTTGCGCTCGCCGACTTTCTGCCGGTTGTGCTGCCAGTGCACGCCATGCCAGTAGAAATAATTATCGACTCCGTGTTTGAAGCACGCCCACATCGTTGCCCGCGGATCGGTAGCCGGAGCGTCAATCACGATGGCGCCTGCCGCGGGACGGCCACCGTTGTAAATCCAGTACTTGCGTCCCTGTACGCGTTCTTCGTTCGCGCGCTTGATGTCGTAACCGAGCGGGCCTGTGTCCCAGATATCGATCGCTCCGTCGAGCTCTTTCACGTAGTGCTTGGTGACGAAGAGAGGCAACGCCTTACCGGGCCCGGGATTGGAATGAATGTTCTCGGCGAGCTGACGAATGTAGTTGTATTGCGAGCGGCCCGGTTCGTCGGGCAGGTAAAGAAACGTGATCGCGTTTGGAAATTTATTGCGCAGGAACGACATCCAGCTATCGGACTCGCGCCAGGCGGCGGCGCGTTCGTCGAACGTCTTGCCCGGACCGTAGAACGTTCGCGGAATGATCTGGTTGCCGACACCCAGACCTGGGCCTTCGTAACCTGTTGCTTTCGTGAAATCAGTGCCATCGAAACGGCCCAAAGCGGCGGATACCGAATCGATGTCGTAAGCGTGAACCAGCTCGACACGTTGGTGATGCGCAAAGCGGTGATACTCCGAATCGAGATCGCGGCCCTGATATAGCCGGGGCTGCAAACTCTCGTAGTAGACCATCGCGTGCATGCTGTTTTGATCCGGGAGAGTGAAGTCAAACAGCTCGAGCTCGATCGGTATCGTTTGATTTCGACCGTCAGCGTTTACCGTGATGGTCCCGGAGTAAATGCCTGCAGGAAGTTCTCGAGCGGTGTAGATCTCGATCCACACAGCTTGATTCTGATTGGCGGCAACTCGAAGCGGAAATCCACCGAGACCGGCACGCGCGTTCTCGGGAATCAGTTGGACCGGCTTCCAACCCGTCGGATCTTTTGGCGCTGCCGGTGACCCGACCTTGTAGACCCATTCGGCGTGCGACGGCACCGCAACGTTCATGTAGTTGACGGAAAAGATTTGAATCGGGCGGCCGCTGTAATTGGTCGGATCCAGCGCGGGCACGGTATAGACGATCTTCGACTTGCCTCCTTTTTGCACTAACTGTGGAAGCGCGACGGCTAAACGCTCAATGCCGTTCTGATCGGCTTCGATGATGAGTTGGAAGGCAACGATCTCGTTGCGCGCGCCGAAGATTTTTACTTTGCGTCCATCCCACGCTGAGTTCGCACCCTTGTTTGGATTGTTGAGATCGTCTCGCTCAACTTTCTCACCGTCGTTGACGGCCCAGATGGTGCGCACGGCGCTCACGCCCGCCGGAGCGCAAAGCA
>DATANW010000081.1:0-1524 GCA_036266055.1 Pyrinomonadaceae bacterium | reverse complement strand
CATGAAAGATCTGTATCGTCCGCTTTACCTGATCGAGGCGCCGTTTGTGATCACGTCCCTTGAGGCAGCCGAACTCACGAAGTACGCGGCGAATGCATTTCTCGCGACGAAGGTTTCGTTCATCAACGAGATCGCCAACCTTTGCGACAAGATCGGTTGCGACGTGCACGACGTCGCCCGCGCGATCGGCATGGATAAGCGCATCGGCAGCAAATTTCTGCATCCTGGCCCAGGCTTCGGCGGTTCGTGCTTCCCGAAAGACACGAGAGCACTGGCTTCTGTCGCGCGTCACTACGACAGCTCGTCACGCATCGTCGACGCGGTGATTGAAGTCAACCAGCAACAAGGCGAACAGATGATGATTAAGATCCGCAAACTTGTCGGGTCATTAAAAGGAAAGACGATCGCCGTGCTCGGTCTCGCGTTCAAACCCGAAACCGACGACATGCGCGAGGCGCCGGCCGTCAGCATCATCAAGCATTTGATGGACGACGGCGCGAAAGTGCGCGCCTACGATCCCGTCGCAAAGTCGGAAGCGATGAAGATCCTGCCTGAGATCGTTTACGCGGACGACGAATACGCGGCGGTGAAGGAAGCAGACGCGCTCGTTTTCGTTACTGAGTGGAACCAGTTTCGCGCACTGGACCTGATCCGCATACGTGATCTGATGAAGTCGCCAAAGGTCGCCGACTTGCGAAACATTTACGAACCGGAAGACATGCGAGAGATGGGATTCGAGTACGTGGGGGTCGGAAGATAATGGCGCTGTCAGGCATCGCACTCGTAACGGGCGGCGCGGGTTTTATCGGCTCGCATATAGCGTCGGCATTGTCGGCGAGCGGCGCGCGTGTTCGCATACTTGACGATCTGTCCACGGGTCATCGCGAGAACCTAGACGAGATTGGCGGCGACGTCGATTTCATCGAAGGCAGCGTGGCGGATGAACAACTGTTGGCGAAGGCGTTCGAGAATGTCGAGTTGATATTCCACGAAGCGGCGATTCCTTCGGTGCCGCGCTCTGTTGAAGCTCCGCGAAACACGCACGTGGCTTCCGTTGACGGTACGTTTTCGCTGTTGTTGGCGGCGAGAGATGCAGGTGTGAGACGCGTGGTATATGCGGCCTCGAGTTCCGCATACGGCGATCAGCCGACGTTGCCAAAGGTGGAACAGATGGCGCCCGATCCGCTGTCGCCTTACGCGGTAGCGAAACTGGTTGGTGAGTACTACTGTCGAGTTTTCACGCGAGTTTATGGACTCGAGACGGTCTCGTTGCGTTACTTCAATGTGTTTGGACCACGGCAGGATCCGGGTTCGCAGTATTCAGGTGTGGTTTCGCGATTCGTGAGCTGCTTGTTGAACGATGAGCGTCCGGTAATCTACGGCGACGGGGAACAGTCGCGCGATTTCACTTACATCGACAACGTGGTTGGCGCCAATCTCAGCGCCGCGTCGGCGCCGGGAGCTTCCGGCCACGTCATCAACGTGGCGAACGGTCAACGAATAACACTAAACGAGCTTCTCTCG
>DATANW010000080.1:0-2961 GCA_036266055.1 Pyrinomonadaceae bacterium | reverse complement strand
ACCGTTCGCCATCTACTCCACCGCGCCGCAAACAATTTTCGTGCTCGTATCGCTGCTCGTTTGCCTGATCCCGACGACTATCGGTGGTCTGCTCTCGGCGATCGGCATCGCGGGCATGGACCGCTTGATTCAACATAACGTGTTAGCAATGTCGGGACGCGCCGTCGAAGCGGCGGGCGACGTCAACACTCTGCTGCTCGACAAGACGGGAACGATCACGTTGGGCAATCGTCAGGCGGCCGCATTCATTCCGCTGCCCGGCGTTGACGAGACGGAGTTGGCGGAAGCCGCGCAGTTGTCGTCGCTCGCCGATGAAACTCCCGAAGGCCGATCGATCGTCGTCCTCGCTAAAGAAAAATATGGACTGCGCGGGCGAGAGTTGAAGCCGCACGAGGCGCACTTCATTCCATTCACTGCGCAAACACGCATGTCGGGAATCGACTACGACGGACGCGAGGTGCGCAAGGGCGCTGCCGACGCGATCGACAAGTATCTCAACGGTCTTGGAAAAAGAACGCCGCGGGAGTTGGACGGCATCGTGCAAACCATTTCGAAATCAGGCGGCACGCCGTTGGTCGTTGCCGAAGATCGAGTCGCATTGGGTGTGATTCATCTGAAAGACGTCATTAAAGGCGGAATGATCGAACGCTTCAGTCAGATGCGCCAAATGGGTATCAAGACCGTCATGATCACTGGTGATAACCCGTTGACGGCGGCGACGATTGCGCGTGAAGCAGGCGTCGACGACTTTCTCGCCGAAGCAACACCCGAAGACAAGATGGCGCTGATCAAACGCGAGCAGGAAGGCGGCAAGCTGGTCGCGATGACTGGCGACGGGACCAACGATGCGCCCGCGTTGGCCCAGGCTGACGTTGGCGTTGCGATGAACACCGGTACGCAGGCCGCGAAAGAAGCGGGGAACATGGTCGACCTGGATTCGAATCCGACCAAGTTGATCGAGATCGTCGAGATCGGAAAGCAGTTGTTGATGACCCGTGGGGCGCTGACGACTTTTTCGATCGCCAACGATGTGGCGAAGTACTTCGCGATTATTCCGGCGATGTTCGCCGCCGCTTTCCCGGTCCTGAACGCGCTCAACATCATGGGATTGCGCACGCCACAGTCGGCGATTCTCTCGGCCGTGATCTTCAACGCTCTGATCATCATCGCCCTGATACCGCTGGCGCTGCGGGGCGTGAAGTACCGCCCCATGAGCGCTGCCGCCTTATTGCGCCGCAATCTACTGGTCTATGGACTTGGCGGCGTCATCGTTCCTTTTATCGGAATCAAGATCATCGACGTGATCATTCATGCAGTTGGGTTGGCTTGAGTATGAAGAAGAACTTATTGACCGCGGTGCTAATGACGATCGTTACGACAGTGTTGCTCGGCCTGGTTTATCCGTTAGTGGTTACGGGTCTTGCGCAAGTGATCTTTCCCGACAAAGCAAACGGGCAACTGATCAGAAGAGCGGATGGAGCAGTCATCGGTTCGCGACTGATCGGCCAGCCGTTTTCGTCACCCGGATATTTTCATTCGCGTCCGTCGGCGGCAGGCGCCAACGGCTACGACGCCGGCGCGTCATCAGGTTCGAACCTTGGACCAACGAACCGGAAGTTGATCGATCGGGTAAACACGGATGTCGCGAGGTTGCAAGCAGAGAATCCGGGTACACCGGTGCCGATCGATCTGGTCACGACGTCCGCGTCGGGACTCGATCCCCACATCTCGCCTGCTGCCGCTGAGTTTCAGATACCGCGCGTGGCAAGTGAGCGCGGACTGAGCGAATTGGAATTGCGAAGCATCGTTAGCGCGCACACGGAAGGTCGTCAATTGGGGTTTCTGGGTGAGCCGCGCGTCAACGTGCTCGAACTCAATCTCGATTTGGACAACAGGAGGCCGATGCCTGCTCGGGCAATCGTGAGCGGGTCGTAACGTTGGAAGACAAATGGCAGCTGCACTGAAAAAACCCTCCCCGGAAGCCTTGCTCGCGAAACTGCGAGAGAGCGACAAGGCCACGCTGCGCGTCTACATTGGCGCGGCGCCCGGCGTCGGCAAAACGTGGCAAATGCTCGAAGACGCGCACGCTCTGAAACGTCAGGACGTCGACATCGTGATCGCGGTCCTCGAAACGCACGGCCGGTTTGAGACGGCTGCTTTAGCGGAAGGACTCGAGCGCGTGCCGATGCGTGAGATCGAGTACCGCGATGTGACGCTCGAGGAGATGGATCTCGATGCAGTGATCGCTCGTCAGCCGGAAGTAGCGATTGTCGACGAATTGGCCCACACCGACGTCCCTGGATCGCGGAACCGCAAGCGTTACGAAGACGTGCTCGAACTCCTCAATCGCGGTATTTCAGTAATCACCGCCGTCAACATCCAGCATATCGAATCGCTGAATGACGTCGTCGCTCGCACGACGGGTGTACGCGTGCGCGAGACTGTGCCCGACCACTTTTTCCGTCGTGCTGACGAAGTCGTCAACGTCGACGTTTCAGTCGAAACGCTGCGCACGCGACTGCGGCAGGGAAAGATCTACGGCGTCGAGAAGATCGAACAGTCGCTCAACAACTTCTTTCGCAAAGGAAACTTGTCCGCGCTGCGGGAACTGGCGTTGCGCCAGGTGGCCCAGGACCAGGAGGTGAAAGCCCGCGACTATCGGCGGCAAGAAGGATTGGAGCAAGCGGTCATTCCCGAGAAGGTGATGGTAGCGATGGCTTCGCGCGGCGGCGCGAAGAAGTTGCTCCGCACAGGTTCACGCATTGCCGGACGGCTCGCGTCTGACTGGTATGCCGTGTACGTCGAAACACCGCGCGAGGAGATGGGGCGGATCAAGCCGGAGGACTACGCGGCGCTCCAGGAGCATATTGGTTTTGCGCAGGAGTTGGGAGCGAGGGTGGTCAAACTCAAGGCCCATCGCGTCGCGGATGCGTTGATCGATTTTGCGCGACGCGAAGGCAT
>DATANW010000079.1:0-14136 GCA_036266055.1 Pyrinomonadaceae bacterium | reverse complement strand
TGGTAGTTCCGGTTCTCTACCGGTGAGTGAGGTAGGACCATGAAACAACTTCGCATAACCAAACGGGCACGGCATCTCGCGGAAAACGAGACGGGCGGAACACTCGCCGAACTGGCGATACTCGTTCCGTTCCTGATCGTCATGGTCGCAGCCGTTTTCGAATTGGGCCGGTACTTTCAAAACTATGCGACCCTCGCAAAATCGACTCGCGCATCCGCGCGCTATCTGTCGAGAGTTGCTTTCGATGCCGAGACTGAAGCGCGCGCGAAAAACGTAGCGGTCTGCGGAAAGATTGATTGCACCGGTACTAATCCCCTCGTAGCTGGACTGAGTACCACAAACATCAACGTCGCGACCGAGTTTGCGCCTGGTGGCGCAGGCAATCCGATCACCGTCACGGTCAGCATTCAGAACTACACCTTTCAACCGTTGTTCAATCTCGCCGCTCTGCTGGGTAACAACACGTTCTCGTTAGCCCTGCCTATCAGGCCGAGCACGACGATGTATTACATGTGGACCGACGCCGGCGGTGGTGAAGAAGGATGAGGCCTTGATTGGAGCCACTATGAAGCACATCCGCAACAGCAGACATAACGAACGCGGCACTACCGTCGCAGAGTTTGCCACGGTTGCGCTGTTCTTTTTCGTCATGATCTTCTCGATCATCGAGTTTGGACGGATGCTCTTCACGCACAATGCGCTGGCGGATGCGACGCGTAGAGGTGCGCGTTACGCGGTACTGCATCCGAAGACGGACGCCCTGGCCGTAAAGAACCAGGTTGTCTATGGGGTGAATGGGACTTTCGACTCAAAGGGTAATCCCACCAGTCCTCCACTGATTGCTGGTCTAACGACAGACATGGTCGATGTGACCTACGAAGGCGAGGACACTGACGGCGATCCCGATACCGAGCCGACTTCGTTCGGGTCGAACCTGGGCACCGCTACCGTCAAGATCACGGGTTATTCGTTCAATCTCACGATTCCGGTGATTGCCCGTCCCATTCCGATGGGCGATTACTCAACAACTTTATCAGCTGAGTGCGCAGGTGAGATTCCAAAGGACATCACTGCGCCGTAGCTTGTTTGTGTATCAGGTGAGCAGAGCCGAGGGAAGACTTTTACATGAAAAGAAATCTTACAGTTTTACTGCTTTCGAAAGACGTCGCTGAAGGACGTGACATGAATCGCGCCTTTGGCGGACATGCCGGCGTGAGCGTGCTGATGACCAGCGATGATGCCGAGCAAGTCTTTACGGAAACGATGCGGCTGCGGCCTTCCGCCGTGGTTATCAATCTGGGCCACATGGGCGAACCCGCCCTGAAACTCGTGCAGCGAATGGCGTCGGATTGTCCAAACACCGCCGTCATTTGTGCTTCGCGTGAGTCTTCGCCCGATCTGATTCTCCACAGTCTGCGCGCCGGCGCCCGCGACTTTATTCGTCTCCCGATAAGCGAGGAGGAGCTGAACACGGTCCTCGAGCGGACCATAGATTTCTGCACGCAAAATGCCGCGGAGGAGCCCAAAACGCGCGGCAAAGCGATCGCGGTCTTCTCCAGCAAGGGTGGCTGTGGTTGTTCGTTGATTGCCACTAACCTGGCGATGGTCCAGAGCTCGCCGACAGTGCTGGTCGATCTCAACCTGCAATCAGGCGATCTCGAATTGATGTTAGGCGTGCGGCCGAAGTTTTCACTGGCTGATGTAGTTGAAAACCGCGATCGTCTCGACGATGCGCTGCTCGCGAGTTACCTGACACACCATTCTACGAACGTCTCCTTGCTGGCGGCGCCGACGAAAGCCGAGAGCGCGGAAGACATCGAGCCCAAGCACATCTACGAAGTGATGGAACTGCTGCGGCAACGCTTCGAAACGGTGATCGTCGACACGCCACATAACTTCGACGCGGTCACGATCTCCGCGCTCGATAACTGCGACCAGATTCTCGTTGTGTTGACGCTGGAGATTCACGCGATTCGCAGTACCCGCCGCGCACTCGAAATATTCGACCGGCTTGGTTACCCGCGCAAGAAGATTCGCTTGATCGTGAACCGGTGGAGCAAGAACGTCGAACTCGATCAACGGCAGGTCGAAGGTTTCCTTGGCGAACGCGTCGTCGGTTTTATTCAGAGCGACTATCGCGCGGCCGTCAACTCAATCAACCTGGGCCAACCGATGGTGCTGTCGGCGCCGGCTTCCAAAGCGACCGCCGACCTGCGACAGATGGCCTCGAAACTGTTCGAGGGCAAAGTCGAACAAGGACCCGCGGCCGAGAGCAAGCGTTCCTTCAACTCCATTTTTCGACGACAAACACCACAAGTAGACGACTTCGGACTGACGGCGGCGCTCGACCGCGCCAACCTTGGCGAAGCTCAATAAGCAGCAATTTTTAAATATTCTCTGGGGAAATAACAAATGGCACTACGTGAAAGATTAGTTCGTGAAGGCGGCCTGACCGCACCCTTGGCTGATGATGCTATCAGCAATCAGCAAGGTTTCCAGGACATGAAGGCGCGGCTCCACCGCATGCTTATCAACCGCATGGACTTGACCAAGCTAGCCATGCTCGAGCCGGAGCAACTCCATGAGGAAGTCGCGCGGCTCGCCAGCAGTCTCCTGGCGCAGGAAGACACGCCGCTGTCCGCGATCGAGCGTGAGCGGCTGATTCATGAAGTAAGACACGAGCTGTTTGGTCTTGGACCACTCGAGCAATTGCTCGCCGATACGACGATCTCCGATATTCTCGTCAACTCGCCTTACAACATCTACATCGAGCGACGCGGCAAGCTCGAACGCACTAATATCGAGTTCAAAGACAACGAACATCTGATGCGCGTTATTGAACGCATCGTTTCGTCAGTCGGCCGCCGCATCGACGAATCGTCGCCGATGGTCGATGCTCGTTTGAAAGACGGCTCGCGTGTGAACGCGATCATTCCGCCGCTCTCACTCGATGGTCCAGTGCTTTCCATTCGCCGTTTCGGCGCCGAGCCGCTGCGCATGCCGCGTCTGATCGAAAACCAGGCGCTGACGGCCGACATGGCTTCGATGTTCGACATGTGTGTCAACTCGCGTCTGAACGTTTTGATCTCAGGTGGTACCGGCGCCGGTAAGACGACGCTGCTCAACGCGCTCTCCGCTTACATCCCGGAAAGCGAACGCATCGTCACCATCGAAGACTCGGCCGAATTGCAACTGCAGCAGCCGCACGTCGTCCGGCTCGAAACTCGTCCGCCGAATATCGAAGGCAAAGGCGAAGTAACACAGCGCGACCTCGTTCGCAACGCCCTGCGCATGCGTCCCGATCGCATCGTGATCGGTGAGGTCCGCGGCGGCGAAGCCATCGACATGCTGCAGGCCATGAACACCGGTCACGACGGTTCGCTGACGACGATCCACGCGAACAGTTCGCGAGATGCGTTGTCGCGAATCGAAACCATGATTCAGATGACCGGCATGCGACTGTCAGATCGCGCGATGCGGCAGCAGATCGCTTCCGCCATCAACATGGTGATCCAGGTTGCGCGTCTCAGTGACGGCACGCGCCGGGTCACGTCGATCTCCGAAATCACCGGCATGGAAGGCGACACAATCACGATGCAGGAAGTGTTCACCTACGAACGCAAGGGCATCGACAAGGACGGACGCGTGATCGGCAGGTTTAAGCCTACCGGCGTCCGGCCGCGTTTCGCCGAAAGACTCAAGGTTTACGGCCTGCAGTTGCCGCGGTCGTTCTTCGAGGAGGTTCACGCGTAATGTTTCTCATTCCTTTTCTGGTTTTTGTCGCCTGCCTGTTTTTGACCTACGCGTTCTATCTCTTTACGTCGCGTAGCTCGGACAAGAGACGGCAGCTTTTGAATGAGCGACTGGCGGACGCTATTCGCTCCTCGTCCCATTCGACCGATGCCGAGGTGCAACTCGCGCGCGAAGAACTGTTGAGTGAGATTCCGTGGCTCAACCGTTCGCTCGTTAAGCTCGAAATGTCGTCATCGATCAAACGGTGGATCGACCAGGCCGACCTGAACGTCACCGTGATGCGCCTGCTCCTGTTTTCCGCAACGGGCGGCGTGCTGGCGTTTCTGGCCACGTCGATGGTGAGCCAGTCGTATCTGCTGAGATTAGTCATCGGATTGCTGGCAGGATCATTTCCTTTCCTGCACGTGATGAGCAAACGCAAGAAGCGTATGAACCGTTTTCTGCAACTGCTTCCCGATACGCTCGATCTGATGAGCCGCGGATTGTCGGCTGGTCACGCCTTCACCGAAGCCCTGCACATGGTGGCGACGGAAATGCCGGAACCGATCGCCAGTGAGTTTCGCAAGACCTACGACGAACAGAACCTTGGTCTATCGCTGAAGCTGGCACTGGAGAACCTGGTCCGTCGCATGCCGTTGCTCGATTTGCGCATGTGCATCACGGCGATCCTGATTCAGCGCGAAACGGGCGGCAACCTTTCCGAGTTGCTGGAAAAGGTCGCGTACACGATCCGTGAGCGGTTCCGCATTCAGGAAGACTTGAAGACGTTGACGCTGAGCTCGCGCTGGTCAGCCTGGCTGCTGTGCCTGCTGCCAATCGGTCTCGGCGCTTACATGACGGCGATGAACCCACAGTACATGGAAGTGATGTGGCGCGATCCGCGCGGACACAAGTTCCTCGCGGCGGCGGCGATCATGCAGGTGCTGGGCATGTTGATGGTTCGAAAGATCATGCAGATCAAGATTTGACGGGTGAAACTATGTTCCTGATATCAGTCTCTACATTCATCTGTATCGCGTTCGGAGTGATGGCCATTTACTGGCTGATGTTTCGCCCCGCCAACGCGACGGCTACCCGTCTCGCGGAATTAGACGAGCCGCGTGGCACGGTGCAAACGATCGAACACAGCGCTGTAACCAACATCGCCGAGCGAATCGCGGATCCGATCAGCCGCCTGTTACCGCCCTCCGCGGCCAACGTGAAGAAGCTGCAAAAGCAATTGATGCAGGCCGGCTTTCGTTCACATTCGGCGCCGGCTGTTTACCGGGCGTCGCAGGTTCTGTTGATGACCGCACTTCCCACCTCGGTGGCGCTCTCATTCGTAGCCCTGGGACGGCCGCTGAACAAAGCGACCCTGCCCGTGCTCATCGCGTTCTGTATCGGCTTTGTGCTGCCGCGGTTCGTACTCAACCGCTTGATGGCGAGCCGCCAGTTGCGCATCACCTGGGGCCTTGCCGACGCGCTCGACCTGATGGTCATCACGATGGAAGCGGGACTCGGTTTGAACGCGGCGATGCTGAAAGTTTGCGAAGAGCTAAAAGACGTTCACCCGGACATCAGCAAAGAATTCGAGCTGGCGAACCTCGAGATCCGGGTCGGTCGCGAGCGTAGCGAAGCGTTGCGTAATCTCGCCGATCGTTCGGGCGTCGAAGACTTGAACAGTCTTGTCGGCATGCTGATCCAGGCGGATCGCTTCGGCACTTCGATCGCGCGCGCCGTGCGTGTTTACTCGGACAGTTTACGCACCAAGCGACGGCAGCGCGCTGAACAGGCAGCCCAAAAAGCAGCCTTCAAATTGTTGCTTCCGTTGGGTGCGCTGCTGTTCCCAACGATGTTCATCGTGATTCTCGGTCCGGCATTGCTCAACATTTCCGACACGCTGGGCGGCGGCATTGGTAACGCGCTCAACTTAAAGTAAGGAGGCACGAAATGATAAAGCGGATGATGATCGTCCTGTCGTTAGTGGCGTTATTCGTGATCATGGCCGAACCGCGGCGTGCAACAAACAGCATGCTGATGACTGACGAGGAAGTCATGATGGTCGATGCTGCTGAGACGAATACTGGCGAGGACAATGTTCAGACAGACGGCAAGGGAAATGTTTTCGTCCGTGCGCTCAAGGCGCCCTTCAAAGCGATCGGCCGGCTCTTTGGCGGCAAGAAGAAGGACGACAACAAGTTTCATCGCCTCTCGGAAAAAGATGTCAAGCAATTCGAGAGCGCGCCGAACACCCGAGTAAACGGCGCGATAGTGGCTAACAAACCCGCCGGTGAAATCGCGGTGGACGATGCTGACGCGCCAACTCATCTCGAGCGCGGCCGTTCGTACCTAAACAAAGGCCACCTCAACGAAGCGATAGCCGAACTCTCGAAAGCCGCGACGATGGATCAGAAACTGGCAGAGGCCCATAGCCTGCTCGGCGTGGCCTACCAGTACAAAGGCATGCCCGACTCGGCCAGGCGCGAGTTTGAGGCCGCCATCAAACTCGATAAGAACAACGCACAGTTCCTGAATAACTACGGTTATCTTCTGTACATCACCGGCGACTACAAAGAAGCTCTGGAGCGACTTTCAAAAGCTTCCAGGCTCGCGCCGAACGACAAACGCATTCTCAACAACCTCGCTTTGGCCCAATCGCAGCTCGGAAAGTACGACGATGCGTATGAAAATTTCGTTCGCGCCGGTGGTGAAGTCTACGGCCGTGTAAGCATCGCGAACAGGCTGCAACTCGCCGGCCGCACTGACGAAGCTATCAAGTACTTCGAGGCGGCGAAGGTCACGGCGGAAAACCAAAAGAAAGAAGATCCAAACGCCCAGGCGATCACCGTGTTGCTCGAGATCAAAAACGGAAAGATCACGTTTGCGTCAGTGCCTGAGCGACGAGCGGGAATGGAAACCTACGAAGCGACTGCGTTGCGCTTCGCGCGAAAGATGCGTTTCCCGTCCGATAAAACCGGCTCGGAATCAGTTGTTGTTCGTGTCAGCCCGACGCCGGGGTTATAACTCCGGCGTCACCCCGCTCTCTCCGTAGTCGAGGTACGTGCGACTACGGAGGCGCGGAGTTCAAAAACTACCCGACTTGTCAAAACTAAACTCGAGGAATTGATATGCCGCATCTGAACATACTCACGCGCGCAGAGATCGAAAGCCTTGGACCGCCGGCACTAGATGAGCTCGAAGACACTGGGGTGGCACAGCAGTTTCTGTGCGACCTCACACTCAAACACGTCGCTGCTCTTCCCGATCCCAGTACTGCGTCAGTTGCGGACCGACTCAAGTTGCCAAAGGCGCTGACGGAAGAGTTGCTCTATCACCTGTATCGTGAAAAATTGATCGAAATGCGTCTGCAAAGCGCGGTTGGTGCAACGCGCTATGCGATGTTGGATCATGGCTGGGAACGATTGTCGCGGTTGCAGAGTCAGAACGGCTATGTTGGACCAGCGCCCGTTTCTCTTGCCGACTACGCTCACATGATGCGTCTTCAGGCAGTGCCGTTTCGTCCGGCGTCGATGGAGAGCGTGCGTCACGCGTTTCGCGATCTCGTGTTGCCCGACTCGCTGTTGCAAACGCTCGGCTGCGTTATCAATTCCCGCTCGTCGCTGTTTTTGACGGGCCTTCCCGGCACCGGCAAGACGGCCGTGTCGGAACGCATGAACCAGGCGCTCTTTGGAAACATCTGGATTCCCTACTCGATCGAGATCGACGGACAGATCATCCGCATCTTCGACGCGCACTGTCACCGGCCCGTGCCGGAAAGTAATTCGGCGCTCGAACACGATCGCCGCTGGATCGAGATCGAACGTCCGCTGATCATCGTCGGCGGCGAACTGACGCTCGAGAACGCGGACCTCGCCTGGTCCACCGCCGCAAAGTTTTACGAAGCGCCATTCCAGGTCAAGTCAAACGGCGGCACGCTGGTGATCGACGACTTCGGCCGTCAGCGCATGCCTCCGCAGGATCTCTTAAACCGCTGGATCCTGCCGCTCGAGCGCCGCGTGGATTTCCTGACGTTGCACAATGGTAAAAAGATCGAAGTGCCGTTCGAGCAGCTAGTGATTTTCTCGACGAATCTCGAAGAAAAGGATTTGGTTGACGAAGCGTTTCTGCGTCGCATGGGTTATCGTGCCCGCGTTGAGCCACCAACGGCAGGCGCATTTATCCAGATCTTCAGACGCACTGCCGCTGACCGTGGGATTCAGCTCGATCAGCAGTGCATCGATCACATTCTGAACAAGTATGTGGCGGAAAAAAGAGTGATGAAGGGTTGCGAGCCGCGCGACCTGCTAAACAAGGTAAATGACATTTGCATCTTCGAGGGTCGCGCTCCACAACTGACGACTCATTTGATCGATTTGGCGTGGGGCAATTACTTCGGTACGGCGCACGGGTTCGCGCCGGAGTACCAGCGATTCGAGATGGCTTCGTCTCAGTGAAATCGTGTTATCGAGCCGACTATTTCTTCTTTGTGTTTTGCTGTGGCTGTCGGCGGGAGTCGTCGCCGCTCAACAAACTGTTCGCATCACGCTGACCGACGGCTATTCGTTCGAAGTGGACGAGGTGTGGAAACAGGGCGATGAGATCTGGTATCGCAAGGGCGGGATTTCCAAGCGACTCGACGGAGCAGTTAAGAAACTCACCCCGCTGAAGAAAGAAGAGCCGCCGGCGGCAAAAACCACGGCCGCAAACACCAAGGCGTCGCCAGCCGCGACGTCCTCCGCTGACGCTGTCGCGGCCAAGCCTGATGCTGAACCCGCGCCGCTGGCGATCTGGATTTACCTCGAAGGCGGCGCCCGGATGCGCGTCGACGAAGTGACCGAGTCAGCCGACGGAGCGTGGTTTCGGCGCGGAAATGTGCAGAAGTTTCTGGAGCGGGACCACTTCGTCCGTATCGAACGAGAACAGCCCGTAGTCGCAGCCGCGTCAGGCACGGCCTGGAAAGAAAACGGCTGGACTACGGGAAATCCGCGTATTGATAGTTTAATAAAGATGAATGCGGCGCGGTTCGGGGTCGACCCCTACCTGGTCTTTTGCGTGATCGAGCAGGAATCGCAGTTCAAACAGTTCGCTCGGAGTCCAAAAGGCGCGCAGGGATTGATGCAGTTGATGCCCGGGACGGCGCGACGTCTTGGTGTTCGGCGGCCCTACGATCCGGCCGAGAACATCACCGGCGGCACTCGCTATTTGAAGGAGCTGATGACGATGTTCGGCGGGCGCGTCGATCTGGTGCTCGCGAGTTATAATGCCGGGGAAGGCGCGGTAATGAAATACGGACGCAACGTTCCCCCGTACCGTGAAACTCGTGAATACGTGAAGAAGATCGGCAAGCGTTATGGAATCGACGGTCGCAAGCCGCAGGAAGAAAACGATGGGCCGGCTCCGCAGAGATAACTTGCTTAAGAGCTTTGTGCTTGGTGCTTTGTACTTTGAAAGAGCAACACCAGGTACTAAGCACAAAGTACCAAGCGCAAAGCACAAACAGTGGGGTGACAGCATGAATTCATTCGCAGCACGCATTATCTGTTCAGTCTCCCTCGTTCTTATCCTGTCGCTGGCCGCATTGGGGCAAACGCAGCAGTCAGCGCAGCAACAAGCGCTCACTAACGCCGCCGTCGTCAAACTCGTCAAGGCCGGGTTCAAAGAAAAAACGCTCATCTCGATCATCAATTCACGCATTCCAAACTTCGATCTGACTCCCGAGCGCATGATTGAGCTCAAGCGCAACGGCGTGAGTGAAAAAGTAATCCTGGCGATGCTCTCTCGTCAGGAAGGTTTGGACATGATGCTCGATGATGAAAACTGGGGCGACGAGCAGTTCATGACGCAAGGCCTCGATCCGAAAAGTGGTAATACCAACGGTGGTTCAACCGCCGGCAGTGCCCCGGCAGACGGCGGCACGAACATTTTCGGATCCGGCACCGGTGTAAAGGGCCACAGCAAATCGCGACAGGGCAACGCAGCGATCGACACTGACACGATTACTACCGGCAGCGCGACAGTCAAAATCATCAAACCCCCAACCGAACCAGGTGGCGCCCCAACCTCTACGAAACTCGAAAAAACTAAGAGCCTCACTAACGATTCAATCATTGAATTGGTTGAAGCAGGATTCTCGGAAGGCACCATCATTCGTCGCATCGAACAATCGCCGGTGGAATTTGACCTGGCCGCCAACAAGCTCGAAGAACTTCGGCGTCGGCGCGTCAGCGACAAAGTCCTCGCGGCGATGAAAGCAGCGATGGGCGACGACAAATAGTTCGCGTTTACACCGGAATTAATTCGTATGAAAAGGCAAGCTGGTAAAACCCGACCGCTCGTGCTTTTGTTTCTGCTGGTAGCGGTCTCGTTATCACTACTCGATCTGCAAATCGTCGACGCGCAGAAAAAGCGAACCACTCCGCAGCGCGCGTCGCAACCGAAACCGACGCCGAAACCGCGTACGGCGCTCGAACAGATGGACGCGCCGCCGCCCGTTCCCACGCTCAAGAAACAACCCGAGCAGGAAGTGAGTCCCGGCGACGTTGTTTCCGTCGACACCACGGAAGTGATGTTTCCTGTCACAGTGCGCGATGACAGCGGTCGTCTGATCAACGATCTCACCCGCAACGATTTTCGCGTTTACGAAGACAACACGCTGCAACCGCTGAGCGATCTCGCGCTGCGCCAGGTGCCGGTGGACGTGATCCTGATGGTGGACTCGTCCTCGTCAGTAGCAAACAATCTCGACGACTTTCGCCGCGCTGCGCAGGGTTTTGCCGCCAAGCTCGCGAGTGACGATCGCATCAGCCTGATCAAGTTCGACGATCGCATCGAGCTTTTGCAGGATTGGACCAAGAGCCGGTTTCAACTACAGCGCGCGTTGAATCGCATCGAGCCGGGCATGTACACGCGCTTCAACGACGCTTTGCTGCTCGCGTCGAAAGAACAGTTTGGCGGACCGTCAATAAAATCGCGGCGCGCCGTGATCGTTTTGTCGGACGGCCTCGACAACGGCCAGGGCACCACGACACTGGAAGCCGCGCTGCAAGCGATGATCAAGGCGCAAGTGACGGCTTATATCGTCAGCAACACCGAGATTGCGCGCGCTGAAAAACGGGCCCAGCTCGACTCGTTGTTAGGCGGAACTGACGCGTCAGTCAGATTCAATCAGGTAAACATCGATCGCTTGCGACTTGGTTTGCAGGCTCTCGATCAGAGTGAAGAAAATCTCGCTCAATTGGCCCGCGCCACCGGCGGTCGTCTTTACAAGCCGCAAAGTTTTGACGCGCTCGAATCCACGTACGCGGAAGTGGCGGACGAACTGCGTCATCAATACGCGCTCTATTTCACGCCACTCAACAAAGCGCGCGACGGAAGTTTCCGCCGCGTTCGGGTGGAAACAGCGAATCCTGCTTACCGCCCGCACACGCGCGTCGGCTACTTCGCGCCGAAGAGTTAAAGATACGTGTCATCCGTGTTCTATGCGTGCGCACTGACTCTGGCCCTCGCGGTCACCTCGGCTCACGCACAGACTAAAACGGAAACGGCCACTCCGCCTGAAACGACGACGCCGGAAAAGATCACCATCGTTCTCGCGAATGGTCCACTGCTCGTCGACGAGATTACCCAGGCATCCGACGGCTACTGGTACAAGCGCGGAAACATCACGACGTTTCTCGATCGCGAACGCGTCATCCGCATCGAGCGGCCAAAACCGCCGGCCGAAGAAAAGACTACTGCTGACGACGTCGTCGAAGGCACCGGTAAGTGGAAACTCTCCGACGCCGGCAAAGTTGAAGAATTCTTCGTCGCAAAGTTTAAGAAGCCACTGCCGTTGAGTGCCTTCGGTCAATCGGATCTGCACACCCGCTGGGGTTGGGACCATCGCAACGGGATGGACGTCGGTCTTCATCCGGATAGTGCCGAAGGCCGGGCCTTGATTGAATTTCTGCGTACCGAGTCGATTCCCTTTCTGGCTTTTCGCGGTGCCGTGCCCGGTGTGGCAACGGGCCCTCACATCCACATCGGAAACAGATCACCAAGAATCTCCAACCGCCGCTGAAAAACCGGCGGCCATCTTCTGTGTGAGGTAATGAGATGAAATTCATCGAATTCGTCCACCCGGAGGGCGGAACGATGCTGGTTCACGTCGATCACATCACTGCCGCGCTCTTTCGCCCGGCCGCCGGCGACGTAAAGACGCGGCTCGGTTTGGATCTTGACGAGCGCCAGTCGGAAATAATTCTTTTCGGTGAAGAGGCAGAACGCACCTGGCGCCAGCTGCAAGCACTGTACAAAACGAGCGTTTGAGATCCGTGTCGACTATTCCGCAAAAACCAGCGCCGAGGATCAATCCGTTGACGGAGCAGTGGATCGATCTGCGATTGATCGCCGGCATGCGCGTCGTGTTGGGAACGTCGGCGCTGCTGGTGGTGCTGATCGAGTCGATGGAAGCGCGAGTATGGGCCACGCCGATCCACCTGACGCTGGCCTTTTACTCGCTTTACGGTTTGCTGGTGTACCACTTGTCGGTCCGCCGCAACCCCATCGTCGCGCACAAGATCATTCCGTGGCTCGATCTGTTGTGGTACTTGCCGCTCGTCGCCTTCACCAGCGGCACTTCCAGCAACTTCTATTACTTCTTCTTCTTCTCGATCATCGTGGCCTCGTTTACCTGGGGACTCACCGATGGTCTTCGCCTGACACTCGCTTCCGCGGCGCTCTACACCATCGTCGTCGTGCTCGCGCCCGGCAACAGACCCATCGCGTTGAATCGTCTGCTGCTCGCGCCGATTGGTCTGCTGATCTTCGGCTACATCATCGCGCGTTGGGGCGGTTATCACACCGAGCTCAAGAACCGTCTGAAACTTTTGAAAGACGTGACCGTCTTCTCCAATCCCCGCTTCGGAATCGATCGCACGATCAAGGCGATCCTCGAGAGCGTCCGTGATTTTTACGACGCCGAAGCGTGTCTGCTCGTGATTCCCGGAAAAACGGGCGACGCTGAGAGTTACCAGATGTATCGCGTGGCCCGGGGTCTCTATCCGAGCCGCTCCGCGCCACCCGAGATCGGTGCTGAAGCGGCCGCACAGTTTCTCTCTCCCTCTCTCGATCAGGCTGTGATTTATCGCAAAAACAAGGGATCACATGCGCGATTGTTCGACGTAAAGACCCGTGTCTTTTCGGAAGCACCAGCGGGCACCGGCGATAAGTTGTCGGGAATGCTGGAGGCGCAACGATACTTGTCCGTTCCGGTTTACTATCGTCACCAGGCGGTCGGACGTCTTTACATCGTCAATGGTCCGACGCAGATGGATGGTCCGGACATGGAGTTCATGTTGCAGTTGATGGACCACGTCACGCCGGTGATGGAGAACATTCGGCTGATCGACAACCTTGCGTCCGACGCGGCGGAAACTGAGCGACGCCGCATCGCGCATGACATTCACGACAGCGTCATCCAGCCCTATCTCGGAATCCAGTTCGGGCTTTCGGCGTTAGACCAGAAACTCGAAGCGGGAAACCTCCAGATTCGCGAGAACGTCCAGGAACTACTCGAGCTCACCAGACACGAACTCGCCGAGCTGCGACGTTTCGTTTGGGGACTCAAAGCCGGCGAAGAACGAATGGACGTGCTGCTGCCCGCGATCGAGCGTTACGCAGAACGGTTCTCGTTAGTGACTGGGATCGCCGTCGACGTCGAAGCGCACGGCAAAGTGAAGGTCAACGACCGTTTGGCGGCGGAGTTGTTTCAGATCGTCGCGGAAGGACTCAGCAACGTGCGGCGTCATGCTTTTTGTCGTGACGCGCGCGTCGAGATCTCGTGCAAAGAAACTTCGCTGCAGTTGCAGATTAAAAACAGCCGGCCGCGAGCGGGTTCGCCTGTCGAGGTCGAGCGGCCGGACGGGCACGACGGGGTTCGCGCTTTCCGTCCCCATTCCATCGCCGAGCGCGCAGCGGCTTTGGGGGGCGAGACCCAGGTTTACGTTGACGAAAAAGACTACACCGTCGTTAGTGTCGGAATTCCCTTGTAAGAGCTACAATATGCTTGCCTCTCAAAACACTTCAAAAACTATGACTGCGCCGCCGATCAACATAATGATAATTGACGATCATGTTGTGATCCGCAGCGGATTGCGCATGCTCATTGAACACGATCAACGAATGCGCGTTGTCGCGCAGGCAGGCAATCGCGACGAAGCACTGGAACGCGCGTCCAGCGAAAAACCGGACGTGATCATCCTCGACCTGCTGCTCGGTGACGACGACGGTCTCGCATTTCTGCCCGAGCTTTGCCAGGCCAGTCCTCAATCCCGCGTCCTTGTTCTTACCGGCGTACAGAACCCCGACGCTCACCGCCGGGCGATCCGCCGCGGCGCGATGGGTATCGTCCTGAAAGATCACGCC
>DATANW010000078.1:0-2348 GCA_036266055.1 Pyrinomonadaceae bacterium | reverse complement strand
TCTCTCGGATTGTACTACGATGGTAGTACAAGTAGGGTTTCGAGAATAATAGGTCGTATAGGGCCTATAGGACCTATTTGGCGCAAATTCGCGGCGTGTGGTATCTTAGGCGGCTTTTAATCCTTCCAGTTTTCGTCGCCTTTATAGGTGAAAAGAGGAGTTCAGAGACAGTATGTCTACGCCTAATGGAAACCTCAGCGCCGACGGGCATCACGTCGGTAAAGTCGTTCAGATCATCGGCCCGGTGCTCGACGTCGAGTTTCAGGGAGGTTACCTGCCGCCGATTTACCAGGCGCTGCGAGTTGTCTCCGAAGGTTTCGACGTGCCCACTCCGATCGACGTCATCGCGGAAGTGCAACAGCATCTCGGCGAAGGACGCGTTCGCACCGTCTCGATGACGCCCACCGACGGCATGGTGCGCGGCATGAAAGCGATCGACACCGGCGGACCGATCACGATGCCTGTCGGCGAGGGAACACTCGGCCGCGTGCTCAACGTGATCGGCGAGCCCGTGGACACGCTCGGGCCTGTCAAACACGAGAAGCGCTATCCGATTCATCGGCACGCGCCAACGTTCGAGGAGCAGTCGACCGAACTCCAGATGTTCGAGACCGGCATCAAGGTCATCGACCTGATTCAGCCGTTCCTGCGCGGCGGCAAGATCGGCCTGTTCGGCGGCGCGGGCGTCGGCAAGACCGTTATCGTGATGGAGTTGATCAACAACATCGCGAAGGCGCGCTCGGGTTTCTCGGTGTTTGCCGGCGTCGGCGAGCGAACGCGCGAAGGAAACGACCTGTTGCGCGAAATGGTCGAGTCGCAGGTTATTCAGTTTGGCGAACAGTTCAATAAAAACTTCCACGACACTGGCGCATTCGATCTTACCAAGGTCGACATGAACGCCATCGGCCAGTCGAAGGTGGCGTTGATTTACGGTCAGATGACGGAGCCGCCCGGCGCACGTCTGCGCGTTGCGCTATCGGGACTCACGGTCGCCGAGTACTTCCGCGATCAGGGAATGGACGTGCTGCTCTTCATCGACAACATCTTCCGCTTCACGCAAGCGGGTTCGGAAGTGTCGGCACTGCTCGGACGCATGCCTTCCGCCGTGGGTTATCAACCAAACCTCGCGACCGAGATGGGCGAAATGCAGGAGCGCATCACGTCGACCAAGACCGGATCAGTTACGTCGATTCAGGCCGTTTACGTTCCGGCGGACGACTACACCGACCCCGCGCCGGCAACCACGTTCGCGCACCTCGACGCCGTTACCGCTCTGTCGCGTCAGATCGTCGAACTCGGAATTTACCCGGCGGTCGATCCGCTCGCGTCTTCGTCACGCATTCTCGATCCGCGCATCATCGGCAAGGAGCACTACGACACGGCGCAGGACGTGAAGCGCGTGTTGCAGCGTTACAAAGACTTGCAGGACATCATCGCTATCCTGGGTCTCGATGAGTTGTCAGACGAAGACAAGCTGATCGTGTCGCGCGCGCGCAAGATTCAGAAATTCTTCTCGCAGCCGTTCTTCGTCGCGGCGCAGTTCACGGGTCTGGAAGGGAAGTACGTGAAACTCGAAGACACCGTGCGCGGCTTCCGCGAGCTGGTTGACGGCAAACACGATGATCTGCCGGAACAGGCGTTTTACATGGTCGGCACGATTGAAGAAGCAATCGAGAAAGCGAAGTCGATCGCGCAATAAAACGAAGTCATGGCAGACAAGATACAACTCGAAGTTGTTACTCCTGAGCGGCGTGTGCTGGCTGAGTCTGTGGACATGGTTACGGTCCCGGGTTTTGGTGGAGAGCTAGGAATTCTTCCTGGTCACACGCCGCTAATTTCACAACTGCAAACCGGAGTGCTGACCTACACGCAGGACGGAAAGAGTTTTCCCTTGCATGTGTCGGGCGGGTTTGTCGAGGTTCGTGACGATCACGTTTCGGTGCTCGCGGAAATCGCGGAGCGCCCGGAAGAGATCGATGCCGCGCGCGCGAAGCAGTCGCGTGAGCGTCTCGAGAAACAGCTTAATCAGTGGAGTGGAACTGAAGAGGATTTCGAAATGGCGCGAGTGAGACTGGAACGTTCTGTCGTGCGGTTACAACTCGCCGGCTCCCGGTAACCGAGGAGGGTTAACCACAAAAGGCACAAAAAACACAAAAGGCACAAAGAGGGAGAAGACAGGCGAGGTAACTGAATTAGATCCTTTTGTGCTTTTTGTGACTTTTGTGCCTTTTGTGTTTACTGCCTTCTTGTGGTTACTGTCTTCCCCTAATCGCTTCCCGCATTTCTCTCACGGCGTTTTCCAAGCCCACAAAGATCGCGCGTGCCACGATGTTGTGGCCGATATTGAA
>DATANW010000077.1:0-10047 GCA_036266055.1 Pyrinomonadaceae bacterium | reverse complement strand
CTTGCCGGTGCCGTTGTCGAGGTTGTAGTACGCGGAGAGTTTGTCATACTCAGGACCACGTTTGATCTTCTTCGCACTGCCGCCCTCAACAAGACGCAGAAAACTCGCATCCTTCGACTCGTTGGCCGGCGCGCCAAAGTGCTGCGCGACGTAGGCCTCTGAACCAAGCAGGCCCTGCTCTTCACCACTCCACAAGGCGATCCGAATCGTGCGTCGCGGCTTCAGGCCCAACGCTTGAATGATGCGCACTGCCTCCATCGCCGCGGCCACTCCCGCACCGTTGTCAGTCGCACCGGTACCTGAGTGCCACGAATCCATGTGGCCCCCGATCATCACGATCTCGTCTGCTTTGTCAGACCCCGGAATCTCGGCGACCGTGTTAGCGGCCATGACCGAGTCTTTCGAGAATTGCGAAACGAGCGACACTTTCATGCGCAGCTTCTCGCCGGCTTTGATCATCCTTGTCATACGATTGTACTGATCGACGGCAACGACAATCTGCGGCACGACCGATGTGGCGTTCACGTCGTAGGACTTGTTCCCGAAAAACATGCTGCGCACCATCGCGAGTGGTGATGACATGTCGAGATCGGCCGGCACTAACGCTTCTTCAGCGAAAATCAAACCGCCGTCGCCTCTGCTTGGCGAAACGATCAGCGCCACGCCTTCGCGACTCAAGAACTGCAACTGCTTGATAAAGAAGATCCGATTCTTGATTAGCTGCTGTAGGTTTGGACTCGCCACCCGCGCTGCAAAATCCGAGTCGCTTGAATCGCCCGCATCAGCGAGTTCGAGAAGTTGTTTGTCGGTCAAACGAGTGGCGCGCGGATCGAAGCGCGCCTCAACCTCACGCGCCGGCCCAAACATGACGATCTTGCCGCGGAGTTGACCCTTGAAGCGCGCGAGATCGGCTTCGTCTTTTGCGTCAAGAAACACGACGTCCGCGAGCGGAACCTCGACCGGCGGTGACCACGCCAGTGGAATGGCAAGCAACGGTATCGACTGCGGTTCGACCACCTCGGCGTAAAAACTCTTCAACACCCAGGCGCGTCCGAACGGTCCCCACTCTTCAAGATGAGCGTTCTGCAATCCCCACTTCGTCAGTTGATCGCGGGTCCAGTTGTTCGCTCGCTTCATATTGGGCGATCCGGTGAGTCGCGGGCCGATCACGTCCGTCAGGTAACTCAACGTCTGCATCACTTGCGAGCGCTTCAAGCCCTCTTCCCTGATGCGGACAATCGGATCGTTGGCGTCGACTGATGGCGACGGCGATGGGCTCGGTTGTTGCGCGAGCACCCGGGCGGAAGCGATCAAAACGATGATTACAAGGACAACTGCTGCATGGTGACGCTGCGGCATGGTAGTTTCTCCGTGGTTTTTTTGACGGCCCTGAGCGGTATAATCTTGGACGCGTGTCACTCAGGGGTGTCACAGGCTAATACATGGACGCAAAAGTACGCAATTCGTTTTTGGCATACGCGCTTGGCCTCCTTGCACTCGTGCTGGCGGTACTACTGCGTTGGGCGTTGGACCCGCTCATGGGCGACGCGTTGCCGCTAGTCACGCTCTTTGGAGCGGTAGCGGCAGCGGTGTGGCTGGGCGGCTATCGCCTGGCGATTCCGGTCGCACTGCTGGGTTACGGAGCGTGTCACTACCTGTTCATCCAGCCGCGCGGAAGTTTCGACATAGCTGACGTTTCAAACCAGGTCGGGCTGGTGGCTTATCTCTTCACTTGCGCGCTGATCATCGTGTTCGGCGAAGCAGCGCGCGTGGCGCAGACGCGAACGACTGAAAGCCGAGAGGTCTTCAGAGTCACACTGCGAAGCATCGGCGATGCAGTTATCACCACGGATATCGACGGGCGGATCACCTACATCAACGGCATCGCGGAATCGTTGACGGGTTGGTCACACGCGGAGGCGCTCGGCCAGCCGCTCGAGAGCGTGTTTCGAATCGTCAACGAGGTAACACGAAAACCTGTCGAGAATCCAGCGCTGAGGGCGTTGCGTGAAGGCATCGTCGTCGGCCTGGCGAACCACACGGTGCTGCTCAAGAAAGACGGCAATGAATGTCCGATTGATGACAGTGCCGCACCGATTCGCGACGAACTGGGACGCGTGTCGGGTTGTGTGCTGATCTTTCGCGACGTCACCGTGCAGCGTCTGGTCGAACAGGAAAAAGCAAACCAACTGCTGACAGCGCGACTACTGGCGTCGATCGTCGAATCGTCAAACGACGCGATCATCGGCAAATCACTCGACGGCATAATTCAGAGTTGGAATGCTGCCGCCGAACGGCTTTTCGGTTATACCGCGGAACAGGCCATCGGCCGTCACATCTCGCTCGTCATCCCGGCCGAACGCATAGACGAAGAGGACGAGATCATCGCGAAGTTGAAAGCAGGACACCGGATCGAGCAGTACGAAACAGAGCGGATACGCAGCGACGGTCAACGCATCTTCGTTTCGTTAACCATCTCGCCCATCAACGACGACTCTGGCAAGGTTATTGGCGCGTCGAAGATCGTGCGCGACATCACGGATCGAATGCGCCTCGAGGAGGACCTGCGACGATTGGCGGCGGACCTGTCTGAAAATGATCGGCGCAAGAACGAGTTTCTTGCGACGCTGGCGCACGAGCTCAGAAATCCGCTGGCGCCGCTGAGCAACATGCTCCAGGTCGTCAAACGCGCAAATGGAGACAGTGAGACACTGAAGCGAGCGCACGACACGATCGAGCGACAGTTGGCGCAGATGGTCCGGCTGGTTGACGATCTGATGGATCTGAATCGCATCACTCACGATCGGCTCGAGTTGCGTCGCAGCGAGGTTGAGTTGTCGTCGGTGATTCAACAGGCGGTTGAAGTGGCGCGGCCGCTGATCGATGCCGAGGGTCACAACCTTACGATCGACCTGCCAGCGGAGCCAACCTACCTGAACGCGGATCGGGCGCGGTTGGCCCAACTTTTTGGCAACCTGCTCAACAATAGTTGTCGCTACACGAGACCGAACGGACGGATCGGGCTGAGTGCAAAACGCGACGGCGAGGAGTTGTTGGTGACCGTCAGCGATAACGGCGCCGGAATTCCGGCGGACAAGTTGAGCAGCATTTTTGATATGTTTACGCAGGTCGATCGGACGGCCGAGCAGTCGCAGGGTGGACTCGGCATCGGGTTGACGTTGGTGAAACGACTGGCGGAGATGCACGGCGGATCGATCGAAGCGAAAAGCCGTGGCGAGGGACAAGGAAGCGAGTTCGTCGTGCGTCTGCCGATCCTGCAAAAGCGGGCGGAGCTCTCGGCGCCGGCAACCGACACGCCGGCCGAGTTTCCCCAACGCCGGATACTGATTGTCGACGACAACAAGGATTCGGCTGATTCTCTGGCGCTGCTGTTGGAGATCACGGGCAACCAGACGTACATGGCCCATGACGGGATTGAAGCGGTCGAGGCGATAGAAAAGCACCGGCCCGAGGTCGTATTGCTGGACATTGGTCTGCCGAAGCTCGACGGGCACGAGGTCTGCAGGCGAGTGCGAGCGCAGCCGTGGGGCAAGGACATCCTCGTGATCGCGCTGACGGGGTGGGGCCAGGAGGATGATCGACGCAAGTCAGAAGAAGCCGGGTTTGATGGTCATCTGGTGAAGCCGGTGGATTATGAAAGGTTGTTGAAGTTACTGGGTTGATGACTCGACTAGTGATGAGACTGATCGTCACGGTGTGTTTGCTGCTGATTGTGACTGCAACCGCTGCTAAGGCGCAGAACAGGAAGCGTCTGCTGACGCGAGCCGAGACACGCGACGCAGAACGATCGCTCGCGGAGCTTGGTTATTGGACCGGGCCCGTTGACGGCGTGTTCGATCCGGCGACTCGTTTCGCTTTGATTGCGTTTCAGAAATACGAGCAACGGCCAGTGACCGGCGAGTTGACTGCCGACGAGATTCAAGCGATTCGGAACGGTGCGAAGCCGTTGCCGCGCGATGGCTACTACGAGCATGTCGAAGTCGACGTCGATCGGCAGGTCCTGATGATCTTTGACGCGAAAGGCGGCGTGCGGGTACTGCCGGTTTCGACGGGCACCGATAAGCCGTTCTTTTACGACGGGCAGGAGAGCATCGCGTACACGCCGCGGGGTCGTTTCGTTATTTATGATAAAGGCGTTGGCTGGGACAAGCTGTTCCCAGGGATGTACTACGCGAATTACATCAGCGGCGGTATCGCGATTCACGGGTACACCAGCGTGCCGAATGTGCCGGCGAGTCATGGCTGCATTCGGATCCCGGTGTTTGCCGCGGCCGAGGTAAGCAAAATATTGCCGCTGGGGACGATTGTGCTGGTCTACGATAAGGTTTCGTTTGTTTCGGCGAAGTCGTGGGTGGAGAATCCGAAGCTGAAAGAAGCGGCGCTGGCGAACAGCGTGATTTATTAATCGATCAGTTGGTCGCCCACAGCGCAACCAGTGTCGGGACGATCAACCAGAGCAGTCCCTTCACGAGGAAGAAGAGGAAACCCCAAAATCCGAGTCGCTTGATCCAGACAGCGGCCTTCATATCTTGATACGCGTGATTGTGACCGAGAAAGGTAAATAAGAAAAGGCCCGCTCGAAAATTTTTCCGAGGCTCGACCGGTTGAAGTGTGTCGTTGAGCAGATGCGGCGGCCGAGGACCCGGGTTCAACTCAGGACTGGCCGAGCGTCGGAAAGCACACGAAATTGTTCCCTAAAACGCGATTTTCAACTAAAATCTCACCCGAACCAGGCACAGCGAACGCGGGCCATGCCTTACCTCGCGATCCCATAACAAACCAACGTGCGAACATTCCTGGAGTTTCTCACCTCGAACAGTCAACGACCGAATGTCGGTGCAGCCGGCGTGTTGCGATCCCTGTCAGTAAAAGGGATATCGAAACTGGCGTTAAGGTTTCTTACTCACGTCTCGTGGCTATTCATTCTCTCGGTTGGTCTGCTGACATTCGTCCATGTGCGTGAGCATCAGCCCGGCGCGAACATCACATACATAATCTACATTCTCCTCGGGTACGGCGTGTACACGCTGATCCTTGAACTGACGTCGCGAAAACTCAGCCACCTTTATGATCTGCCGTGGTTCAGGATCTTACGAATACTTGCCAATACTGCCACCATCGCGGCGTTGGTGTTTGTCGCTGGGCGCGACATTTTTTGGATCTTCTTCGCGATTCCTATATTTCAGGCAATTCTCTATTTTGGTCCAAAAGTCGTAATTGCCGTTATCACCTTAGAGATAACCGTTTACTGCTTGCTGTCGATGGCAAGTGTTGACGGCGCGAAACGGATCACCGCGACGTCGGTAGGCCTCAACTGTTTGATTCTGATCCTGCTGGCGTTGTTCTTCAACGTGCTCTTCCAATCAGTCAAGAAGCTGCGGCGGTTGGAACAACAAGAACTCGAGGCACTCCAACGAAATGCTCTGGACATTGCGTCTCAGCTGGATCGCACTCCTCTTCTTAATATCATCGTCAAACGAGCGGTCGAACTGTTGAATGCTCGGGGTGGCGGTATTTATTTACATAATGAAGCGCTTTCAGAGATGACCATAGTCGCAGACTATGGGCCGAACCCCAGCCTAGCCGGACGGACGATAAGAGATGATGAAGGCATGGCGGGAATGGTGCTGAAGTCCGGTGAAGCGATGATAGTGGACAACTACTCAACATGGCACGGCCGTGTGGGAATCTACGATCCCGATCTGTTTCGAGCGGTTGTGGAGGTCCCCTTGAGGTCCGCGAGCGGAACCATAGGAGTTCTTTACGTCACGGACGATCAGGAACGACGAGTATTCAATGAGCGAGACGCCGAATTGTTGAGCTTGCTTGCGGCACATGCGGCGATCGCCATCACCAACGCCGACGTGTTTGAGAGGAGTAGAAATAGTTTCCGTCAACTGGAAATACTATATAACGCCAACTCGAAACTGACTTCGTCATTTAGCTTTGAAGACATCATACAGGTGACACTCCGTGAAGCGTTGCGAGCTGTTCGGACTGATGAGGGATCCATAATGATCGTGGATCCGAATGATAACGGTCTGGAAATCAAAGCATGGATGGTCCAGGGAAAGTTTGTTCCGGAGAAGCCGCATCGCAAACTCTCGGTCGGTGAAGGTATTGCGGGCCGTGCTGTACTTAACATGAAACCGTACTACTGTGCGGATACAACTCGCGATCCATACTTCCTTGAATCCTTCACCGGCAGAAAGCTTGGGTCGGTGTTGTGTGTACCGATTACGTCGAACGGCAGAGTGGTCGGAGTCATCAACGCGGATAGTGCACATGCAGATTTCTTTGCGGCCGAGGACATGTTCCTGCTGGGAGCTCTGGCGAATCACGTTGCGGTGGCATTGGAGTCCCAAAAACTGCGGGACTTTGGAATCTTATTGTCGACGCAAACTCTTGATGATCTGTATTTGACTATTGCCGATTGCGCGTGTGCGTTGACCGGAACTGAGAAGAGCACGATCTTCCTGGTAAATCGCGCCAATGAGGTGGAACAGGTCGCCACTTTTCCTGCGCCGGACACCGTCCTTGAAAGTACCCGTAACTCGGGAGGCTTGACGCAACACGTATTGACCACCGGAAAATCGGTGATCATTAGCGACGTGCGCCAGGACCCACGGGTGAGAGAAGCTGTCAAGAATCAGGGGGTGAAATCTCTGATGGCTGTGCCGTTGAATGTCAGATTGGACCAGGGCGAGCAGAGCGTAGTGAAGACGATCGGCGCACTGTTTGTCGCAACCACGCAACTGATCACCTTTTCTAAACGGGATGAAGAAGTACTCCAGAGTCTAGCAAACCAGGCTGCGACAGCGATCACCAAAGCACGGCTTAATAAGGAGATCGAGCGGGAGAGACAACACTCGACCGAATTGGCCACTCAGCTTTTGGAACTCTATACCTACACGAAAGAAATTCAATCAGAACTCGAACTGCCCAACCTGCTTAATCTAATCTGCGCCCGAGCAGCAGCGCTGTTGAAGGCGGATGCGGCCGCGATTCGCTTGAAAGACGATCAGAATGGGTTGAGCTTGCGAGGGGCACATGGACTTCAACAAAGCGTGGAAGTTCACGAGCGGATTGATTCATTGATTCAAAGCTCCGGACAATCTAAGAAGCCGGTGATGATAAAACAGCTAACCACATCCGGTATCAAG
This sequence comes from Pyrinomonadaceae bacterium, assembly GCA_036266055.1. Lineage (GTDB taxonomy): Bacteria > Acidobacteriota > Blastocatellia > Pyrinomonadales > Pyrinomonadaceae > PSRF01. The sequence continues at coordinate 2,863 of DATANW010000077.1, read as the reverse complement.
GATCTCGCCGGCAAAAAGATACTGGCCTTTGTCACTACCCCGCTATTGATCGACGGCAAAACTGTCGGGCGACTTGACGTTTACAGCACATCAAATGCTCAAGCATTTGCTGAAGCTGACTTGCAGTTGCTCGAACTCGTTGCCGATCAGGCTTCCATTGCGATTAAGAGAAGTAACTCCACGCTGCGGCAACTTCAAAAAGTCACTGAGGTCGCCGCTCGTGTGCCAAACATCGACGACGCCACCAGATTCTCTGCGATCGTCAAAGAACTGCGAAAGGAAGAGGCCAAGCGCGCAACCGACGAACGCGACAATGAGTGGAGGGAAATTTCGTTTTCAGCCGCCCACGCCATCGGCAATCCGATTTTCGCCATAGAAAGCATTCTCGATTTGCTTGAAAAGCGCATATTCGAGGTAGGCGTAAATCACCGTGACAGGGAGAAAGTCTTCGCCACTGCGGAACTGGTGAGCAGGATTCGTCGCTCCGTTGAGAAGTCAAAGAAGATTGTCGATCAGTTCAAGTCGCTGTCGCGAGTACAGGACATTAAACCTGTCCAAATGAACCTTTATCCACTTCTCAGCGATTTGACGAGTGTCGCCAAGAGCAACGGCGTTGAGTGTCGTATCAGGTGCGATCCAGGAATCCGCATTTACGGTGAGGCTGATCGTCTGACGGAATGCTTTGATGAACTGATGACCAATGCGATCAGCTGGCTTACTGGTACACATAGAATGCTGGAGATACATGTGACCGCTCCCTGGTCGCATCCTCTGCCAGAGGGTTTGAGTCGAGACAACCGTTACGCTTTGATCCATTTTCGGGACAATGGACCAGGAATTGGACCTGATGACAAGAAGCGTATTTTTGATCTGTTCTTCTCAAGACGTGACCACGGTACAGGCATCGGCCTCGCATTCATTCGTCGAATGATAGAGGGGCACCGAGGAGTGATCCAAGAGGTTGGGGACTTTGGGAAAGGTGCTGATTTTGCAATTTACTTGCCGCTTGCAGAATAAAGCCGGAGTTCAGGCATTGACACAAACACTAGGAGGAAATTGCGAATGCGCCCCCAGATCCTGATTGTGGATAACGAGATTGAGAATCGCGAGAACTTGCAGTTGGCCTTGCAGGATGAAAACCTCGAATGGAACATCACTATTGCTTCCAGTGACTGGGAAGCATTAGAGATTATCAAAGCCCGACTGAAAACGGATGAAGCCATTGACGTGCTGTTGACTGATCTGGTGATGGAAACAGAACAGAGCGGGATGGAATTGTTGAAGGAGGCAGTCAGGCTCGATCCGTTGATCATGGCGATTCTGTTTACTGCAAAAGAAAAGAGCCTCGATCGGTATGAGGCTTTCAACTACGGCGCCTTTGACGTGGTTGAGAAAAATATTCTTGGGGCCGCTGCGCACCGGGAAATAAACGTTAAAACGCGGGCCGCGTTGCGCTATCGAGAATGGTCGCAAAGCGTCAATTTTCTTCGGCGGTACTTTGATTCAAAGCTCTTTGACAGAATCATGAAGGACCGTTCCATCCTTGCGGTCAAAGTTCGCACCTTGACCATCTGTTTCTGGGACGTGCGAGGATTCTCATCTTTGTGCGAGATCTTGAAAGCTCATCCCGATAAGATAGCGGAGTTTCTAAGGGATTATTTCGAAATAGCTGCCGCGACCATCTTTGAACATGATGGCATCCTGGATAAGTTCATCGGCGATGGAGTGATGGCTCTTTTTGGGGTTTTGAACGACCAGGAGGGGAATGAGTCGGAAGACGCGATGAATGCGATTGCGGCGGCAAAGGATCTGCGCGACCGATTTGACAAGCTGTTAGTGAAATGGAAGCAGCAGTGGGACTTTTACACTCAACAGAAAATCGACATCGGGTTGGGTTGCGGTATCGCGACTGGAGAAGTGCTGGTTGGAAATGTCGGGACGAACTTTAGGGATCAATTCACGGCACTTGGCGCTGATGTGAATATTGCATCGCGCATAGAAGCGCGAGCCAAAAGCGGTCAGATTCTGGTGTCGAAGGCGACGCAGGCACGAGTGAAGTCGATTATTTCGTTGTATCCCGCGGGCGAGATCAATGACATCAAGAACATTCCCGGAACATATGAGCTGTTTTCAACTGAGCCGCCACGATCTAGCTAGGGTCGGGCGTTCCGCTTACGAGAATAAGAAAAGGCCCGCTCGATTTGATCGAGCGGGCCTTTTGAATTAATCCCGGCGACTTCCTACTCTCCCACGCAGTTTCCCGCGCAGTACCATCGGCTCCAGCAGGCTTAACTTCCGTGTTCGGGATGGGAACGGGTGTGACCCTGCCGACAAAATCACCGGAAAACCGAGGTGAGATCCGAATGAAGGATCTCAGAAACTTCAAAATCGAATAGCGACTGCCCTTTGGCAAGCTTAACCTGTGCAAGAAGCCTGTGCAGCTTGTTGCTTGAGTAAATTTTATGGTCAAGCCATGGGACTGATTAGTAGTGGTCAACTGAACGCATTACTGCGCTTACATATCCACCCTATTACCTCGTGGTCTACAAGGAGTCTCACTGGCAGGTCTAATCTTGGGTCTGGCTTCACGCTTAGATGCATTCAGCGTTTATCCATGCTCCACTTAGCTACCGAGCGCTACGGCTGGCGCCATAACTCGTACACTAGAGGTGGATCCATCCCGGTCCTCTCGTACTAAGGACAGATTCCCTCAAACCTGCTCCGCCCACACCAGATAGGGACCGAACTGTCTCGCGACGTTCTAAACCCAGCTCACGTACCGCTTTAATTGGCGAACAGCCAAACCCTTGGGACCTTCTTCAGCCCCAGGATGCGATGAGCCGACATCGAGGTGCCAAACCCT
>DATANW010000076.1:0-12996 GCA_036266055.1 Pyrinomonadaceae bacterium | reverse complement strand
ACAATCGTCCAGCCCACGTGTACGTGCCGCCCGATACGGCAATGGACCAGTTGTTCGCGGCCGGCAAACTCGATCCATCGCTGCCTTATTTGAAGCGCGAGTCAGTCGCCGCACTGACGAGGCAATACAAGACGACAGACGAAGCCGTAAACGCGATCGCCTCGCAGCTGGACCAGTTTTACCGCACGAACTACGCGGACGTTTACGCAAACAAGAATGCGTCGATTAAGTCGGCCATCGGTGAGACGCAGCGAATCTTTCAAACCTATTTCTTCCCGGAAATGAAGACTGACTGGCAGACGCACCCGAACAACATCGGCCACTTTTACTTCAACGGCTGCTTCCGCTGTCACGACGGCGAGCACGTAAGCAACACCGGTAAGGTAATCCGCAACGACTGCAATCTCTGTCACACCCTGCTATCAGACTCGGCCGGCGGCACCGCTGCGGTGAAGACTGAGGGGTTCAAGCATCCGGTGGATCTTGGTGGTCTCGCGAATCGAAACTGCGAGAGTTGCCATAAAGCTAACGCGCCGTTCAAACATCCCATAAATCTGGGCGATATCTCCGCGTTTCAATGCGTGGAGTGCCATCCGCGGGAATGATCCCGCCCGACGTGGAGGCGTTACCCCAATGACAGCCGCTGCCTGGATGACACTGGCGCTTTTGGTTGCGATGTTCCTGCTTTTGATTTGGAACAAGCTGCCGATCTGGTTGGTGTTCATCGGTACTTTGACGATGGCGATGACACTACGACTCGCGTCTCCGGCTGATCTGCTGAAGGGTTACAGCAACGCCGGAGTAGTGACTGTCGCGGCGCTGTATCCGGTGGCGGCGGGTATGTACGCGACGGGCGCTATCTCGCTGTTGTCCGAATGGGCCGTTGGGTTGCCGAAGACGCTCTCGGCGGCGCGACTCAAGATCTACGTGCCGATGGCTTTTGCCAGCGCCTTTCTCTACAACACGCCGCTCGTCGCCATGATGATCCCGGCCGTGCGCGACATCACGCGACGCACCGGACTGAGTGGTTCAAAACTTTTCATGGGTCTGAGTTACATCGCGCTCCTGGGCGGCACGATCACGCTGATCGGAACGTCTGTAAATCTGATCGTAGCGGGATTGGTCGCGGATGCAGTCGCCAAAGGACAACTGCGCGGCTTCGACGGAATCGGTTTTTTCGATCCTGCGTGGATCGGGGTGCCCGCAACGATCGCCGGTCTGGTTTACATGATGACGCTTGGTTCGCGCTTGTTGCCGGACAGTCGTGGACGCCAGGCAGGCGTCGAGACACGGAACTATCGCAGCGAATTTCGTATCGACGACTCGAAACTCAAGGGCAAAACACTCGAGCAGGTTGGCCTGGCCCAGCCGGTTGGCTTCACGCTTGAATCGCTGACGAGGAATGGCACGACGGCAAAGCCGGCAGCATCGGAAGTACTCGAAACGGGCGACCTGCTCGCGTTCTCGACTCCGGCTGACGCCTTGCCGGGTCTATGGACCACACTCGGTCTCGTCCCTGCTTACGCGACGAAGATGTTCAGCCAACGCCACGAACACCAACTGGTTGAAGTCGTCCTGTCAGCCCGTTCCCCGGCCATCGGTCACAAGGTCGGAGATCTGCCGCTGCCCGACAGTCCGTTTCAATTGATGCTGGTTGGTGTTTCGCGCCATGGCCAGGCGCCGCATGAACCGCTCGCCGATTTTCGTCTCGAAGCAGGTGACGCGGGAGTAGTCGAAGTTGACGACGCGTTCTTTTATGAGAACCGTCGCGAGTCGGATTTCATTTTGACGAAGCGGCTCGAGGGTTTTCGCGTGCAGCGAATCGATCGCGCCGTGGTGGCACTGGTGATCACAGTCACGATGATCGTGCTCGCGGCCGCTGGAATCATGAGCATGCTCAATGCCGCACTGCTCGCTTCGCTGGCCATGTTAGCCACCGGATGTTTGACGATCGAGCGCTTATGGCAAAGCGTCGACTGGCAAACGATCGTGATCATGGGCGCGGCGATCGGGCTCGAATCGGCCGTTACCGGGAGTGGTCTGGCGGCGAAGACTGCAAGTCTGTTTGGCGCGATCGGCGGCGGCAGGCCGATCGTCGCGCTGGCGGCGGTCTATCTCGGGACAGTTCTATTGACGAACGTGATCTCGAACGTGGCGGCGGCGGTGTTGATGTTCTCGGTCGCAGTGTCGTTGGCCAACAGCCTCGGCGTGAGCTTTCTGCCTTTTGCGATGGTGCTCATGAGTGGAGCGTCGCACGCATTCATCAACCCCGCGGGTTTTCAAACCAACCTGATGGTCCAAAAGCCGGGCGGCTACGTCTTTTCCGATTATGCGAAGGTGGGAATCCCGCTGACTTTGATTGTCGGCGCTGTCGTATTGCTTCTGGCGCCGATTGTTTACGGGTTTTAGTTCAAGGAGATGAGTTATGTCGACAGCAGGCCACGCAGTTTCTGATCTCACAGACGTCGGATCGCCGATACCCAAAACGCCACTGCGCGCGTTTCTGCGAAAACCGATGAACTGGCTGCTGTTGTGTATTCCGCTAACGGTTGCGCTCGAGCATCTGGCCCACGTTTCGGCGCCGGTGTTGTTCTTTATGGCCGCGCTGGCGATCGTTCCGATTGCGGCGCAGATTGTTCAGGCCACCGAACAACTCTCGGTGCGCACCGGCGATGCGATCGGTGGATTGTTGAATGCGACGTTCGGCAACGCACCCGAGTTGATCATCGCCTTCGTTGCGTTGAAGGCGGGTTATCTCGAGATGGTGCGTGCGTCGCTTGTCGGCGCGATACTCGCCAACTTGTTGCTTGCGCTCGGCGTGTCGTTCCTGCTCGGCGGTCTGCGTTATCACGAGCAGCGATTCAACGCGACAGCCGCGCGGGCTTACACGACCATGATGTTTTTAGCTGCCGTAAGCATGACGGTGCCCAGCGCGTTCAGCCGTGTGTTTGGTCCAAACGAGGTGATCCGTCAGGAACAGTACCTCAACATCGGCATCGCCATAATGTTGTTGATCGCCTACGCGCTGTACATCCTGTTCTCCTTGCGGACTCACACGGCGTCGTTCGCGAGCGTCGACGTCGGGGAGATAGAGCATCACGAAGGCCTGTGGTCTGTGCCGCGTGCGGTGATCACTCTGCTGGCAGCGTCGGTGTTCGCAGCGTGGATGAGTGAGATTCTCGTCGGCGCGGCTGAAGAAACGGGGAAGGCGCTGGGGATGTCGCAGTTGTTCATCGGCATCGTCTTTGTCGCGATCGTTGGCGGTGCGGCCGAAAGCGGATCGGCGATCGCGATGGCGCGCAAGAACAAGATGGATTTGTCAGTAGGGATTGCTTCTGGCAGTTGTATCCAGATCGCTTTGTTCGTCGCGCCGATACTGGTGCTGGCGAGTTACTTTGTCGCGCCTAAACCACTCGAGCTCGCCTTTGGCCGCGCGGAGATTGGTTCATTGTTCATCGCCGTATTGATCGGAGCGTTCGTGAGCGGCGACGGGCAGTCGAACTGGTACAAGGGCGTCCAGCTAATCACCATTTATTCAATCATCGCGCTGATGTTCTACCTCATGCCGGAATTGGCGAATTGAACCTGTAAATACTGACAGTTTCTTCTCCGGCGGCCCGCCATTAGTCTGCCAACGGGTACGAATTCGAACCAATGAAAGGGAGATTTCTATGAAGCGATTGGCAGTACTGGCAACTCTGATTCTGATTTCCGCGACCGCTGCGTTCGCGCAGGACGATTACAAGAAGTTTGAGTTCTTCGCAGGCTACTCGGCCCTCTGGCTCGACAACCTGGCTGGGGATACAGGCAGCCCGGCTGTTGACGACGTTTTGGGCGAGAAGCAGAACCTGCGTGGTTTCAATGTCGCGGGTGTTTACAACTTCCACAAATATGTGGGGGCAAAGTTTGACTATTCGCTCCATTTGCGTGAAGACAACTTCTCGCGCCCGGCTGGAAGCGGCACGATCGATACAACTCTCCAGAACATCCTCGGCGGCATCCAGGTCAAAAACAATATGGAAGATGGACCAACATTCAAGCCGTTCGGTCATGCACTCTTCGGCATTGCGGTCCAGAAAGTCGACGTCGACAGTCCTAATCTCCCGGCCTTGTTCGGCATCAACGATTTCCATACTAACGAAACGAGTTTCGCGATGGCTTTTGGCGGCGGGCTCGACATCAAACTGAATCACCGGATCGATATACGAGCGATCCAGGTCGATTGGAACATCATCAATCGCGGCGATCAGCAAACCGGGATCGTGCTTGCGCCGACGCCGTTTCAAACAGTAGGGCAGCCGTTCTTCATCCCCGGCACGCGACAGGACAATCTGCGTTTAGGTGTCGGCATTGTGATCCACTAATTGGTTTTCCTTCCATTGGACTCGCGATAGCGCTATGCGAGAGGTCGATGGAACTGTTTTTTCAAGCTGGGGCCTCACCCCCTTTCCCTCTCGCAGATGCACATACCGGGGAGGAGGTCTAAATGGTTGCGAGCGGTTCGGCAGTTAACAAGTTGAGCAGTTACGGCGTCGCGCGCTCCACTATCGAGGGCGCGCCGCTTGATGAAGAGGCGGCGCGCAAGACGCACGCCTTCTGGCGCGCATGCAATTACCTGGCGGTCGGAATGATCTACCTGCAGGCCAATCCGTTGTTGCGCGAACCATTGAAACCGGAACACATCAAGAACCGGATGCTGGGCCACTGGGGGGCGAGCCCGGCATTGTCGTTCATCTACACGCACCTGAACCGCGTCATCAAGTCGTTCGACCTGGACATGATCTACATGGCTGGTCCAGGACACGGCGCGCCTGGTGTGTTGGGCCCGGTGTATCTCGAAGGTTCGTATTCCGAGATCTATCCGGAAAAGAGTTTGGACGAAGAGGGATTGCTGCGCTTCTTCAGGGAGTTCTCATTCCCGGGTGGCATCGGGAGTCATTGCACGCCGGAAACGCCGGGATCGATTCACGAAGGTGGCGAGCTCGGTTACGTGTTGTCACACGCGGCGGGCGCTGCCTTCGACAATCCTGAGCTAATAGTTGCTGCCGTCGTTGGCGATGGGGAGGCGGAAACTGGTCCACTCGCGACGTCGTGGCACATCAACAAGTTTCTGAATCCGGCGCGCGATGGCGCCGTGCTGCCGATCCTGAATCTCAACGGTTACAAGATCAACAATCCGACGCTGCTCGCACGCATCAGTCACGAAGAGCTCGAAGACCTGTTCAAGGGTTATGGCTACACGCCGTTGTTCGTTGAGGGTTCGGATGCGGCGTCGATGCACCAGGCGATGGCGGCGACACTGGACCATTGCGTTCATTTCATTCAGACGGCTCAACGCGAGGCGCGCAGTTCAGGAACCGCGACGCGTCCACGCTGGCCCATGATCGTTCTGCGGACGCCGAAAGGTTGGACGGGGCCGCCGGAGGTTGACGGACACAAGGTCGAAGGCCTGTGGCGAGCACATCAGGTTCCGCTGTCCGGTGTGAAGAAGAACCCCGAGCATTTGCAGTTACTCGAGCAATGGATGCGCGGCTACAAACCGGAAGATCTGTTTGATAACGAAGGCCGTCCCGTTGCGGAACTCGAGGAACTGACGCCCACGGGCAACCGCCGCATGGGATCCAACACGCACGCGAATGGCGGTCTGTTGAAGAAACAGCTGCGCCTGCCCGACTACCGCAATTACGCCGTTCAGTTTGACAAGCCCGGCAGTATCGAAGTCGAAAACACGCGTCCACTCGGAAAATTCCTCCGCGACGTGATGAAGCTGAACCCGGACACGTTCCGCGTCTTCAGTCCTGACGAGAATACCTCGAACAAACTCGATGCGATCTATGAAGTCAGCAAGAAGCTCTGGCTGGCCGAGTATCTGCCCGAGGATAGTGACGGCGGCGAGTTGTCACCCGACGGACGCGTCATCGAGATGCTCAGCGAACACACGCTGGAAGGAATGCTCGAAGGTTACCTGCTCACGGGGCGTCACGGTTTTCTCTCAACGTACGAAGCGTTTGCGCACGTGATCGACTCGATGTTCAATCAACATGCGAAGTGGTTGTCGATCTGCAACGAGCTTCCGTGGCGGCAGAATATCGCGTCGTTGAACCTGCTCATCACCTCGACCGTGTGGCGCCAGGACCACAACGGTTTCACCCACCAGGATCCGGGCTTCCTGGACCTCGTGGTGAATAAACGCGCCGAAGTCACGCGTATCTATCTGCCACCCGATGTGAACAGTTTGCTTTCCGTAGCTAATCACTGCCTGCGCAGCGAGAACTACATCAACGTCATCGTCAGCGACAAACAGAAACACTTGCAGTATCTCGACATCGAAAACGCCATCACGCATTGCACGAAAGGGATCAGCATCTGGGCGCAGGCCAGCAACGATCGCGGGGTGGAACCGGACGTCGTGATGGCGTGCGCCGGCGACATTCCCACGCAGGAAGCGCTGGCGGCCACCGCGTTGCTGCGCACGGAGTTTCCGGAGCTGAAGATACGTTTTGTGAACGTCGTCGATCTGTTCAAATTGCAATCCGAACGCGAACACCCGCACGGTTTGAGCGATCGCGATTTCGACAGCCTGTTCACCATCAACAAGCCGGTGATCTTTAACTTTCACGGTTATCCATCGTTGATTCATCGCCTCACCTATAACCGCACCAATCATCGGAACATCCACGTGCGCGGTTACAAGGAGCGCGGCAACATCAACACGCCGATGGAGCTGGCGATCGACAACGAGATCGATCGTTTCACGCTGGCGATCGACACCATCGATCGCGTTCCCGGTCTACAGGCGTCAGGCGCGCATGCGAAAGAGAAGTTCAGGAACTTGCAGATTGGCTGTCGACACTACGCGCACGAGCATGGGATCGACATGCCGGAGATCGTCGATTGGCGGTGGCCGTTTTGAGGAGAAAGTTATGAGGATTCGTTTTCTTGGCGCTGCCGGCGACGTGACCGGATCCGCTTATCAGGTAGTAACCAAAGACGCCAGCGTTCTGATCGACTGCGGTTTCTTTCAGGGCCGCCGGGAGGAAGGTGCGAAGAACCGTCGCAAGTCGCAGATCGAAGGTGGCAAGCTGGACGCGGTCGTGGTTACTCACGGACACCTGGACCACATCGGCCGCCTGCCGCTGCTCACGCGCAATGGTTACAACGGCCCGATCTTTGGCACGCGCGCGACCCTGGATCTTGCGAGGCTCGTGCTTAAAGACTCTCACGGAATCCAGAAGCAGGACTTAAAACGCGAGAACCAGAGACGTGCGCGCAAGAAACAGCCGCCGCTCGAACCATTGTTTGAAGAAGCAGACGTTCGCAAGCTCGGACCGCTAGCTTCCCCGGTCAGGTACAACCAGCGCTTTCCAGTTGCGCCCGGTATCGAAGCGCGTCTCGTCGACGCCGGCCATGTCATCGGATCTTCCAGCGTCGAGCTCACCGTCAGTGAGAACGGTCATAAGAAGGTCGTGGTCTTCTCCGGCGATCTTGGACCACGCGGCGCTCCCCTGCTCAACGATCCGGAGCCGTTCACTGACGCCGACGCCGTCATCATGGAATCCACGTACGGCGATCGAAACCACCGCTCGCTGCACGACACGGCGATGGAGGGAAGGGAAATTATCGAACGGGCGATTCGGAACAAGGCCAAGATCATCGTGCCGGTCTTTGCCATTGGCCGAACGCAACTGCTGCTCTACCTGTTGGGTGGAGCTTTCAAGAACAAGACGCTGCCTACGTTTCCCATTTACATCGACAGCCCAATGGCCATCGAGGCGACGAGTATCTACCGGAGAAATAACGAGCTCTTCGACGCCGAGGCATTGGCGATGGTCCAGTCAGGCGAACTGCGACGCAGCCTGGCGAGCGTACAGCCGTGCGCAAAACCCGGCGAATCACGAGCGCTGAATAGTGTGAAGGGTCCATGTCTGATCATGGCCGGCAGCGGGATGTGCACCGGCGGGCGCATCATGCATCACCTGCGTCATAACCTGCCGATACCCGAAACAGCGGTCTTGATCGTCGGCTTTCAATCGCCCGGAACGACGGGACGAAAACTGGTGGATGGCGCGCAGTCGTTAATGATGTTGGGAGAGGAAGTTCCGGTGCGCGCGTCGATCCACACGATGGGTGGGTTTAGCGCGCATGCCGATCAGAAGGGACTCCTCGACTGGTACGAAGTCATGGCCCCTTCGCGCCCGCGCACGATCATCACGCACGGCGAAGATCGCGCGAGGAAAGCTCTGAGCGCCCTGATTAGCCAACGGTTTGGAGTGAACAGTGAATGTCCTGCGCTTGATGACGTTATCGAAATGTGAGTGAGCAAACTTATGAGCACAACTGAAGCGAGCCAAAGAACGAATGCCGTAAGCCTGGATGACGAAGCCGCAGTGAAGCAGGTGCTCGTCGACTCCGTGCTGGGCCTGTGGGACGTGGTCAACAACCTGACGCGCCTTAAACCTTCTCATCGCGATCGTTATCGCGTGACGATCTTTGGTTCCGCGCGGGCCAAACCGGGAACGGTGGCTTACGAGGAGACGAAGCGGGCCGCAAAAGCGTTAGCGGAGCTGGGCTGCGACATTATCACCGGCGGCGGCCCGGGTTTGATGCAGGCCGCAAACGAAGGCGTCGAGTTGGCGGGCAAGTCGGAGTCGTTGGGCATCCGCGTCGATCTGCCCTTCGAGCAGGAGGTGAATCCGTTTGTCGAACTGGCGTTCGAGCATCGCACGTTCTTCACACGGCTGCATCACTTCGTGCTTGCTTCAGACGCGTTCATCGTGGCGCCGGGTGGTATCGGCACCGTGCTGGAGACGATGATGATCTGGCAGTTGCTTCAGGTGCGCCATCTCGAGCAGACGCCGCTGATCATGGTCGGAAGGATGTGGCCCGGATTGATCGCGTGGGTGCGACACGAGATGCTGTCGTTTGAAACGCCGCTGATGAACGCCGAGGATGGCGACATTCCGATCTGCGTCGCCGATGCGGACGAAGCGATCGAGATCATTCGCGCTCACAAAGAGTCGCAGAAGGCCCAAGCGCAGGCTGTGTAACACCTAGTCAGTGCCGGTGGCTTTGTATCGCGGCCGCTCAATTCCGAGTTTGCGCATTTTCGAACGCAGGGTGCTGGGATGGATGTTGAGCAATTCGGCGGCGCCGCCCGGCCCTTCGAGTTTCCAGTGCACGCTCTTTAACGTGCGCGTGATGACGTTGTACTCGGTTTGTTCGAGTGTCTCGCCCGCGGAGGTCAATTCGCCAAACGGCTCAATCGTCGCCGCGTGCTTTTGCGACTCCAGCTCGCGCGCCTGGGAGTCGAGATCGTCGATCAAACGAAGCGTCGAGCCCTGCGTGATGATCACGGCGCGTTCGATGACATTCCTCAGCTCACGGATGTTACCGGGCCAGGGATAGTTTCTTAACGTCGCCATCGTCTCGTTGGGAATCGCTTCAATTGTCTTTCCGAGCTTCTGGCCGAGTTGCTTCACGAGGTGCTTCACCAGCATCGGAATATCTTCTTTGCGATCGCGCAGCGGCGGCAAAGTGATCGGAAAGATGTTGAGCCGGTAATACAGGTCAGAACGGAAGGTGCCCTCGCGCACTGCTTCCTCGAGGTTGCGATTCGTGGCGGCAATCACGCGTACGTTGACCTTCACGGTGTAAGTTCCACCGACTCGATCAAACTCGCCTTCTTCGAGCACGCGCAAAAGTTTGGCTTGTAAGTCGAGCGGCAGCTCGCCAACCTCGTCGAGGAAGATCGTGCCTTGATTGGCAATCTCAAAACGTCCGATGCGTCGCGCATCGGCGCCGGTGAACGCGCCTTTTTCGTAGCCAAACAACTCGCTTTCGATTAGTGGCCCAGGCAGCGCAGCGCAATTTACTTTTACCAGCGTATGACTGTGCCGCGAGCTGAGCTTATGAATCGCATGGGCCAACAATTCCTTGCCCGTGCCGGTCTCGCCGAGAATCGTGACGGTGGTGTCGAGCGGCGCGACTTGTTCCGCCTGGTGCAACACGCGTCTGAGCGGCTCGCTGCGTCCGATGATCTCGCCGAAGTTGCTGGCGACGCGAATCTCTTCCTGGAGATAAATGTTTTCCTGATGGAGTTGGTCTGTTAGTCGCTGGACCTCGGCGAGCGCGTTTCTCAACGACTGGTCGGCGGCCCGCCGCGCGGTGATGTCGCGGACGATAGCGAGAATCTTCTCACCATCGCATCTCACCATCGAATTCTCATAGGCTCGCGTGGTTTCCTGGAATGGCAGCTCGTATTCCAAAACAATGGGTTGATCTGTTTTCATCAATTCTACGAAGGCGCGATCGAACTTGTCCGCGACCTCCGGTGGGAGGATTTGCGAGACCTTCTTGTTCATGAACTCATGCGGCTCCATGATCAGAAGTTCTCTACTCGCGTGATAATCCAAAATCACGCCTTCGCGGTCCATCAGGAACATCATGTCCGGAATGGCATTCAAGATCGCGCGGTTACGTTCCTCGCTGGCGTTGAGAGCGGCCTCGCGACGTTGTAACTCGGCGCGTGCGCTTGCCTGTTCCAGGTCCCACGGCAACTGGTACAGATAGCCCGGCCGCTTGACGACGCAGCTCGAGGCGCCAAGCTTGAGTGCCTGGCGCGCCAACTGTTCGTCCGTCTCACTGCAAACCATTACGACGGGCGTATCCAGCTCGTTCTTCAGACTCAACTCTCTAACGATGTGAAGCGCCGATGGTCCAGTGAGTTGAAAGTCGAGGAGCACGGCGTCGTAACGCAGAGCATCAGCTCGCAAAGTCGAAAGCGCACTCTCGCCGGTGTTCACCACGTCCAGGTGAATGTGATCGGACTGGACCGCAAAGTGTTTGCGAGTGGCCTCGATCTCGACCGGATTATTTGCCGCAAAAAGAACTCTTAACGGATTGGACCGTCGCGCCGCGTCGGCGCTGTAATGATTGAAGGCGCTCTCGAGTACCACGGGAAGCCGATCGAGATATCCCGCGCGTTTGACCACATAATCGTCGGCGCGTGCTTTAAGCGCGGCGACAGCCGTGTCTTCGTCACCGACTCCGGTGACGACCACCACCGCGACGGGGACAGCGGTTTCACGAATGCGAGTCAAGAGTGAGAGGCCGTCGCCATCCGGCAAGTGCACGTCAGTGAGAACCAGATCGATCGGCGCCTGCTCGATGGTTCGCAGACGATCAAGCGCTTCTCGAATGTTGCGGGCTGTTTCGAGTTGGTGCTGAGGTGCGCTTCGCTCCAGCGTTAACCTGGTTAGCGCGGCGTCGGTTGGATTGTCTTCGACGTAAAGAATTCTCATAGCGCAGCTTCGATCATTCTCATTTGGGAATCTCGAGGTAGAAGGTCGCGCCCTTGCCCGGCGTGCTCTCGGCCCACGCCCGTCCGCCCATGCGCTCCATTGCTTTGCGCACGATCGCGAGACCGATGCCGGTGCCCGGGTACTCTTCGGCGACATTTAGTCGCTGAAAAATATCGAAGATGCGGTCGTGATGCTGCATATCAAACCCGATCCCGTTGTCTCTTACCCACAGCAAACAAGTCCGTTCGTTTTCTTTCGAGCCGATCTCGATACGCGGCTCTGTCGTTTTGCTGCTGAATTTGATCGCGTTGTCGAGATAGTTGCGGAGCGATTGATTTAAACCACTTGCATCAGCCATCACTGTAGCGCCGTTGACGTCTACGACGAAGTCGATCTGATGCGCCGTCGCGTCGCGCCGTTTTTCCTCGACTAGTGCGCTCACAATCGGCGCCAATTCGATCCGGTACGGTTTTATTTCGCGGCGTTCCAGACGCGAGTAGGCAAGCAAGTCGTCGATCAACTGGTTCATCTCGTCAGTTGAGTTCTGAATGGTTTGCAGAAATGAACGGCCGCTGTCGTCGAGCTTTTCGAAATAGTCGGCGAGCAACATGCGGCTGTAGCCGTCGATACCACGCAGCGGCGCTTTCAGATCGTGAGCGACGGAATAAGCAAAAGCTTCCAGTTCGCGAGTCTTCGCGTTCAGTGCGGCGGTGCGCGCAGCGATACGAGTTTCGAGCTCGGCATTCAACCGGTCCAACGCTAAATTCGCGCGTCGTCGACGCTTGCGTTCGAACAGCAGGATGGCGATCAGAGACGTTTGCAAAAACAGAATCGCAACCACGCCCACGATGCGCCATTTGTACTGTTGCCAGAGTGTCGCTTGCCTGAACTGGATGATGCTTCCGGGCGGCAGTTTGGCTTCGCTGATTTGCCAGCGTTGGAGTTCACGCCAGTCGAACATCGGGATCGTCGGAACGTTTTCGATGGGAATATCACGCGCCCGTTGACCGTGGACGATCAGACGCACCATTTCGGCGACGCGTCCAGCGCCGGCTTCCGGAGTGTAGACGTAACCGCCGACGATGCCCCGCCCGATCAACGGCTGAGACATGGCATAGATCGGGACCGAACTCTTCTGCGCGATTGATGACAGAATGTCGCCCGTCTCCAACAACTTGCCCTTCTCATCGTAAGCTTGCTGCCATACATAGAGAATCAACGAGCGGTTCGATAACTGCGACGTCGTCGCACGCAGTTCGCCCGGCGCGACGTCAGTTAGATAGTTGATGTTTACCCGATGTTCGACGCTCTTGAGCTGAGCGCGCGCAAGCGTTTCGAATCGCTTATCGTGTTCGAGTGTGCCACTGATAACGTATAGCTGTTGGGTTGCCGGATGCAGCGTCAAGGCGGATTCAACCGTCTTCTCGAATCCTCCAAACACGGCTACACCCGTAATATCGGACCAGCGTGCAAGAGTTTCCGGGTTCGGTCGAGTAGCTGAATAAAAGACGACGGGCACATTCGGAAACAGATCGTGGCGGTAGCGCGCGAGAAAGTTTAACGACGTGTCTGATTGCGCAACTACGACGTCGATCGGCTTTTCGGCATATTTTTGCTTGAGATAGTCGTGTAGAACCTGGGGCTGGTTCTCTTCGGGAAAACGGTTGGCTTCCAAATACTCCGGATAGTATTCAAT
>DATANW010000075.1:0-16415 GCA_036266055.1 Pyrinomonadaceae bacterium | reverse complement strand
AACGTGACGCCGACGGAGCGTTACGACCGGTTCGTCGTTTTCGATCCGCTGACCCGGCAACTCGTGCGCGTCGGTTCGGGCGTGGACAAGGTCTACAAAGAAAACAACAAAAACTTCCAGCCGCGTCTCGGCATTGCCTGGGACCCGTTCGGCGACGGCAAAACTTCGGTCCGCGCTGCTTACTCGCTGCTCGCAGATCAACCGGTCACGAACGTGGTGACGCCGCTGACGTCCAATCCGCCATTGGCGACACCGCTGACAATCACTGGTGCAGTGACATTCCAAAACGCCGTGCTGCTCGCAGGTGCGGCGGGACTCGCTCCTAACAACGTCGATGCAAACTTCGACAACGCGTACGTTCAGCAGTGGAACCTGAACATCCAACGCGAAGTCGGACGCGATTTCGGCGTGACCATCGGGTACTTCGGCACGAAGGGAACGCACCTGCGCATCTCGCGAAACATCAACCAGCCGATTAACGGTGTGCGACCGTTCCCGACCGTGTCCACTGCCAGTGCGATTCGTCCCGGCGCCACCTTGAACAACATCGTGCAGATCGAAGGCACGGCGAATTCGAGTTACAACGCGCTTTGGTTGACGGCGACGAAGCGACTCTCGCGCGGTTTGCAGTTCAACGCTTCGTACACGTTCTCGAAGTCGATCGACTACAACTCGCTCAACAGCCAGGGCGTGATCGTTCAGGACAGTTACAACCTACGCGACAGCCGCGGCCTTTCGGACTACGACGCGCGTCATCGCTTTGTGATTAGCGGGCTTTACGAGCTGCCCTTCCGGGGAAACCAGTTTAAGGAAGGTTGGCAGCTGTCGACTATTGTCCAACTACAAAGCGGCAACCCCGTGAACATTGTGGCCAACAACGCGACGTTTACCGGCACGAACAACACCGTGCGACCAGACGTCACTGGTCCGATCGCGATCCTCGGCACGCCCAATCGCTGGTTTGATACGGCGCCGTTTATCGTGCCTGTGAACCGCTTCGGCAGTCTTGGCCGCAATGTGGTTATTGGTCCGGGTTTCAATAACGTCGACTTCTCGGTTATCAAACGGACGAACTTGACCGAGACGCAGTTGCTCGAGTTTCGGTGGGAAGTTTTCGACGCGTTCAATCACGCGAACTTCGGACAGCCGGGACGCGTGGTGGGCAGCGCAAACTTCGGGCAGATTACGAACACGCGGTTCGCCACCGGCGACTCGGGTTCGTCGCGACAAATGCAGTTTGCGTTGAAGTACAAGTTCTAAACGCCGAGGTAGGCACAGATCATACCTGCGCGCTGATCGTGTTCTCTTCAGCCGGATTCAACACGGCCTGCGCGGCCGCCAGACGGGCGACTGGTACGCGAAACGGCGAACAGCTCACGTAGTCGAGACCGATCTCGTTACAAAACGCGATCGACTGCGGATCGCCGCCATGTTCGCCGCAAATGCCGACTTTGAGATTCGGCTTCACGCTGCGGCCACGTTCGGCGCCGATACGGACCAACTGGCCCACGCCATCGCGATCGAGCACCTGGAACGGATCGTCTTTCAGAATCTTCCGCTCGATGTAGTTCGGTAGGAAGCGGCTCGAATCGTCGCGACTCAGGCCAAAGGTCGTTTGCGTCAGGTCGTTTGTGCCGAACGAGAAAAAGTCAGCGTGCGCGGCGATGCGGTCAGCCATCAACGCCGCACGCGGCAGTTCGATCATCGTGCCGACGTGATAGTCGATCGTCATTCCGTGTTCGCCCATCACCTGTCGCGCGACTTCGTTAATCAGGTCCGCCTGCTGGTGCAACTCTTCACTCAACGAGACGAGCGGCACCATGATCTCGAGCTCGACTTTCTTACGTTCGCCCTGCACCTTGCACGCGGCTTCGAAGATGGCGCGGCATTGCATCCGCGTTACTTCGGGAAACAGCAGTCCGAGACGACAACCACGAAAACCGAGCATCGGATTGGCCTCGCGAATACGATTCACTTGTCGCAGCAGCGCGCGTTTGTGATCGATCTCGTCGAGGATCTGGTCCATCGCGGACATGGTGGTCGCGACTTTCAAGGCCATCTTCAATTCGGACAGTTCCGCGCCAAGCTCTTCGGCATTCGGCAGAAACTCATGCAGCGGCGGATCCAGCAGGCGGATCGTCACCGGCAATCCAGCCATCTCGCGAAAGATCCCGATGAAGTCGCTGCGTTGCAGCGGCAACAGTTTTTCCAGTGCTTTCTCGCGCGCGCCGGCGCCCTCGGAAAGAATCATCTCGCGCATGACGGCGAGCCGTTTGTCGCCGAAGAACATGTGCTCCGTGCGACAAAGACCGATGCCTTCCGCGCCAAACTGTCGCGCCGTTTTCGCATCCAGCGGTGTGTCCGCATTGGCGCGCACACGCAGGCGGCGAAACTTGTCGGCCCACATCATCAGTTTGTAGAAGTCATCCTCGAGCGTCGGTTGGATCGTCGGCACCTGGCCCAGGAAGACGCGGCCGGTCGAACCGTCAACGGTGATCCACTCGCCCTTCGTAACTATAGTGCCGTCAACCGTGAACTGTTGCTGACCGTAATCGATATTGATCGCCTGCGCGCCGCTCACGCAGGTCTTGCCCATACCACGCGCGACGACTGCCGCGTGACTCGTCATGCCGCCGCGCGAAGTGACGATCGCCTGGGCCGCGACCATGCCGTGGAAATCGTCCGGACTCGTTTCCGATCGCACGAGCACAACGCGCGCGCCTTCGCGGGCCATCTCTTCCGCTTCGTCGGGACTGAAAACAACCTGCCCCTGCGCCGCGCCGGGACTCGCCGGCAGACCGGTCGCGAGCACTGTCGCGTTTGTTTTCGGATCGACTGTCGGGTGCAGCAGTTGATCGAGTTGTTCGGGCGTAACGCGTTGGACCGCGGTGGCCTTGTCGATCAGTTTTTCGTAAACCATCTCGACCGCGATCCGCACCGCGGCTGCGCCGCTACGTTTACCGGTGCGCGTTTGCAGCATGTAGAGCTTGCCGCGCTCGATCGTAAACTCGCAGTCCTGCATATCGTGATAGTGCTGTTCGAGCAAGGTTGTGATCGAAACAAACTGATCGTAAACCTCGGGCAATTCTTTCTTGAGTTGCGAGATTGGATTCGGCGTGCGAATGCCGGCGACGACGTCTTCGCCTTGCGCGTTCAGCAGGTATTCGCCGTACAGCTCTTTCTTGCCGGTTGAAGGATTGCGCGTGAAGGCGACGCCGGTGCCGCTGCCTGCGCCCATGTTTCCAAACACCATCGCCTGCACGTTCACGGCAGTACCCAGCGAGTCGGGAATGCGATTGACGCGCCGGTAGTCGATCGCGCGGCGGCCCATCCAGGAGTTGAACACCGCCATGATTGCTACGCGGAGTTGTTCGTATGGATCTTCGGGAATGGCGGATTGTTCTGTCAGGATGATCTGCTTCTCGGCGGTGATGATCTCGCGCAGATGATCGGCTTTGAGATCCGTGTCGCGCCCACCTTGGGTTAGGGCCTTGAAACGATCGAGCACGCGTTCGAACTTTGAGTGGGCGACGCCCATCACAATCTCGCCGAACAACGACGCGAAACGTCGATAAGCGTCGAGTGCGAAACGGAGATCGCCAGTCTGTTCGGCGAGGCCTTGCACCGTCTCTTCATTCAAACCGAGGTTCAGCACCGTATCCATCATGCCCGGCATCGAGAACGCCGCACCCGATCGAACAGAGACGAGCAGCGGGTTCTTGGGGTCGCCAAACTTCTTGCCGACCTTTTCTTCGATTCGCTGCAGGCCCTCTTTCACCTGTTCCCAGAGCCCTTCGGGAAACTGCTTGTCGTTCTCAAAGAACGCATTGCAGGCCTCGGTCGTGACGACTAAACCCGGCGGCACGGGCAGTCCGGCCTGCGTCATCTCGCAGAGTCCGGCGCCTTTTCCGCCCAGCAGGGACTTGTCGTTGCCGGGTCCGTCCTCGAAAAGGTAGACCCACTTGTTGGTTTTGGTTTCAGTTGATTCCGAGGCTTCTTCAGTAACTGTGCTCATGGGTTTGCAAGTTATCGCATTTTTGGTGGTTTAGGGAAGTGGAGTAGGATATTTGGCCAACGCGGAGGTCAACAATATGCCCAATATCACCTCGTTGAACGTCAACGGCAAGAAACTGCCGGTCAAAGTCGATTCACAGACCAGTTTGCTCAGCGTCTTGCGCAATTTTCTCGGTCTGACCGGAACGAAGTACGGCTGCGGTGAAGCGCAATGCGGCGCGTGCACAGTGCACGTCGACGGCGTAATGACGCGGTCGTGCACGATGCCGGTCGGCAAGGTGGCGGGCAAGCAGATCACGACCATCGAAGGTCTGGCAAAAGACGGACAACTGCATCCGCTTCAGCAAGCATTCATCGAAGCCGACGCGCTGCAGTGCGGATATTGCACGTCGGGGATGATCATGTCTGGCGCCGCGTTGCTGAAGAAGAACCCGAAGCCGACGCGAGATGAAATCGTGAGGCATATGGATCGGAACATGTGTCGCTGCGGCACCTATCTGCGCATCGTGAAAGCGATTGAGATCGCTTCCGGCGGGGCGAAGGAGGTGCGCAAATGAAACCGCCGAACGACGGACCCGATCTCGAAGTCGCCGTAGAATTAGAACGCTACGAGTTGTTCGCAGATCCGCTTTACAACTTCACGTTTAATCGTCGCCAGTTTCTGAAAGTCTTCAGCGGCGGTATCGCGCTGATCGTGCCGCTGTCGAACTTGCTTACCGCGACGGCGCAACTGGAGCAAGGCGAGTCTGGCGGGCGGGGTCGATTTGATCAGCGCGTGCCGAACGAGATCGGCGCGTGGATTCACATTGACGAAGCGGGCACGGTTTCTGTTTTCACCGGCAAGGTTGAGTTGGGCCAGAACATTCGAACGTCGTTGGCGCAGGCCGTTGCGGAAGAGTTGCGGGTGCCGATTGAGTCCGTGCGAATGGTGATGGCCGACACGGACCTGGTTCCGTTCGACATGGGCACATTCGGCAGTCGCTCGATACCGTTCATGGCGCCGCAACTGCGCAAAGCAGCGGCCGCAGCCCGCGAGACGTTGGTCGCGCTCGCGGCGGAACAGTTGAAAGTCGCGCCGGCGGACGTGCGCATCGTCAACGCTCGTTTCGTGAATCATGATGCGTCGAAGTCGTTAAGTTTCGCCGACGTCGCAAAAGGGCAGAGGCTCGTGAAGGAGATTCCGGCCGACATCCCCGTCATGAGCGTCAAGGATTGGACCATCTCCGGCAAGTCTGTACCGAAAGTTGGCGCGCATGATTTCGTCACCGGCAAACACGAGTACACGTCCGATCTAAAACGGCCGGGAATGTTGTTTGGCCGCGTGGTGCGTCCGGTCGCGTTGAATTCGACGCTCGTTTCGGCGGACACGAAAGCGGCGGAAGCGATCAGCGGCGTCACCGTCGTGCGCGACGGTGATTTCATCGGCATTGCGGCGGCTGATCCTTCGCTGCTCGCGGGCGCGGAGAAGGCGATCGCGGTGCATTGGAAAGCGCCGGGACAAACGGGCGCGGCGCAATTGTTTGAGCAACTGAAGCGTGCGTCGTCGCCCAGTCGAGGCGGCGGTGGTGGCGCCGGTAGTGGACGCCCGGTTGGTTCGATCAACGAAGGCATGGCGGCGGCTGACAAGAAACTCGCGCAGACGTACACGGTCGCGTACATCGCGCACGCGCCGCTCGAGCCGCGCGCTGCCGTTGCCGAGTGGAAAGACAACAAGCTGGCGGTCTGGACCGGAACCCAGCGACCGTTCGGCGTGCGATCTGAGTTGGCGGAAGCGTTTCACATTCCGGAGGAGAGCATTCGCGTGATCGTGCCCGACACGGGATCCGGTTACGGCGGCAAACACACCGGCGAGTGCGCAATCGAAGCTGCGCGTCTGGCGCGCGCGAGTGGCAAGCCGGTGAAGCTGGTGTGGACGCGTGAAGAGGAGTTCACGTGGGCTTACTTCCGTCCGGCGGGCGTGATCGAAGTTTCGAGCGGCGTGAAGAACGACGGCACGGTCACGGCGTGGGAGTTTCACAACTACAACTCCGGCGCGTCCGCGATTCAGTCGAAGTACGCGTTTCCCAATCAGAACATTCAGTTTCACAACAGCGAATCGCCGCTGCGGCAGGGTTCGTATCGCGGTCTGGCAGCGACGGCGAACCACTTCGCCCGCGAAGTGCACATGGACGAGTTGGCCCAACTGGTCGGGATGGATCCGGTCGAGTTTCGTTTGAAGAACACGCAGGACCAGCGACTGAAAGCGGTGCTTGAAGCAGCGGCGAAGTCGTTTGGCTGGGGAGTAAAGGGGCAGGGACGCGTAGGGGGCCAGGGCATCGCGTGCGGGTTTGAAAAGGGGAGTTATATCGCGACCGCCGCGGAAGTTTCAGTCGATCCGAAGACGAAGAAAGTGAAGCTCGAGCGAGTGGTCGCGAGTTTTGAATGCGGCGCGATCGTGAATCCCGTGCACTTGCACAACCAGGTTGAAGGCGCGGTCGTGCAGGCGATTGGCGGCGCGTTGTTCGAGAGTATCGACTTTCAAAATGGACAGATTCTGAATCCGAAGTTTTCGAAGTATCGCGTGCCGCGGTTCAGCGACATGCCGGAGATCGAGATCGTGTTGTTGGACCGCAAAGATCTGCCGTCAGCGGGCGCGGGTGAGACGCCGATCGTCGGACTCGCTCCGGCCGTCAGCAGCGCAATCTTCGAAGCGACCGGACAGCGACTCAGATCGTTACCGCTGGCTCCGAACCTGAGTTAATTCAATCCGTGTTTTGAGTGAGTTTGCTGAACGCCTGCCGGATGATGTTCACGATGCTCTCGGGTTCGACCGCATAGCGTCGGAAATCGAACGTCGTGACCGGCGCCACGCCGATCCCCGAGGACGTCAGAAAGATCTCGTCCGCGTCAACCAAATCCGCCATTTCATAAGCACCTTCGACCAGCGGGATGAAGTGTTTGTTCGCGACGTCAATCACGCACTCGCGCGTGATGCCGGCGAGCGCGCCGGTGCTCAACGTCGGCGTATGGACCGTGCCGTTCTTCGCCCAGAAGATGTTCGACGTTGTCGCCGAGACGATCTCGCCGCGCTCATTCAACACGACAGCCTCGTCGAAATCACGACTGCGTGCCTCTTCTTTCGACAGCACGTGATCGAGATAGTTCAAACTCTTAATTCCGGTTAGCGGCGAGAATGTGCTGACGCGATAAGGCGAGACGGCTAGCGACATACCATTTGCTGAAACGCGATGCGGCTCGCCGGTCATGATGAGCAGATCGGTTTTGCGAGTGTTTGGCAGCTTGGTTTTCCAGAAATCGCCGCTGCTGCGAGCGAGGAACGTCACGCGCGCCCGTCCGTCTTTTACCTGGTTGACTGCGATCAGTTTGTTGACTGCTTCGCCGACGCTCTTCTCCGTGCAACCCGTGTGATCGATGGTGAGTTTGGCGGCGTGCGCGCTCAGGCGTTGCCAGTGTTTGGACCAGAGAAATGGTTTCGAATCGTAGACGGCAAGCGTGGTAAAGACGCCGCGCCCGTAAAGAGTCGCCGACGAGACTGCCGCGAGGCGCGCCTTGGTCGCTTCCACCATCGTTCGGTTGAGCGATATGACGGGATGCAAGCAGCCTCCGTCTCGGTGAATTTAAACCCGGAGTTTTACACCGTGGCGGGCACCTCAGCCTGCAGCTTCCGCCAAAGCCCGTTACGCCACGTCGATTCGAGATCGGTTATATCCGCGTTCACAACTTCACGACGATTGACCGAAATCTCCAACTTGTTGCCACCAACCTGCCCGATAACCGCAAACGGAGCATTATGTCGTTCGGCGATTTGTCGCACTTGATCCGCGACCGCCGGACCAAAGGTGACGATGATCCGCGACGGCGATTCACTGAATAGCAGTGACGTCGGACTGAGCGTGCTTTCAAGATCGATACGCGCGCCGACGCCCGCGCGACCCAGTGAAGAAAACGACAACTCTGCCAGCGCGACTGCGAGCCCGCCATCGGAACAGTCGTGCGCCGCGGTCAACAGTGCCGCTTCTGCTGCTTCGAGACATGTCTGTTGGACGGCCTGCTCGAGTTCGAGATCCAATGTCGGAACTTTTCCCGCCGCAGTGATCTCCGAGGTCGTTACGCCCGCGACGCTCACCGCATATTCGCTCATCGACAAGTCGTCGTCAGTGGTGCCCAGCAGTGCGATAGATTCGGCCTCCCCTTTGAACCCCGGTTGAATCGTGCGCCGCACGTCTTCGATCAGTCCGACCATGCCGATCACCGGCGTCGGCAGGATCCCGCGGCCTTCAGTCTCGTTGTAAAACGAGACGTTGCCCGAAACCACGGGCGTTTCCAACACGCGGCACGCTTCGGCCATGCCATCGATGACTTCCGAAAACGACCACATCACTTCCGGCCGTTCCGGCGACGCGAAGTTCAAACAGTTCGTGATCGCGATCGGCCTCGCGCCGACGCATACCACATTGCGAGCAGATTCGGCGACGATCAGCTTCGCGCCTTCGCGCGGGTTCGCCGCACAATAACGTCCGTTGCCGTCGAGCGACATCGCAAGCGCGCGCCGAGTCTCTTTGATTCGTACGACCGCGGCATCACCGCCGGGAAGAATCGCAGTGTTCGTCCGGACCATGTGATCGTACTGGCGATAGACCCATTGCTTCGAAGCAACATTCCCGCTCGCAAGCAGCTTCATTAAATCCGCGTTTAGATCCTGACTCTCAAACGTGCGACTTTCTGTAGCTTCACGGATCGGCGCCCGCATCGGCCGATCGTATTTCGGCGCCTCGTCCGTCAGCGCCTCGACCGGAATATCGGCCACGGTCTCGCCGTTGTGGATCACCTGCATGCGGTGCGTGTCGCGCACGCGTCCGATCACGACGGCATCGAGGTCCCACTTGCGGAAGATGTCCATCACTTCACGCTCGCGCCCCGAATGCGCAACGATCAACATGCGCTCCTGCGATTCCGAGAGCAGCATCTCGTACGCCGTCATATTCTGTTCGCGTTGCGGCACCAGCGACAGGTCCAACTCGATACCCGTCCCGGCACGCGCTGCCATCTCGCACGACGATGACGTCAAACCGGCCGCGCCCATGTCCTGAATGCCCGCGACCGCACCGCTTCTCATCGCTTCCAGACACGCCTCGAGCAGCAACTTCTCCAGAAACGGATCGCCAACCTGCACCGTCGGACGTTTCTCCAGCGCTTCCTCGTCAAACTCCGCCGAGGCCATCGTCGCGCCATGAATCCCGTCGCGTCCGGTCTTGGCGCCGACATACAAAACAGGATTCCCGACGCCGGTCGCCTTGCCGAAGAAGATCTGATCGTGGCGAACAATTCCCAGTGCATACGCGTTAACGAGCGGATTCAGCGCGTACGCATCGTCGAATGCAACCTCACCGCCGACTGTCGCCACTCCGAAAGCGTTTCCATAATGCGCGATGCCGGCGACGACACCCGCGAGCAGCGATCGATTGCGACGTCCGTACTGCGGATGGTCCAACGAACCAAAACGCAAACTATTCATCGACGCGACAGGACGTGCGCCCATCGTGAAGATGTCGCGCAGAATCCCGCCGACGCCAGTTGCCGCACCCTGAAACGGTTCGATGAACGAGGGATGATTGTGCGACTCGATCTTGAACGCCGCACACCAGCCGTCGCCGAGATCAACGACGCCGGCGTTCTCGCCCGGCGGCACGATGACGCGTTCTCCAGTCGTCGGCAATCGCTTCAAATGGATGCGCGAAGATTTGTAGGAACAGTGTTCCGACCACATCACCGAGAAAATGCCGAGTTCGGCAAACGTCGGTTCGCGGCCAAGCAGTTTTTTGATTCGCTCGAATTCTTCTGAAGTGAGGTTATGCGCGGCGATGACGTCCGGAGTGATATCACTCATCAGTTTTCTTGACCAGTTTATCGATCGCGGCTCGCAACTCATTTGGGTCTACGCGGCCGAAATGTTTGTAGACCACTTCACCTTTTGCATTGAAAAGAAAAGTTGCCGGGAGACTGCCGGACCAACCTGGGTCGACCAGATCGATCGCCGGTTCGGGATCCGGAACGTTGAGCAGGTAGGCGGGCATGTTGGCTTTCATCGTTCCGAGGAACTGCGGCACCGACGTCTTGATGTCGCTGAAATCGTCGAGCGAGACGGTGATAAAGTCCATCGATTGCGGGCGATATTCGGAGTCGATCTTTACCAGGTCGGGAAACTCGTCGCGACAGGGATCGCACCACGTGGCCCAAAAGTTAATGAGCAGCGGACGTTCGCGCTGTTCACTCAAGATGTTTTTGAGGGCCGCGGTGTCGATCGGCGCGACGACTATGGGCTTCTGCGACTTCGTCGGCGGTTTGGCGGCGCGGCCCTTCTGTTTCTGGGCCGGCGCCGCAAAACTCGCGAAACTCGCGAAAAGAAGGCAGAAGCTAAAAGCTGTTGCGATACGAACTAAACGCATGATTACCCACGTTTGATGGTGCAGCCGAACGCTTTCGCTTCGGTCTTTTCGATTGCCTTGCCTGCGAGAGAAGCGTCGAGCGCATTGCGCAGGTCGGAAGTTTCGATCTGATCGGCGTTACGACTGTTGTCGATGCGACCGTGATACAAAAGTTTGTTGTTCTGGTCGACGAAGTAAGCCTCGGGAGTCACGCTCGCGCCGAGTTTGTCGGCGATCTTGTTGCCCGGATCCTTCAGGATCGGAAAGGTGAGCTTGTGTTCGGCAGCATGCGCCTTAACTGCTTCAGCATCTTCCTTGACGTTCGAGTTGATGCCGATCACCGCGATACCCTTGGCTTTGTAATCCTCGGCCAGCTTCTCCATGCGTTCGTTGTAGGCGTTCGAGACTGGACACTGCACGGCGATGAACAGCAGCACTGTTCCTTTCTTGCCGGCGAGCGATTTCAGCGAACGTTCGGTTCCACTAACATCGGGCAACGAGAAGTCTTCGATGGTTGCGCCGATAGCCGGCGGAGCAGGAATCTCTCCTTCAACGGCACGAGTGCCCGTCGCAGCCAGGCCCGCAATCACAAAAACGAAAGCCAACAGGATCGCAAGATTTTTCATGTTCCTCTTTAATCTCCTTTTAAGGCGGCCAGGTTGGGGAAGTTGAAGATTAGCAGCCCCCGCGCGAGCGTGGCAAGTTGACACGATGCGACATTTCCACCATTTTGTCGTCGATGGTTGACGGCGTTTCCAGCAACACAATCACTACCGATGTCGAGATCTCGCAAGCGTTGCCCACGCACGTGCGTTTGGACTCCGACGACCGTTTTCGCGGCCGCGATATCACGATCGCGTTTCTCGATTCGGGCTTCTACGCGCACAAGGATTTGACCGAGCCCGTCGATCGCATCGTCGGTTATCACAGCATTTTCCCGGACACGGACGACCGCGCGTTTCTGCACAAACCTGACGTCGCGAGTTGGCACGGAATGATGACTTCGGTCGTCGCCGCCGGCAACGGGCATCTGTCCAACGGACTGTACCGAAGCATCGCGCCTGAAGCGCGCGTCGTGCTGGTAAAGATCGGCAAGAGCGGACGCATTCCGGAAGTCGATATCGAGACGGGTTTGCGTTGGGTGCTCACGAACAAGGACAAATTCGGCATTCGCATCGTCAACATCTCGGCGGGTGGCGATTTTGAGCAGTCGTACTTGCGAAACTCGTTGTGTCGTTTGGTTGAAGAGACTGTGAGCGCCGGTGTGATCGTCGTTTGCGCGGTTGGTAACGCGGGACTCGCACCCGGGCATCCGGTTTTGCCGCCGGCGAGTTCGCCTTCAGCGATTGCTGTCGGGGGGCTCGACGATCAGAACTCGCTCGATCGTGCGCGGCGGGGGATGTATCGATCGTCTTACGGGCCAACCGTCGACGGACTGCAAAAACCGGAAGTGATCGCGCCGGGAATCTGGGTCGCTGCGCCGATCCTCCCGCACACGCCGACGGCTGATGAAGCGCATCTCTACGCCGAGCTCGACGCCGCTGCTGACGACGAACTGTCGACGATAATCAGTTTGCACAAAGGGGTCGACAAAGATCTCGACGCTTCCCGCGATCTCGCACCGCCGCTGTTGCGCCAACTGATTACGATCAAGTTGCAGGAAGGCAACGTCATCAACGAGCATTACAAGTTCGTCGATGGGACTTCGTTTGCTTCGCCGATCGTGGCCTCGATCGTCGCGTGTATGCTTGAAGCGAATCCGAAACTGACGCCGCAGCAAGTGAAGCGCATCCTGATGGACACGGCCGAACGCGTCGACGGCGTCGCCGTTGAGCGACAAGGCTGGGGCGTCGTCGTACCGCGAAAAGCGGTCGAGCTTGCGCGTCGCTTTGTTTGAAACACGGATTCACGGATTAATTCGCTAATCAAGAGAGCGGCTGGACATGCGAATGTTCGTGTGCAACAATCCGAGCACACCCTTAACCTACCGCAAGAGATTGGAGACTTTTGTAAATTTGATGTCTGAGAACGAAACCGCAATAAACCAGGGCGCGGCCCAACCAACCGAGTCCGCGCCTGAAGCACCCAGCGAAGAGATCACCTATCACGCAGTCGAAAAAGACGGAGTCGTCACTGCGATTTGGGAAATGCAGGGACGCAAACACCTCCGCACGATCGACCCGCGCTCACGCCAGGGTAAGGAAATTCTTCGTCTTTACACGACTGAGCACCACGACGAAGCCGGCGAAGCTGCCGCGTCTTAAACACGCATGCAAACGATCAAGTGATCAGGTTCCGCGGCTCGCCCCTTACAAAAGCTTCCAGAGTTTCAATTAGCTGATCGCCCAGCGTCTGCATCGCCTGTTTGCTGGCCCACGCGTTGTGCGGCGTCACGATCAGGTTTGGCAAATCGGCTGCCAACAGTGGATTCCCTTCACGCGGTGGTTCGATGCGCAACACGTCAATCCCGGCGCCACCAATCTTTCCTGACTTCAGCGCTGCAATCAGAGCGTGATCGTCGATCAGTCCGCCGCGAGCGGTATTGATGAGCAACGCATCGCGCTTCATCCGGCTCAACTCCTCGGCGCCGATCAAATCGCGCGTTTCCTCGGTCAAGGGACAGTGCAGCGAGAGCACGTCGCTGAGTCGTAACACTTCCGCGAACGATCGGCGGTCAGGTCTGATCGACGTCGCTTGTTTTCGCTCAGCTACGACAACTTCCATTCCGATCGCGCGTCCAAGTTGCGCCATTGCCTGACCGAGCGTGCCGAAGCCGACGATGCCCAGGACCGTTCCGCGCAAGTCGCCGATCGGATGATCCAGGAGGCAAAACTTCTTCGCCTCCTGCCAGCGTCCGGCTCTCACGTCGTCACGATACGCGACCAGATTTCGTCGCAAGGCGAGCATCAGCATGAGCGCGTGTTCCGGCAGTGAACTGACGGCGTATCCGCGGGTGTTGCAAACGGCGATGTGGTGGGCGCGGCAATAATCGATGTCGACGTTGTCGGTGCCGGTCGCCGCCACCGCGATGAGTTTCAGTTTCGGCAATTGCGCCAGCGCGTCTGCGCGCAACGCGACTTTGTTGCAGATCGCGATAGTGGCGTCACGCAGGCGATCGACGACTTGAGTCTCGTCAGATTCGCCGTATTCAACCCACTCGTGATCGAAGTCGGGGCGGCGGAACGGAATGTTGAAAGTGTTCCGCTCCAGGAAGACGATGGATTCGATTCTTCGTTCGTTTTGCATGAAAAACAGGGCGGTCAAACGTTGTCGTTCTTTACCATATTGGATTCAATCCAAAGTTTTGAACGGTAGCCGCGGTAAACCGCGGGGTACTTGTGCGACCAGTCAGCTCCGGTTTCGGAGTTATCGTCTGACGCAGCCACACTTAGTGTCTTTGCCTCTCGACTGTCAACATACTGGAATGTTTGTTGCTTAGTGATCGGCCTACCAAACGGGTTTTCTGTTTTCTGATCCACACACCAGCGGCGCTCTTCACCAAGCGTTTTGAGCAAAGGAGCAAACGATGAATAAAGTTAGCAGACTCGCTGTACTCTTCGTAGCTTTGCTTGCGCTTTTTGCATCCCCGACACTGGCCCAGGTCACCGGGTCCATTTCGGGCGAGATTAAAGACGAAAAGCAGGCAGTTGTCACCAACGCCACCGTTACCGTTCGTAACGTAAAAACGAACGAATCGCGCACCACGCAAACCGACAGCGACGGCCGCTATCGTTTCACCGGTATGCCCGTCGGCGACTACGAGATCTCAGTGGAGTCCGCCGGCTTCGCGAAGTATGTGCAGTCGGGAATCACGCTCGTGCTCAACCAGCAGGCGACGGTCGATGCGACGCTCAAGACCGGTCAAGTGAGCGAAGTCGTCAACGTGGTCGAGAACGCTTCGATACTCAACAACACGACTACGGAAGTAGGCACGCGATTCGACAGCCGCCGCTTATCGGAATTGCCGATTGCTGCGAATCGCAACGTTTACAACGTCGCACTATCGGCGCCCGGTGTCAGTCAGCTTCAGTCGAACCAGGCGGGATTCACGAACGGCATCAACTACTCGGCAAACGGCGGCCGTTTGCGTTCGAATAACTTCCTGCTCGACGGCCAAGACAACAACGACTTTGGCGTCGGCGGTGGTGTGGTCCAACTCAATAATCCCGACCTCATTCAGGAAGTCAGACTTGTTACCAACCAGTTCAGTGCTGAGTATGGTCGCAACAGCAGCTCGGTGTTCAATGCGATCACCAAGAGCGGCTCGAACCAGTATCACGGTTCGGCGTTCTGGTTCCACAACGACAATCACCTGAACGCCTGCAGCAACCTCAACAAGAATGGCGGCTTCTGCAACAAGAACGCGACTGACCCGTCGCGGCAAATCGCTCCCTTCCGGGTTGAAAACCAGGCGGGTTTGACTTTTGGCGGACCGTTACACCTGCCAACGTTCGGTGAAGGTGGTCCAACGTACATCAGCGGAAAAGATCGGACATTCTTCTTCTTCGCGTTGCAACGATGGTGGGATCGACGCTTCCAACAAGGACAGACGATTCAGGGCGCGCCTACAGAAGCTGGACGGCAGATCCTTCAGCAGCAGGTCGGAAATCGTCCGCAGATCCAGGCGCTGCTCAGTTTTCTTCCAGCCGCGCAAACGCCAAACGGCCAAACGGCCTCGTTTTTCCTGGGACCTGCCGGGAACCAAACTGAGTTCAAAGTTCCGCTGGGTTCGCTCACGGGCTCCAGTCCGTTTGTATTCAACGACTGGCAGCAATCGATTCGCATCGATCACCACCTGAATAGCAACCACACCTTGAGTGGCCGCTACATCTATCAGGACGCTGACACGATCGGCGCCGGTCAAGTGACGCCGACCGGTTATGAGTCGTCGAACGTTTCGCGCAATCAAGGCGTGAACGTTGCGCTGAACAGCATTCTCAGCCCAAAGATGGTGAACGAGCTTCGCCTGGCGTACCTGAGAGCGGCGAGTGCGACGGTGGCTTCGGATCTTCGCGCCGAGAAGATTCCATCGATTCAGATCACCAGCCTCGGATTGTTAGGTCTGAATGCCGGCAACACTCGCACCGCGATTGGTTTGGCGGCGAACTTGCCGCAGACGTCGTTTAGAAACACTTTCCAACTCCAGAACACTACTTCGTACACGACCGGCAATCATGCGTGGAAGTTTGGGGTTGACATTCATCGCAGCCAGTTGCACCAGTTGTTCAAACCGACGACGCGAGGTCACCTCGTTTACGCCGACCTGAATAACTTCGTCGCAGACGTCGCGAACGTGCAAATCAACAAGGATCTGCCCGGTGTTGCTCGCGTTCTGCATCTGGACTGGCACGACTTCTATCTCTACGGACAAGACGAATGGAAAGTCCGTCCGAATCTGACGTTGACGCTTGGTCTGCGTTATGAAAATGCCGGTCAGCCGATTCAGGACCTGGTCGAATTCAACGATCCGGTGTTTGCCGCTGCCGGACAAGACCCGCGCTTTCGAGTGAAGCCGATACCCGGACGCGATACCAATAACTGGGGACCCAGGCTCGGTTTCAACTGGAATCCGCACACCAGCAGCGATGGCATTATGGGCTTCCTCACCGGCGGAGATAAGCTCGTCATCCGCGGTGGTTACACTCGCACGTTCGACTATGCTTTCACGAACATCGCCCTGAACATCTGGAGCTCTTTCCCGTTTGTCTCGGCATTCAACCAGGCCGGCGTTTCGAACGCATTTGCAAATTTGGCGAACGTTCCGGTTAACCCGGTCAACCTCACCCGCACGCAAGTGACCGAAGATTTCCATTCGCCGGTTTATGATTCGTTCAGCTTCGAACTACAACGTGAGTTGACGCGCGACACGGTCGTGCGCATAGGTTACGTCGGTTCGAAGGGCAACGGCTTATTCGAGAGCATCGACGGGAATCCGGTTCGCTTCAGGACCACCCCGCCGCCGCCAGCTAATGCGAT
>DATANW010000074.1:0-2397 GCA_036266055.1 Pyrinomonadaceae bacterium | reverse complement strand
CACCCTCACAATCGACTTCGTGATTGATGTTGCACTCAAGGAATCGGTAGTCCCAGCATTTCAACTAAGAAAGATTGGTATACAGCCGGAAGGCAAGCGCCCCTACCAACTCGCCAATGGCCATTTCGAGGAGTATGAGTTTGCGTTTGCCGAGATCTCTTTGCTAGACGAAAACACGGTCGGCCTACTTCTATTTGGTCCTGAAGACGCTGAACCAACCCTCGGTGCCATCAATCTTCTGGCAGCCGGTTTCAGCGTAGGTTTCAAGAGCGAAGCTCAATGACACCTTCACAACTTCCTCTAATTAATCCTGGCGCTTAAATCCAATTTGTCGGCGTGACGGAACAGGCTTTTCCGACATTTTCTTCAGCTCATTGAAGACTACGTTGAAGTAGTTGTCGTGCGTCGAGAGTTTTTTGATGACGGCGGCGAACTTGCGATTCAGCTCTTCATTTGTTTCCAATATTCGGCGGAGCCGTACAAATACTCGCATGATGGCGATGTTGACTTCGATCGCGCGTTCGCTGTTCAAGACAGTAGACAACATGGCTACGCCTTGTTCGGTGAATACATTCGGCAGATATCGCGGGCCGCCGCGTCCAGTCTTTGAGGTCGCAATTTGCGACCTCAAAGCTTCCGACTCCTCCTTCGTTAGTCGAAACATGAAATCTTCCGGAAAACGCTTTCGGTTGCGACGCACCTGCTCGTTCAGACGCTTCGTAGGCACTCCATAGAGCTCCGCAAGATCGAAATCGATCATGACCTTTTGCTCGCGAATTAAATAAATTCGTTGCTCGATAAGCTGTACGGATATTGCGACACTAGTAGTCGTGAGGTTTTTCTTGTGAGGCATGACGCCAGATTATCATGTTCGTCAATTCGTATCGGATCTGCCTGATTTTCATAGACCAACGTACAGGCCAGATATAGACTGACGGTGTCCAAAGGGTGGAAACGAACGGAATTTTCGCCCGTTACGGTGTTAATAATTCCCAAAACTCCCCGTCTATCAGGGTGGACGAAGGAGAAACACCGTGCAGGCAGCACTAAAAACCTTGCGATTAGTCAATAACGACGCGGTTGCCGGTCACAACGACACCGGCAACAGAGGCAATAGAGACCCTGTCGGCGTGAATAACGATCCGGCCAATCCAACACCTTTCGCGGCTAAAACCGCCTCCGTCAACAACGCCGCCGGCGAGTTGGAGTCGCTCTTCCAGGCGCATCACGGACGCGTTTATCGCACTGCCCACCGCATCACGGGCAGCTCCGCGGATGCCGAGGACGTACTCCAAACAGTCTTTCTGCGCCTGATCAAAGGCCAGGACGACTACGACCTGTCCCGCAACCCGGAAGCCTATCTGTCGCGCGCGGCCATCAACGCATCGCTCGACCTGCTCCGCAGCCGTACGCGGTCAAAGGTCGTCGCGCTCGACGACGTCCACGCCGACACGCTCGCCAGCGGTTTTCGCAATCCCGAGTTCGCTCACGCCGATCGCGAACTGCAAGCCCTGCTGAGAGAAGCTGTCGCACGACTCGGCAAGACCGCAGGCGAGATGTTTGTCCTGCGCTACTACGAAGGCTTTGATAACAAAGAGATCGCGGTCCGGCTAAACACCTCGCCACTGGTGGTAGGCGTCGTCCTCCATCGCGCTCGCACAAAACTGAGAAAAGAGATTGGGCACTATCTGGAGAAGCATCATGAAAAGCAATCGTGAAGACAAGATTCTCGATCAAATCACCGCTGACATCCGCAACGAAAAGGTGGACGAGGCGACGATGTCATCAGCGGCAGACCGCGTTTGGGCACGTGTCTCCGCCGCCGCCGGCGAAACGGAATTTCAACTGCCATCAAGCCAACGGAGTGAAGGGCGAATCGAAGGCTGCGCAGACTTTCAGTCACTGATTCCTGCGCACCTGGCGGGCAAGCTTTCGGAAGCACGCTCGTTGCTGCTCGTCGACCACACGCACGAGTGCATTCCGTGCCGCAAGGCGATGAACGAAGCGCGCCGCCCGGCAATCCGAACAGCAACGGCGAAGCCGAGTCGTTACACGATGCAGCCGATGATGCGCTGGGCCATCGCGGCCGCGCTCGTGGTCGGCATCGGCCTCCTAGCCATTCCGTTTGCGCAACGCTTCTGGCCGTTCGGCGAATTCGACGCCACGGTCCAGGCCGCTGAAGGTCAGGTCTACCAAATCGCCGACACCGAAACTGCGACAGTCGCCGCCGGGGCAAAGCTCCAGAAAGGCGAAAGGGTGCGCACGGCGAAAGACGCGCACGCCGTTGTTCGTTTAGGTGATGGATCGACGATCGAAATGCGAGATCGTTCAGAACTCTATCTGACGAAGAGCGGTAAAGAAACAACCATTCACTTGAGCCGTGGCAGCATCGTCGTC
>DATANW010000073.1:0-4971 GCA_036266055.1 Pyrinomonadaceae bacterium | reverse complement strand
CTTTTGTGATTACCTCGCCGATCGTTGGCGGGCGGCTTCGAATAACAGAATCCCTGCAGCCACCGAAACGTTGAGGCTCTCGACGGCGCCGTGCATCGGAATACTCACCACCCGGCTCGCGCTCTTCGCCTCAGCTTCGGTGAGGCCGGTTGATTCCGGACCAAGGACGAGCGCGGTCGATCGCGTCCAATCGTATTCGGTGTGCGTTAGAGACGCTTCAGCATCAGCGCAGACTGTTTCGATCTGTCGCGTGCGACACCAATCGATCATCTCTCCGTAAGTTGGACCATTCCAGATCGGCAACCGGAACGCCGAACCCATCGCCCCGCGCAACGACTTTGGCGAAAACGGATCGCTCGTGTTCCGCGTCGTGATTACGCCACCGACGCCGGCGGCTTCAGCCGTCCGCAGGATCGCGCCGACGTTCACAGGATTGTTGATCTGATGCGGCACGACGAGTAATGGATTCTTATCGAGCGCCGCGACGAGTCGCTTTTCGGATGATTCAGGCCGGCGTGCAAGCACGACGATCCCCTGCGGCGTCTTCGTGTAAGAGATTGACTCGAGGAGTTTCTCGCTCACCGACGCGCTGCGGTGGGCCGCCTGGTCTAACGCGGCGATCGCTTCCGCCACCCGCTCTTTTTGCAACAACTCTTCCGAAACGACGACCGCCTCGATCTCGAGTGCGGAACGCAGCGCCTCTTCGCACAGACGCAAACCTTCGACGAAGATGTAATCCGTGTTTCGGCCATCACGCACCGCACGCGCAAGCATCAGAAGCGAGTTGTCCCGACTCGTGATCGATCTAATCATTTGGTTTTCAGTTTACGCTGGGAAGCTGCTTTCTTCGATGACCCGCCGCGCCTGTTGAAAATGCCGGCGTTCGTGCACGACGATGATCCGGTACGCGTCCATTAAGCTGTAAGTCACGATGTTGAGCGCTGGTGAGGTGATGATGGTCCGTTCGAGATCGAGGTTTGCCGTGGCTTTCATTCCTTCGATCACTTTCGCTTGCTGTGTGACGAAGTCCTCGATGATCGTGGCGCTGATGTCGCTCTGCGCCGGTTCAAATTTTTTCGGCGCCTTCATCTTGCGCGTGGTAGAAGGATCGAGTGACTTGATCAGCAACCGTCCCCACACGCCCGGCAACACCGGCAGCTTCTGCCAGATGCTCGATTGCTTGTGACCGTTGACGACACTGTCGATGATGGGCAGGTAACCGCTGTTCGACGTGATCAGATGAGCGAAGCACTGCGCGACACTCCAACGCTCGGCGCCACGCTTCCAGTTGAGCTGCTCCTTACTTAGACCGCCGAACGTTTGTTTTGTCTCGTCAGCAACTGTCGCGGCAGCGTCGACAATCTCGCTTATGGAAGCATAAACCGGCACGTCGATATGAAACCATTACCGATGCATTTTCTTCAACCTGACTTCACTTCCGCCAGGTTAATCTTGTCGAACGCAGGCGCCGCTTCTCGCGAGATCTCATCCAGTGAGATCAAGGTATCGATTAACTTTTCGTCTGAATAACCGCGGTCGTCGAGAAAAAGCCAGAATCCGTGATCAGGTTTCCATTGTGAGTTGAGGTGACGAACAACTTACCGACCACTGCCGGCGTCGGTGTAAGGAATACTAATACCCGAGCGCCATCCCATCTTTGCGCGGATCGGACGCGCCCATCAATGTCTTACTCGCCGGATCGATCATGATCGCCTGGCCACCGCCCATCGACGAACGCAGCACGCCCGGAGGTTTCGCGCGCACGTGGCCCATCGAGATCAAACGTTGGATCACCGGCGCTCCCAACTCATCCTCCATCAACACGCCCTTGCCGCTCATGAAACGATAACGCCCGGCGTCGATCGCCTGCTGCAAATCCATTCCGCGATCGATGAGGTTGACGAGCACCTGTACATGTCCCTGCGGCTGGATCGCGCCACCCATCACGCCAAACGACATGAACAGTTCGCCATCCTTGAAGACCATCGCCGGAATGATCGTGTGAAAGGGACGCTTGCCGGGTTCGAGTCGATTCGGGTGTTCGGGGTTGAGCGAGAAAGCAGTCCCGCGGTTCTGCAAAATGATGCCGGTGTCGCCCGCGACGATGCCCGAACCAAACGCGTCGAAAAGGCTGTTAATGAACGACACCGCATTTCCATCTTTGTCGACCACTGTCAGGTACGTAGTGTCACTGCCGACGTTGATCTCGCCCGGCGGCGGTGAGTCGAGGGCTTTGTTTGGATCGATGAGTGCGCGACGGCGGGCGGCGTATTCTTTCGAAAGGAGTTGGGCCACCGGAACTTTCGCGAACGAGGGATCCGCGATGTAACGATTGCGATCGGCAAACGCGAGCTTCGTCGCTTCGATCAGCGTGTGATAGTAGCGCTCGGGCTGCGCACTCAACTTCTTCAGATCGAAGCCCTCGAGAATATTCAAAGCGATGAGCGCGGTGATGCCCTGCCCGCTCGGTGGGATCTCGTAGACAGTGTAGCCACGATAGTTCGTCGAGATGGGGTCGACCCAATCGTATTTCGTGGCGGCGAGATCTTCCATCGTGATGAAGCCGCCGTTTTTAGCGCAGTAATCGACAATCGCGCGCGCAATCTCGCCTTTGTAGAACGCGTCACGCCCGCCGTTTGCGAGCGTGCGCAACGTCCGCGCGAGGTTGCGTTGACGAAAGATTTCACCGGCCCGCGGCGCGCGGCCGTCGACCAGATAATTCTCAGCATCGGCGGGGTTCTGTTTGAGTCTACTGACTTCCGCTTGCCAGTCTTCCGCGGTTTTCTCCATCACCGGGAAACCGTTTTCCGCGTAGTCGATCGCCGGCGCAAGCAAGTCGGGGAGCTTCATCGTGCCGTACTTCTCATTCAGCGCGACCCAACCGTCGAAAGCCCCTGGAACCGTAACGGTCTCCATGCCAAACAGCGGCATCTGCTTCACGTTCTTTTTCGTGAAGTGATCGATGGTCAACGCGCGTGGGGCGCGACCGCTGGCATTGAGGCCTTTGAGCTCTTTGGTTTTGGACCAGTAGACCAGCGCGAACATGTCGCCGCCGACGCCGGTCATCATCGGCTCAGTGACGTTCAGCACGGCAGCCATCGCGATTGCGGCGTCGACCGCATTGCCGCCTCGCTTCAGGATCTCGAGTCCTGTGAGCGAGGCGAGCGGTTGGCTCGAAGCCACCATACCGTGCTGCGCGCGAACGATGGAGCGTCCGGCTGTTTGCGCAAAAAGATCCGTGGCTCTGAGGTGGGCGGACAGAAGCACGCCACAGATACAAACACAGATGACACGGATCGCGGTAGGAAATTGTCTCAGTTCATGAACTCCTGCAAGTCTTTGGCAAATCGCTCGGGACGTTCCCAGTGCATTCCATGTCCCGTGTCTTCATAGACCTTTAAGCGTGCATTTGGCAAGGCCGCAAGGAGTGCGTCCTGTTCAGAACGCGGAAAAATCGTTTCCTTATCGCCCCAGAGAATCAGCGTCGGCGCTTTGATCTTCGTCAGGTCGGCATTCGCTTTGGGCGACATCATCTCCGTCATCACTGCCTGCCAGACCTGGGCCGGAAGCAGCATAGTCTCGCGGAGGACACCTTTGAAGAACTCGTCTGGCGGCGGATGAAAGATCGTGCTTGTCTGAAAGTCTCGCACGAACTTTTCCGGAACCGGATCTTTCAACGCATTCACTTCGCGCTGCAGATCGGAAACGACGTTGTTGCGAATGGTAGTCGCCGAGCCGGAGAGCACCAAGCGCTTTACGCGTTCCGGCGCGGCGACTGCGACGTGCTGCGCCACGAAACTTCCCATCGAGTGGCCCACGATCGTCGCCTTATCGATCTTCATCACGTCCATGAACGCCACGACGTCCGCGGCGAAGTTCTGTAAAGCGTAAGCACCCGAACCAGTGGCCGCGGCAGTGCCCTTCGGTCTGTCAGACTCGCCGTGCCCGCGCTGGTCCAGGACGTAAACGCGATACTTGCGATCGAGTAACGGCAGGATCTGGCTGTACGAGAACGACGAATCGGTGTAACCGTGCAGCAGGATAATCGGATCGCCGCTGACGTCGCCCTGAACGCCATAACGCAAACGAACACCGGTGTTGAGTGACACGTGCGAATAGCGCACGTCTGAGGCCGGCGCGGAAACCGCGGCCGTCTTCTTCGGCTGAACACCGATCAAACTCTCAACCGTCAACTTCGTGTCAGCATCTTTCCACGCTATCTCAAACTCGTTCTGGACCATCTGTGCGGACGACGTCTTACCCTGCTTCCGCAAACTCTCAGCCAGCCCAAACAGCGCGCGACCATTGCGCGGATGCTTGGCAATCTCGGCGCGGAACACGCTCTCCGCCATGGCATAGTCGCCACTGGCCAGCAGCGCGCCGCCGAAGAACTCGCGAACGGGAAGATCCCAATCAGAGGGTTCGTTATAACTCGTCGCGTCCTCGGCGGCGACGGCCTTCGTAAGCAGGTTAAAGGCCGCTTCCTTGTCTCCACGCGCGTACGCAATCTTTCCGGCCAGCGTCAGGTCGGCAACTTTCAAGATGTTCACGGCGCCGCTGTTTCCCAACGGTGCGTCCGCGGGAACGGTCTTGATCAGCGCCTGCAAAGCAGTCAGCTCAGCATCGGCTTTCGCAACTTGATTTGTCGCCGCGTAGGCACTGCCACGCGCGAAATGCCAGAACCCGGTCGTGATCTTCAACTCCGGTTCGGGCTGTGGTTCGTTAAGAGCTTCATCCCAACGCGCAAAGCGCACGATCGTTACTTTCGGGTAGGGCACGAACATCTCCAGCATCGGCATTGCTTTGACGTGCGGTTTGATGTTCGCTTCGAGTTCGCGCGCCGCTTTGATCGAGTCGGCGTAACGTCCCTTCATGGCGCTTGCGGCAGCCAGGAAGTGGATGTTGTGGTTGTAGTACATCATCGTGTAAAGACCTTGAGCGCCGGTCTTTGCGATGTAGTCACGATCGGCA
>DATANW010000072.1:0-4061 GCA_036266055.1 Pyrinomonadaceae bacterium | reverse complement strand
GACGACGATTTCCGGTTTCGCCTCCAGAATCCACTGATACTCCGGAATGGCTTCGCTATATCGCTTCGACTCGTACAACGCCGTCGCGAGGTTCGCCCGCGCCGCATAGTTTTGCGGATTCACGCGCACGACTTGCTGAAGGATTCGCGTGGCGTCAGCAAAGCGGCGCGCCTGGACCAACGCCGACGCATATCCGATCGCGTACTCGGCGGCGTCCGGCTGAACCTCAGATGCACGACGATAATATTCAAGCGAGCGCGCGGGATCGTCTGTACGGTACGAAGCACCAAGCCGCCCGAGCAGCATCGCATTGCGCGGGTTTTTCTCGAGCAGTTTTTCGAGGGCCTTGCGCGCGACGGCCGGATCGTCGCTGTTTGCTGCTTCGATCTCTTCGTGCGTTCCGATCACGCCGCCCTTTGCGTCGCTGCCGGACTGTTGCACTTCCAGGCCCGCCTTCTTTGCGACCTCCGCAGCTTCTTCATTACGGCCCGCTTGTTGAAGCACGTAAGCGAGTCGCGACATGATCGACTTCTCGCCCGGTTTTACGTTTGCCGCTGCGCGTAGATCCGCGATGGCTGGTTCGAAGTTTTTCTCGTCAGTCAACAGATCAGCGCGTTCAAGCAAAGCGGCGACATTCGCCGGGTCGTCGCCGATGATGCGATCGAGCGCTGCTTTCGCGGCGACTACGTTTCCGTTTGCTCGTTCGGCGACTGCGAGCACGACGAACGCCGACGGAGGCGCGTCGGGGATCGCCGTCGCCCGTTTCGCGAGATCGAGTGCTTCCTGTTTGTCGCCGGCGCGCAAGCGAAGCTCGGACAGCATGCGCAACGCGATGCCGTCGTTAGCGTCGATCTTGAGTGCGGCGCGAAATGATTGTTCTGCTTCGGAGTCGCGCTGCGTTCGCAGCAGCAACGTGCCCAGTGCCGAATGCGGCAACGACCAGTTTTTCTTCTGAGAAATCGCGAGACGCAACGCCGCTTCGGCTTCCTTCAACCGTCCTAAAGATGCGAGTGCACTGCCGCGCTGAAACTCTGCTTCCGGAAAATCAGGTTTGACTTTGAGTGCCTGCTCGTAGAAGTCGATCGCTTTCTCGAGGTCGCCGCGCGAGTGCGCGCTTTGTCCGCGTTCGAATAATTTGATGGGATCGGCCGCACTGTCGCCAAACGGGTCGTCCTGGGCGACGGCGCGCAGAGTTGAACCTGCGAACAGCAGGCTAAAGCACGTTGCGATCAGTAAGAAACTCTTCAAAAATGAGGTCTTCAGTTGCCGCATTGAAGAACGATCCGGGGAGGTTGCGATGTTAGCACATCCGCTAGTGATTACGCCTAAGATCGCGTCGTAAGATGCGGGGAGATGCTGGTTGCTTTGCTTGTGATGCATGAGCTAACATGCCGGTCACCGAATACATGAGTGTAATTACCAAGGAAGAACGACTGCGTGAGTTGTTTCGTACGCTTGAGTCAGTGATCGTCGCTTACTCCGGTGGTGTCGACAGCAGTTACGTCGCCTACGTCGCAAACGCTGAACTCGGTGAACGCGCAGTTTGTATCACCGGTCAATCGGCGAGCTTGCCCGCGTATCAAAACGAAGAGATCGATCGCGTCGTCAAGGGGTTTGGTTTCAATCACGAGATCATCAACACGGACGAGCTGAGTCTTCCCGGGTATCGCGCGAATAATGGCGACCGTTGTTACTTTTGCAAGGACGAGTTGTACACAAAGCTTGAAACCGTCGCGCGCAGCCGGGGCATCGAATACATCGTCGACGGTTCAACGGTCGACGATCTCGACGATTATCGTCCCGGCCGTCAGGCAGCAAAGCAGCACGCGGTGCGCAGTCCGTTGATTGAAGTTGGTCTAAATAAGGACGAAGTGCGGGAGTTGAGCCGTCGCGCGACGTTGCCGACCTGGGACAAACCGGCGAGCCCGTGTCTGTCGTCGCGTATCGCTTACGGGACCACAGTCACGATCGAGCGACTTGATAAAGTGGACCGCGGCGAAGATATCTTGCGAGAGTTTGGCTTTCGTGAGTTTAGAGTTCGTCATCACGACACGCTGGTCCGGCTGGAGATCTCGCCCGCTGAAATGGACCGTGCGCTGAAGAAAGAAGTGGTCGATCAGTTGGCGGCGCGGTTTCGAGAGCTTGGTTTCAAGTACGTCACTCTCGACCTGCACGGATTTCGCAGTGGATCGATGAACGAAGTCTTACCGATCAAAATCAATCGCCCTTGATTAAACTCATTGCGCAGGACTGAAGAGCTTGGCAGATGGTGAGGGGCCCCAAATGGTTAGCATGTACAGCACATCCTACGTAGACGACATTCGCGAGATAAAAGAAGAGAACCCGTTTGAGTCGATGATGTCGCGCTTTGACCGCGCGGCCCAACTGTTGGACCTCGATCCGGATCTGTACGCAGTCTTGCGAGTTCCTAATCGCGAGTTGAAGGTCTACATCCCGACGCGGATGGACTCCGGGCGCATCCAGGTGTTCGAAGGGTTCCGCGTGCAGCACAACTTCGCGCGTGGTCCAGCAAAGGGCGGCATCCGTTACGCGCCCGACGTCAATCTCGACGAAGTGCGCGCGCTCGCGGCGTGGATGACGTGGAAATGCGCGGTTGTCAACGTTCCGTTTGGCGGCGCGAAGGGCGGCATCATCTGCGATCCGCAACAGATGTCCAGTGGCGAGATTGAGCGCATGACGCGGCGTTATGCCGCAGAGTTGCTCGATTTCATTGGACCGGAAAAAGACGTGCCCGCGCCGGACATGAACACCAACGAGCAGACGATGGCGTGGATCATGGACACCTACTCGATGCACGCACGCCACACAGTGACGGCCGTCGTTACGGGCAAGCCGATCGATCTCGGCGGGTCGAGCGGCCGAAGGGAAGCAACGGGCCGCGGCATACTGTTTGTTGTCAACGAGGCCATCAAGCGGTTCAAGATGACGCCGGCGGAAACGCGAGTTGTCGTTCAAGGTTCAGGAAACGTGGGCGGAATCGGGGCCCAGCTCTTTTATGAAGCGGGTTACAAGGTTGTAGCGATATCGGACATCCATGGTGGGATTTACAACCCGAAAGGTTTGAATATCCCGGAAGCGTTGGCGTATCTGAAGACCACGCGCTCGTTCGAGGGTTACGAGGGGGTCGAGTTTGTGTCCAACTCGGAGCTACTCGAGTTGGAGTGCGATGTGCTGGTCCCAGCCGCGACCGAGAACCAGATCACCTCGCACAACGCGGACCGGATCAAGTGCAAGGTCCTCGCGGAAGGGGCGAATGGGCCCACCACGGCTGGCGCGGACGAGATCCTGCACCGCAAAGGTATCTTCGTCATTCCGGACATTCTGGCGAACGCCGGCGGCGTGACGGTTTCATACTTTGAGTGGGTGCAGGACAGGATGGGTTATTTCTGGCGCGAGGATGTGGTGAACGAAAGACTCCAGGACAAGATGGTCGCGAGCTTCAATGATCTGTGTCGTTACGCCGACCAACATGCGGTCGATACAAGGACCGCGGCGTACATGTTGGCGATAGACCGCGTGGCCTACGACACACGCATGAGAGGCTTCTATGCGTG
This sequence comes from Pyrinomonadaceae bacterium, assembly GCA_036266055.1. Lineage (GTDB taxonomy): Bacteria > Acidobacteriota > Blastocatellia > Pyrinomonadales > Pyrinomonadaceae > PSRF01. The sequence goes on along the minus strand of DATANW010000072.1, from coordinate 486 downwards.
ACCGAAAAAACATATTCATATGGCCGCTAAGTCGTGAAAAAGGCTTGATTTCCATTTTAAGGTAGAGTATGGTCTGGCTGATTTAGGACTCGGACCAGCGTTAAGATTTTTCAAGATTTAAGACACGGTTTGAGAGACGAAATCGTTGACAAGGGGTAGTTCATTTCCTATAGGAAATGAACAAAGCAGGAACAACTCGGGCAAAGCGAATTAGCTGAAGGTGGAGTACGGCGAGAAAGGTCGAAGTACTCTGTTTGCGTCGCATCCGAGCGTTGCCGCGGGATGAAGTTGGTCCAGGCGGTCAATCGATTGACAGAGTGTAGTTGGGGCCACCGGGGACATCGTGCGGTTGGGGCGGTTGTTCGGCGGCGCTATTACATCGAATTCTTTATTACTCATTTCGCAGGAGGAATGCGATGAGACTCGCACATAGGGCGCTTATAGCTGCGCTCGTTTCGTTGGTGCTGTGTGCCGCAGTATCAGCAC
>DATANW010000071.1:0-3190 GCA_036266055.1 Pyrinomonadaceae bacterium | reverse complement strand
GAGCATGCAGCCGTGTGCGTCGCCGATGTAGTCGGCAAAAGCTTGCCGGCCGCTCTGTTGATGGCGAACTTCCAGGCGTCGCTGAAGTCGTTGGCGCCGTTGTATCTCTCGCCGGAAGACGTGAGCACGCGACTCAACGATGTGCTCTACGCGAACATTCCTTTGCATAAGTTTGTGACTGCGTTCTACGGCGTCGTGAACATTCCGCAGCGCACGCTCGCGTTTACGAACGCCGGTCACAATCCGCCGCTCCTAATGCGCAGCGATGGCGAGTGTGTGCGACTCGAAGACGGCGGCAGCGTGCTCGGCGCGTTTCCCGAAACGCGTTACACGCAAGGCGAGGTAGAACTGCACCACGACGATCGACTCGTGCTGTTCACGGATGGTCTAACTGAAGCACTCGACGTCGGCGGCGAACAGTTCTGCGAAGAACGATTGACTTCGTTATTGCGCGAGCACCGGCAGTGCAGCGCAGAAGAGTTGAAAGACATTCTTTTCACCGCGGTCGGCGAGTTTTGCGGCAACACGTTTCGCGACGACGCAGCGCTGATGGTGGTGGCCATCGACTAATCGAACACGGATTCAGGAGTTGACTTCAATGGACGTGTTTTGGAAGGACATCGTTTATTCGGTGCGGATGTTGCTCAAGCGGCCCAGCCTGACGGCCGTCGCGGTCATTGCTATCGCGCTCGGCATCGGCGCAAACACCGCGATCTTCTCTGTCGTCAACACTGTCCTGCTGCAACCACTCCCCTACGACGAACCGCAACAACTCGTGAACCTCGCCAGCGAGCAACGCGATCAAGCTCTCGATGGCCGCGGCAGTTTTTCTGTCCTCGACTTTGTCGACATTCAAAAGTCGTCGAAGTCGTTCGAGTACGTCGCCACTCATCAAGGCGCCGGCACGATCGTCACGGACAATGGCGAGCCTGAACGCGTGCTCGGCGCTGCGGTAAGCGCCGACTACTTCCCACTGCTGCGTGTCAAACCCGTCCTCGGCCGCGTCTTCACCCGCGATGAAGACAAACTCGGCGCGCCACAGGTGATCGTCATCAGTTACAGTCTGTGGCAACGACGCTTCGGCGGCGATCCGAACATCATCGGGCGTGAGGTCAACATCGGCGGCAAGACGACCGTCGTCGGCGTGATGCCTGCCGGTTTTCAGTTTCCGATCTCGAACGAACAGCAGGACTTCTGGGAACCGATCTTCTCCGCCGCCTTCCTGACGAAAGATTTTCGCGAAGTACGCGGACAAAGAATTCTCTCGGTGATTGGTCGTCTCAAACCCGGCGTCACGCTCGCGGAAGCGAGGGCGGATCTCGATCTACTCTCGCGACAGATCGAGCAGCAGTCGCCGGAGTCAAATACTAACGTCATCTTCAACGCCGTCTCGATGCACGAAGACATCACGCGCGACTATCGTACCGCGCTGCTGGTGATGCTCGGCGCGGTCGGCCTGGTGTTGTTGATTGCCTGCGCGAACGTGGCGAACCTTCTGCTTGCGCGTGCGGCAGCGCGACAGAAAGAGGTAGCGATCCGGATGGCGCTCGGCGCGAGCCGCGCGCGAATCGCGGGCCAGCTTCTCACCGAAAGCCTGCTGCTGTCTCTCGCAGGCGGTGTTCTCGGTTTGTTGCTCGCGAGCTGGGGCGTCCAACTGCTCGTTTCCTATGGACCAGCAGACGTGCCCCGGCTTCACGATGTCAGTCTCGATCGATACGTGCTTTTGTTCACACTCGCGATCTCGACGTTGACGGGGATCGTGTTTGGTCTCGCTCCGGCGCTGCATGCCTCGCGACCGGATCCGGGCAACATGTTGAAAGACGGCACGCGCGGCGTCTCACACGGCGGGCGCAACAGGATGCGAAGCGCGTTGATCGTGTCGGAAGTCGCGTTGTCGCTGATGCTGCTCGTCGGCGCGGGACTCTTGATCCACAGTTTCTGGCGCTTACTACACACGGACGCCGGCTTCAATCCGAAAGGCGTGCTCGCTCTCGACATTCCGTTGAGCCGCTCGAAGTACAAAGAACCCGAACAGCGTTCCGCAGTCTTCGAACAGCTCATCGCGCGAATGAAATCGCTGCCGGGTGTTCGCGATGTTTCGGTGGTAAGCAACCTGCCGCTCACTGACCTGGACGTCGAACAGACCTTTCAGATCGAGGGCCACGCGCCGAACAAACCCGGCGAGGAACCGGTCGCCGATTACACCGTCGCGGGCAAGGATTACTTCCGCGCGATGAACATCGCCGTGCGTCGCGGGCGCGTGTTTGCCGACAGCGACACTACCGAAAAGCCTGCGGTGATGGTTGTCAGCGACGCGTTCGTAAAACGTTATTTTCCAAACGAGGATCCGATCGGCAGGCGCATCGTGTTTGACGGCGATGACGATCAAATCCCGATCGAGATCGTCGGAGTTGTCGCAGACGTGCGACGCAATGGTCTCGACGCCGAGGTCCAACCGGAGCTGTACCTTTCTCACCTACAGTACCCCGAGCGGCGAATGAACGTCGTGATCAGCACCGACGTACCAGACGCAGCCCAACTGACAGCAGCAGCGCGAGCAGAAATCAAAGCCTTCGATCCGGACCAGATCATCTGGCGGACGCAAACGCTTGAACAGTTGGTAGGAACGTCAGTCGCTCCGCGTCGTTTCAACATGATGCTGCTCGGAATATTTGCTGGCGTCGCGCTCGTGCTGGCTGCGGTCGGACTTTACGGCGTGATGAGTTATTCGGTGAGCTGGCGAACTCACGAAATCGGCGTGCGCATGGCACTCGGCGCGAAACGCGCTGACGTTCTTCACCTCGTAGTGCGACAGGGAATGACGATGACATTGATCGGTCTGGCCATCGGATTGGCGGGCGCGATCGCGTTGTCCCGTTTGATGACAAGTATGCTCTTCGGCGTCTCGACCACAGATCCACTTACGTTCACCGGGGTGTCAGTCGTGCTACTGGCAGTGGCTCTGTTGGCGTGCCTCATCCCCGCGCGCCGGGCGACGCGCGTCGATCCGATCGTCGCGCTGAGAAATGAATAATGAGTAACGAATAATTTGGTACGATGCCAGGCGGCTCGTCATGTCGCAGCTGAAAGATCCCTGGCTTGTTGCCCGCAAACAAAAAACGTTTGTTTGAGTTCATTAGCCTCTCGTTGTTGCTGGGCCTGGCGGCAGCACTCGCGACGATCGTGTTTT
>DATANW010000070.1:0-10883 GCA_036266055.1 Pyrinomonadaceae bacterium | reverse complement strand
CCCTTTTTCATTCCTGACGTCCGAAGTAGAAGCGCAACGACGTGTACGGCAAGTGCGCGTGATAGTTCTGCGGCCGTGGTCCAACCAGCACGCTCTCGTTGTAGTTGTAGTATTGATAGCCGACATTCCAATCCAGCCGGCGATGCAGTCTGATCGCGAGGCGAGTCTCAGGCGATTGAAAACTCATCGGATAAGACGTGACAAGGAAGCCGGGATTGCCAGTGGGATCGGAGACGCGCGTTCCCTGCCCGTTGTCGTCGTTTATGCGGTAACCAAGGTACAGCGTGGCGAGAGGGGCCACCTGGATCACAGTGTCGAGGTAGAAGAAGTTGTTGCGCAGGTAATAAAGACTGCGACCCTGCGGATGCTGGACGCCGTTGAAGAAGTAGTTGACGACGGCGTTGCTGTTGATCCAGTTGTAGTTGTAACCGCCATGAATCGAGAGGCGCGGGTTCGCGGTCCAGTCGATTGCCGAAGTGAAGACTCGCGATTTGACGCGCGCGCCGAAATCCTCCAGCGACACACCCGCAATCTCCGATGGGTTCGCGTTATCTCGTGTGATCAACGCCAGGTGAACAGAGAACCTGTTCGGGATTGAATACCTGGTCTTGGCGCGGAGGTACGTGTAGTCGTAATTGCCGATGCGTGAAAAGACGTTGTCCGCGGTGCCGTGCTCGCCGTCGAAATAGATGGTCCAGTTACTGGTCGGACGCGACTTGAACCCGCCGAGGATCGCGTGAGTGTTGTTCGTCTGCTCCGATTGCGTAGTTGTGGGGACTGGCGGCGGCACCGAACCGTTGGAACCGAAATTGACCCCGGTGAAAAACTCCTCGATATTTCGGTGACCATAGCGATAGCCAAGGTGTATCGAGTGGCGGGCGTTGAACGCGTAGTCGCCTTCGATTGTGTTCTGATACTTCCGATAGTCCGTGATGACGTTAACGGGCAGATTGTTGAAGGCAATCGTATCAGTCCTGGTGCCCCCGGTTATCGGTCGTGTCAGCGAGAAAAAGTCGCTCAAGTCGCCGAGGCCGTTGATCTCGAAATCTTCGATGCGAAACGTATTCGAGATGCGGAGCTTTTCGGTAGCGAGCCAGGTCAAGCCGATGTCGCCAATGTGATTTGGGCGTTCGACGTCCTGACCGATCGTATACGTTCCAAGATTGAGCGTATTCGGCGTCGAATTCGGTGGTGTCGGCGGGAAGCCGGAGACTCGCGTGTTCCAATTGACGCCCGTAAATCCCTCGCTAAAAACAGAGTTGGATTTGGCATTGCTGTAGATGTATCGGGCCGTCAGGTCGAGTCGCTTAGCCACCAAAGTGTGCAAGCTCAAACGAGTGTAGTTGACCTTTCCGCGAGTTGGTTCGTCGCGGTGAAAACTGGTCAGGTGTGCGGTGGTCGGATTTACGTTGAGACCGGGATTGGCGCCGGAATCGATGAAAGTATCGTCGCGAAAACGGCGAAACCCTTGCATGACGGAAAAGTCGATTGGTCCAAGCCTGCCGTCGGCGCCGAAGCGATAATCGTCTGCCCGTGACCGCAGTTCAGAGAGCAAAAGAAACTCGTTGCCGCCGATGTGATAGTTGGTGAAAGCTGGACCGCTGTAGCGCTCGGGAGAATAGCCGACGTTGAACCTGATCCGATCGTTCTTCGGCAGGATCGTTAGATCGAAGTCTCCCAACTGCTGGCGAGTGTCGAAGCCATGCTCGCCGGTCACGGGATTGGGCGGCACGTTGAACTCGGGCGGACTGAAAAGCCAGTTCGGGTTTGCCAGCGTGTTCAGGAAGCGGAAGTATTTAAACCGCCGGTACGATGCGTCGAAGCGATACCACTTGGGGTTCTCGACGCTGAGTCGCATCTGTCCGTTCGGATCTGCTCCCCAGCCCGTCGAGGTAATGAGGAAACTATCGAAAAGCCCGCCGTTGTGACCTTCTTTCGCCTTCATTAAGAAGCTCGTGTCAAACAATCGCGGGCCGGCGCTGTAGTTGAGATCGCTGCGGTACTTGTTGTGATCGCCATCGACGCTCAAGCCCCGATAACCAAATTCAATGCTGGAAATGACTCCGTAGTCGCCTATGGAATCGGCACCGTTCCCATTGCTCCCATTTCCGTTACTAGAAGCCGACGCCGGCGAAGTCGTTGCTTGCGGCGTCGCCGTAGGTTGCTGCGCGCGCAGGTTCAGCCTCGCGCTCAGCGCCATCAGGCAGGCTGCCAGAATTAGCCACGGAATGTGCCGCTTCCTTTTCATCTGAAAAACACCGGGCTCGTACGCGAGCCGTGAATCTTGATGTGACAAGCCGTGCAGCTCGCGTATTGCGCATTCTGGTTGTGCGTTGGACCAGCAGGCTCGTCTGCTCCGACCCCATGGTCCACGCTGTGACACGTCAGACAGAGATGATTCACGGCGCTGAACTTGAGCATTCGCGGATTAGCGGAGCCATGCGGCACGTGACAGGCGATGCAACCGTCTGTCTTCACCGGCGCATGTTCGAACGTGAATGGGCCCTGCTTGTCGGCATGGCACTTGACGCACGCCGCGTCAGTGCCGACTGCCAACCTCGTCTGCTTCAACTCAAAACCGCCGTGCGGATTGTGACAGTCGCTGCAGCGCATGGCGCCTTCCAGCACCTTGTGATGGGAAGGCATCGTGAACTGATGTTTCACCTCGGTGTGACAGTTCAAACAGAGCTTGGGCTCACTCGTCTTTAACAACTTGATCGTTGAGAAGTCCGGCTTCTCTGCATTCGCGGGCGTGATGAACGTGTTCGAGCTGGCGACGTTTTTGCCGGTGATTGCGCCGTGCGATGAATGGCAGTCAGTACAACCGACGTCGTTGCGCCAGTGTTCGCCGCGGCGGAAGTTGTTGTGCTCTTCTCGCCCGGCATGGCAGCCCAGACATGTTTCGGAGATCTGTTTCGACGACTTGTTCTTGAACGAGATGATCTTGGCGGGATCGCCTTCCTCCGCGTGGGCCTTGCCTGGTCCATGACACGCCTCACAGCCTGTCACTCTGTCTTTCCAACTCTTCAGACTCCCAAGCTTGGCGTGCGAGGTCGGCAGGAAGTTCTTGAACTGATCTTCGTGACAGTCTTTGCACGCCTCACTGCCGATGTACTGATCCTGACTCGGTGTGACTTTGTCGTCATTGGCAGTGCTGGGGGCGGAGAAATAGCCCGAGATCGCCCAGAAACCTAGCGCGAGGAGCGCCAGCAACGTGGCGATTCGGAGTTTTCCGCCAGTGAGCTTCTTTTTCATGACAATACAGGGTTGGGGCGCTTAGCGGCGGAATCCTAGACGTTGTTTCGAAAGGTTGTTACTGGCAATTCTGACAGTATGGGCGGGCGTGAGGACGGACTACTATCCGCGCGAAAACAGACAGCAAAAGAGCAGCAAAAATCATGTCCAAGAACCTCATTACAATCGACGGTAACGAGGCCGCCGCCTCCGTTGCATTTCGCGTCAGCGAAGCGATCGCCATTTTTCCCATCACCCCCAGCTCGCCGATGGCGGAGCTGTGTGATGAATGGGCAAGTCGCGGCAAGACAAACCTGTGGGGGGTCGCCCCGGAGATAGCCGAGATGCAATCCGAAGGTGGCGCTGCGGGCGCGCTGCATGGCGCGTTGCAGGCAGGCGCTCAGGCGACGACGTTCACTGCGTCGCAGGGCCTGCTCCTGATGATCCCGAACATGTACAAGATCGCCGGCGAACTCTCGCCGTTCACGATGCACGTCACGGCGCGGACGCTCGCTGTCCATGCGCTTTCGATCTTCGGCGATCACTCCGACGTGATGGCCTGCCGGCAAACCGGCTTTGCGCTGCTCTGTTCGAACTCGGTCCAGGAAGCGCACGACATGGCGGCGATTGCTCACGCCGCAACACTGGAGTCTCGAATTCCCTTCCTGCATTACTTCGACGGATTTCGCACGTCGCACGAGGTGTCAAAAATCGAAGAACTCAGCGACGACGATCTACGCAGCTTGATTTTAGAAGACGCCATCTTCGCGCATCGCGAACGCGCACTCACGCCCGATCGCCCCGTGCTGCGCGGCACGGCGCAAAACCCTGACGTGTTTTTTCAGGCGCGCGAAGCCGCAAACAGCTTCTACGACGCCACGCCGGGAATCGTCGAACGACTGATGGCGCAACTCGTCGCACTAACCGGACGCCACTACGGTTTGTTCGAGTACGCCGGTCATCCGGAAGCCGAACGAATCATCGTGATCATGGGCTCGGGCGCGGAGACTGTGCATGAAACTGTGGACCATCTCGTCGCGAGTGGCGAAAAAGTCGGAATCGTTAAAGTGCGGCTCTACCGGCCGTTCCTTCGTCAGGCGTTCATACGAGCTCTACCAAAGACCGCGCGGAGCATTGCCGTTCTGGACCGAACGAAAGAGCCGGGCGCACCGGGAGATCCACTCTATCTCGACGTTATTACGGCCCTCGCCGAAGCACGCGCTGAAAAAGAGTCGGAGTTCCTCACTGAGCCAAACGTTATCGCCGGCCGTTACGGACTATCGTCGAAAGAGTTCACGCCCGCGATGGTCAAAGCAGTCTTTGACGAACTGAACAAGCCCAACCCGAAACGTCACTTCACGATTGGCATCATCGACGACGTAACCCACACGTCACTCGCGTGGGATCCGTCGTTCCGAACTGAAGGAGCCGACGTGTCGACGGCGTTGTTTTACGGTCTCGGCGCGGACGGCACTGTCGGCGCGAATAAGAACTCGATCAAGATCATCGGTCACGAGACCGACAGCTACGTGCAAGGTTACTTTGTTTACGACTCGAAGAAATCCGGAGCGATCACGGTTTCACATCTGCGCACGAGCCCACGGCCGATTCGTTCCGCGTACCTGATCGATCGGGCCGGGTTTGTCGCCTGCCACCAGTTTGAATTCATCGACAAGATCGACATGCTGGAGTACGCCGCTCCCGGCGCTGTCTTCCTGCTGAATGCTCCCGGCGACGCGAGCGGCGTCTGGGACCGTCTGCCGCGCGAGATGCAGCAGCAGATGATCGACAAACGCATTCGTTTTTTCGTCATCGACGCTTACGCGCTGGCCAAGCAGGTCGGAATGGGTGGCCGCATCAACACGATCATGCAGACGTGTTTCTTCGGCATCTCCGGCGTGCTGCCGCGTGACGAAGCAATTACGCACATCAAGAAGTCGATCGAGAAAACGTACGGCAAGCGCGGACCGGAAATCGTGCGGCGCAATTGTGAAGTCGTCGATCTGGCGCTTGCTCATCTGACCGAGCTTCCGGTTCCGGAGGCAGTGTCGGCGACGCGATCGCGCCCGCCACTCGTATCCGAGCGCGCGCCGGATTTTGTTCAGAAAATGACGGCCGTGATGCTCGCCGGAAAGGGCGATCTACTTCCGGTGAGTGCTTTTTCGGTGGATGGAACCTGGCCCGTCGGCACGGCGAAGTGGGAGAAAAGGAATATCGCGCTCGAGATTCCGGTCTGGGATTCGAAGGTGTGCATCCAGTGCAACCAGTGCGCGCTCGTCTGCCCGCACGCCGCGATACGCGCGAAAGTTTATGAAGAATCGTCACTCGCCACTGCACCGGAGACTTTCAAATCCACGGCTTACAAAGCGCCTGAGTACAAAGGCAAAATGTTTACAATTCAGGTCGCGCCGGAAGACTGCACCGGCTGCAACTTGTGCGTAAACGTGTGTCCCGCCAAAGACCGGCAAAACCCGAAACACAAAGCGATCAACATGGAACTACAGGCGCCGTTGCGCGACGCCGAACGTTCCAACTACGACTTCTTCCTGAATTTGCCTGAACTCGATCGCGCCGAAGTTGTGCGCCTGGACCACAAAGGTTCACAGTTTCTCGAACCGCTATTCGAGTACTCAGGCGCCTGCGCCGGTTGCGGCGAGACTCCGTATCTCAAGCTGCTTACCCAACTGTTCGGCGATCGCTTGTTGATTGCCAACGCTACCGGATGCTCGTCGATCTACGGCGGGAATCTTCCCACGACTCCGTACACAACGAACGCCGACGGGCGCGGACCCGCCTGGTCCAACTCATTGTTTGAGGACAACGCGGAGTTTGGCTTCGGCTTCCGGCTCGCGATCGATGCGCACATCAACGCGGTGCGAACACTGTTGCAACACCTCGCGCCAACAATCGGCGAAACGCTGGTCACTGAATTACTCGAGGCAAACCAGGACAACGAGGCCGAGCTCAATACTCAACGCGAAAGGGTCAAGGTGTTGCGCGCCAAGTTGGCTGGGATCCAATTGCCGGATGCACGACGACTCGAAACACTGGCGGATTATCTGGTGAAGAAGAGCGTCTGGCTGGTCGGCGGTGACGGTTGGGCCTACGACATCGGTTATGGCGGACTCGATCACGTGCTCGCCAATCGCCGGGACGTCAACGTCCTCGTCCTAGACACCGAAGTTTACTCAAACACCGGCGGGCAGCAATCGAAAGCTACACCGCTTGGCGCGTCCGTTAAGTTTGCGGCTTCCGGCAAAACCGTCGGCAAGAAAGATCTCGGATTGTTGGCGAATATGTACGGACACGTCTACGTCGCGCGCGTTGCTTTCGGCGCCAAGATGCTGCAAACCGTCCAGGCGTTTCGCGAGGCCGAAGCTTATCACGGCCCTTCGTTAATCATCGCTTACAGCCACTGTATCGCGCATGGCTACGACATGGCCCAGGGTGCGGCGCAACAGAAGCTCGCCGTCGATTCGGGCGTTTGGCCGTTGTACCGGTTCGACCCGAATCGGATCGCTAAAGGTGAAGCGCCGCTGAATCTCGACTATGGACCACCTAAAGCAAAAGTCGCCGACTACATGCGCAACGAATCACGCTTCCGCGTGATCGAACGCGCCGATCCCGCGCGCTTCAAACGTTTTCTCGATGAGTCGCAGGCCGCTGCCGAACGGCGTTATGCCGTGTATCAACAGCTCGCCGGAATCAGCGTACCCGCCTTCGAAAAGAAAGATGAAAACGGTGCAAACGGTGGAGACCCGGAAGGGAGCAAGGACAAATGAGTCTCGCTACGACTTACATGGGAATTACGTTGCGCAACCCGTTCATCGTTGGTTCGAGTCCGCTGACCGGGGATCTCGACACGGTGAAGCAACTCGAGGATCACGGAGCCGCGGCTTTGGTGTTGCCTTCGTTGTATGAGGAAGAGATCACGTCAGCGCAGTTGTCCGACTTCTTTTCTTACGACACCTACACCGAATCGTTTGCGGAAGCGGCCAGTTATTCTCCCGATCCCGAAACAGCGCCCGGAGACGACTATCTGGAACATTTGCAACACGTGAAGAAAGCCGTCGGCATTCCGGTGATCGCATCGCTCAACGGAAGCACTCCCGGCGGCTGGCTCTCGTACGCGAGTTTGATGGAGGAAGCAGGCGCTGACGGCCTCGAGCTCCACCTGTATCACCCGGCCAGCGATCCCGACACCAGTTCCGCAGAGGTCGAGCAGCAGATGCTTCAGATACTCCGCGAGATAAAAGGCAAACTGAAAATTCCCGTGGCCGTCAAGCTGTCGCCACTGTTCACGGCGTTCGCCAATTTTGCATTGCAGTTGGATGCGAACGGCGCAAACGCGATCGTACTGTTCACCCGATTTCACAAGATCGACTTCGACGTGATCGAACTCGAGGTAATGCGGCGCGTGGAGTTCTCGACTTCGGCGGAACTCGATCTGCGCCTCCGGGGAACGGCAGTGCTGGCCGGACGCGTTAAAGCGTCGCTGGCGATCACCGGCGGAGTTCACACGGCGCTCGACGTGATCAAGTCGACGATGGCCGGCGCCCATGCGGTGCAGATTGTTTCGGCACTGATGCGATACGGTCCCGAGTATTTGCAGAAGCTGCGAAGTGAAGTCGAAGCGTGGATGCTGGCCAACGAATGGAACTCGCTCGAAGAAATGCGAGGCAACATGAGTTTTCAAAGAATTCCGAATCCGGCCCTTTACGAGCGCGAGATGTTCAGACAAATGTTTGCAGTGAGTGTTGGCGCAAGAGGTTAAAAGGAGACTCTCCCATGTCGCAACTCGGTCCCGGCTTTTCGCTCATCGGCAGTGTGCTGCATCCGACTGATCTTTCCGAAAGCAGTCTGGTGGCGTTTCACCACGCGCTAAAAGCGGCTTTAGAGGCGAAAGCACAACTCACTTTGCTGCACGTTTCGAAAGATCGCGATTTGAAGTGGTCCGATTTTCCCGGCGTCCGCGAGACCCTTGAACACTGGAAAGTATTACCGCCGGGAAGTTTGAAATCAGCCGTCGGCGAACTCGGCATCGACGCTCGCAAGATCGTCGCGAATGAGGCGGAACCTGTTGACGCTGTTATCAATTACCTGGAAGACCATCCGACTGATCTGATCGTGCTTTCAACGAGCCAACGCGACGGTCGCATCCCCTGGCTCGGCAAGTCTGTCGCCTCACCGGTTACGCGAAAGTCGGGAGAGATGACGCTGCTGATTCCCGGCGACGTCAAAGGATTTGTCTCGGCAAAAGATGGCTCAGTGAACTTGAAGCGGATACTGATCCCGATCGCCCGCACACCGCGACCCGATCCGGCCCTGACGGCCGCGGCGCGGTTTGCTCAGAAGTTCAATGCTACGGAAGGAACCTTCATCGTGGTCCACATCGGCACCGCGAGCACGATGCCCGCGGTGCGGTTTCCGGAAATCGACGGCTGGACGTGGCAGAAGGAATTGCGTAGCGGTGAAGTCATCGATGGCATCGTCAAAGCGGCGAAAGACTTCGACGCCGACCTGATCGTCATGGCCACTGACGGTCGTAACGGTTTCATGGACGGCCTGCGCGGCAGTCACAGCGAACGAATCCTGCGCTACGGCGCCGCTCCCCTACTCACCATCCCCGTGGGCTCGCGCATCTCGCGACACCTTACATAGTCCGGCGCACATCGGTCATCGCTTCCTGACTTGTTTGCAAGAGACCCTGGCCCGGGCGGTCCAGGTCTGCGATCAAATACAGGACCGATGAGAAACCGATCACGAGGGCAAGCACCGCGATTGAGCGACGGCCATTCGCGAGGGCGGATTGGTAACCCAACAACAACACGGCGAGTATCGCCAGCAGGTAAAGGACCACCCAGATTATTCCGGGAACTCGGCTGCGCATTCCGGCCATGACTCGCGTCGCATGAAGGTCGATCACCTGGTTCAGCGATTGAATGAAGAGCGAGGTAATTACATTCTTTTCCTTTTCCGCGGCCGCCGTTGCCACAGACCACAGTCCATTGTGAATCTCTTCCGATCTTTTCATTGCCTCGGCGACGTTTCCGCCCTGGACCCCCGTGAGCCTTACGTCTACGTATTCACGAAGAAGGTTCCGCGCATCGGTGCGCATCGGCTCCGCCAGCATCCCGGCCCGCAGGTAAGTGGTGCCAATTGCATTTGCCTCCTCCAATACAATCTGCCGTCGAGCTTCAAAGCGGTTTGCCGCAAGTCCAAACGTGAAAGCCATCATGAATGCCAGCAGGCCCAGGGTGGCGCCCACCATTCCACCGATCGGCGTGTCCTTTTCCAGCTCCGAGCGTCGGACGCGATAAATCCCTAATCGGTGACCTGCCTCGACTGAAAGAAGACAGATCGCGATCGTTATCAGAAAGAGCACCCACACAGGAAATCGATCCATGAATCCAGTTAAATCCATCGTCGACCTTTCAGTTCAAGACACGACTCAACACGAGCGCGATGACGATCGTAGAGATCGTAGTCACCAGTCCCGGCAGCATGAAACTATGATTGAGCAGATACTTTCCGATCTTCGTCGTGCCGGTTTGATCGAATGACACGGCGGCCAACAACGTGCCGTAAGTCGGCAGGAAAAAGATGCCATTGGCAGCAGGATACAAGGCCGCGAGCGTTGCTGCCGGTAACCTCAACGCCAGACCAACCGGCACGAGGATCGCGACTGTCGCCGCCTGGCTGAAGAGCATTGCCGACAACACGAACATCCCAATCGCAAACGTCCATGGATAAGCTTGCAGTACGCTCTCGATGCCGCCGATGATCGAGATCCGGTTCGCTTCGAAGAACGACGAACCGAGCCACGAGATCCCGAGTATGCAGATGATCGCGGTAACGCCGCTGCGCATGATCGTGCCCTTCAACGCGGCTTCGGGCGACGCTTTGAAGACCAGCATGATCAGTCCCGCGATGGCGATCATCACGATCATGATCGCCATGCCCATGCTCACCTGATCGGTATCCATCGCGCCGTTGGCAGCCGCCACTTCGTATACGGGCCGCAGGTTCGGGAAAATCCCGATCAGCACGACCAGCACGATACCCAGCAGGAAAAACATCATCGAACCGCGCGCGCGAAACAGGTCTTTGGCGGCGATCGCCGCAGGCGGTTCCGGTATCTTCACTTCACCGCTCGCCAACCGTCGTTGATATTCCGGATCGGCGTCGAGGTTCTTACCGCGCCAGGCCACCGACAACGCTCCGATGACGATGCCGAGAAATGTCGATGGGATCGTAATTGCCAACAGACGTGGCAGAGAGATCCCTTGCGTCAGCAGAAACCCGAGCATCGCCACGGTCGCCGCTGAGATTGGGGACGCGCTAACGCCTTGAAATCCCGCGATCACGCTGATCGAAAGCGGACGCTCCGGCCGCACATTGCCCGTGCGCGACACTTCTGCAATCACCGGAAGCACCGCATAGATGACGTGCGTAGTACCCGCCGCTGCCACGAGCACATAGGTCACAATCGGCGCGACAAACGTGATGTACTGCGGTTTCTTCCGCATGACTTTTTCGGCGACCGAGACGAGGTAGTCGAGTCCACCGGCCGCCTGCATCGTCGCAAGCGCGGTGATGACCGCGATGATCATTCCCAGCACCGACGGAGGTGGACCACCGGGCGGTAG
>DATANW010000069.1:0-9155 GCA_036266055.1 Pyrinomonadaceae bacterium | reverse complement strand
AATGTTCCGCCAGTATCGGAATGTCCTCCATGCGTTCGCGCAAGGGCGGCAGCTTGATCTCGACCGTGTTGAGCCGAAACAGCAAATCCTGGCGAAAACGACCCTGGGCCACCTCGGCATGCAAGTCGGCATTCGTCGCCGACAGCAATCGCACATTCACCTTCTGCGTCTTCGAGGATCCAACGCGCTCAAAGTCACCCGTCTCCAGCACGCGCAACAGCTTCGGCTGCAAGTTCAACGGGACGTTTCCAATCTCGTCCAGAAACAACGTTCCACCGTCGGCCAGTTCGAAACGTCCGACCCGATCGCTCTTCGCGTCAGTAAACGCACCGCGCACGTGACCAAACAGTTCGCTCTCAAACACGCCTTCCGCCAGCGCGCCTGCGTTCAGAGAAATCAAAGGTTTGGCGCGACGCGACGAGATCGAATGAAGCACGCGCGTGATCACTTCCTTGCCGGTGCCGTTCTCGCCGGTAATCAAAACGTTCGCGTCCGCTGGTCCAATACGCTCCACGAGATTCAAAACGGCTTTCATCGCCGGCGATTCGGAAACGATCTGCGGGATGTCGTTCGTCGCGTCTGAAACGCTGTCGCGCAGCGCGAGGTTTTCCGCTTCGAGTCGACGTCCGCGGCGCAAAGCCTCAGCCAACTCGACCTGCGTGCGCAGCACTGCTATCAGCCTGGCGTTGTCCCAGGGCTTTTGAATGAAGTCGCGCGCGCCGCGGCGCATCGCTTCGACGGCGAGATCGACGCTCCCCCACGCTGTCATCACGACTACGGGCAACGTCGGATCGACGGCGCGGATGCGGCTCAGCAGATCGAGGCCTTCACTTCCCGACGTTGTATCCCGGGCATAGTTGAGGTCGATGAGGACGACGTCCAGCTCCTGCGAATCGATCGCTTTGAGCACGCCTTCCGGCGACGATGCGCTCTCGATTTGAAAGCGCTCACCTTTGAGTAGCAGGCTCAACGCGGCCAGGACGTCGGCCTGATCGTCAGCAATCAGGATACGGGGCATGCAATTAAGATAATGGAAAGGGGTGAAATTGCGAAAGGGGGCTTTGGTCTTGGGTCTTTGTACTTTGTCCTTTGTACTTTGTTCGTTAGTTCAAGTGGAGACCTTGAAGCGTAGCTCTCGATGGTGAACAAAGCACTAAGTACAAAGACCCAAGACCAAAGACCTAAGCCCGCTCCCTCACTCGTATCGCAACGCCTCGAGCGGATCGACTTTCATGGCCCGCCGGGCCGGAAGGTAGCAAGCGAGCAACGCCACCACCATTAAACCCACCGACACAAACGTGAACGTCGTCACGTCCGTCGGCGTCACTTCGAACAATAACCTCGACATCAAGCGCGTCAAACCAAACGCGCCGGCAAGTCCAACCCCGACGCCAATCAGCGCCAGCGACATACCTTTTCGCAACACCATCTTCAGCACGTCAGTCGTACTCGCGCCAAGCGCCATGCGCACACCAATCTCCTGCGTGCGCTGCGTCACGGAATAACTAACCACGCCATAGATCCCGATCGCCGCCAGTGTCAGCGCGAGCAAAGCAAAGATTCCGAGCAGAAACATGCCGAACCGGCGCTGCGCGACGGACTGCGCTACGAGTTCCTCCATCGTGTTGACGTTCGAGATCGGCACATTGCGGTCGAGCTCGCGCACCTTCGCGCGCGCGATCGAGATCAGACGCTTCGGATCTGACGTTGTGCGAATCACCACGACTGGACCAAACGGAGGTTGTGTATTCGTGTGGTAGTAGATCTCCGGACGCGGTTCGGTGTCGAGACCGAGATGACGAACGTTTCCGACAACGCCGACTATCGTCTGCCACTGCGTTTGTTGTCCGCTCGAAAGCGCCGTGCTGATACGTTTGCCCACCGGATCTTCACTGGGCCAGAAACGCTTCGCCATCGCTTCGTTAATCAACACAAAGTGCAAATTATTCGTGACGTCCTGCTCCGTGACAAGACGGCCCGAAAGCAGCGGGATGCCCATCGCCTGGAAGTACGAAGTGCTCGCGCGACGAAAGTCGATCTCGGGCCGATCGCCGGGAGGCACCTCGCGACCTTCGATCGCGAGATACGTCGTGACGTTATTCAACGTGCTCATCAGCGGCAGTCGCGTGACGAACCCGACCGAAGTAACTTCGGGCGCGCCTCGTAAACTCGTTTCAAGCTGCTGCATGAACGCGGCCCGTTTCTCTGGTTGCTGATATGCCGCGTTCGGCAACCCGATCTGCATCGTCAACAGGTTCTCGGTAGTGAAACCGGGCTTCACGTCGAGCAGATGCGCGAAGCTGCGCAGCAACAGTCCGGCGCCGATCAACAGGACCATCGCGATCGCCATCTCGGCAATCACAAGCATGCTGCTTAATCGTCGCTGACCGGTTTCGGCGACAGCACCGCGTCCGCCTTCCTTCAACGCCGAGTTCAGATCGACACGCAACGACTGCCACGCCGGCGCGAGCCCAAACACGATGCCCGTGGCGACTGACGCGAGCAGCGTGAAAGCAAGCACGGTCAGGTCGACGCTGATCTTGTTGTAACGTGGAATCGGAATCGGGTTCAGCGCCAGCAACGCGTTGACGCCCCACGATCCCAGCAGGATTCCCGCCGCGCCTCCGAGCACTGAGAGCGTAATGCTTTCAGTCAACAACTGCCGAAGCAAGCGCATCCGTCCCGCACCCAACGCGGTCCGCACCGCGATCTCCCGGCGACGCGCGGCACTTCGGACCAGCATCAAGTTGATGATGTTCGCGCAGGCAATCAACAACACCAGACCGACAGCGCCAAACAACAACCACAGCGCGGGCCGCACTTTCCCCGTCACCTGGGCGTGAAGAGGAACCACACCCAGACTCACGCCGCTGTTCGTATCGGGATACGCGCTCTCCAAACGTTGCGCGATGCCCGTCAGCTCCGCACTCGCTTCACTCACCTGCACGCCATCGTTCAACCGCCCCACCACGGAAAGCAGTCGCACTTGCCGCGCACTCCCCGCAAACTGGTTTTGCGCGAGCGGTGCCCAAAGTTCCGCCGCCGGATCGAGAAACTGAAACTGCGCGGGCATGACGCCGACGATCGTAGCGGTAGTGCCGCTCACCGACATCGTTTTTCCAATGACATTCGGATCCGCACCGAACCGGCGCTCCCACAAAGCACGGCTGATGATTACCACCGGTGGACCACCGGCGCGATCTTCGTCGGCCGTAAACACGCGTCCTTTTTCAGGCGCGACCGGCAACAACTCAAACAGGTTCGCGGAAACGTACAGTCCCTGCATCGGCTCCGGTTCGCCGTCACCTGCCAGGATGAAATTCCACAGCGGTGAAGCCGCGCCGATCGCACTGAACGCCTTCGCCTGCGATTTCAAATCGTTGTAGTCGGCGAACGAAAACGCCTGTTCCTGGTTCGCGTCTTTCGTGGTCCAAATCATCGCCAGACGCTGCGAGTCGTGATACGGCAAGGGCCGCAGGACAACGGCGTTCACGACGGTGAAGATCGCGGCGTTGGCGCCGATGCCGAGCGCGAGGGTCACGATCGAAATTGCCGTGAACGTCTTGTGCTTCAACAGACTGCGCAGTCCGTAGCTGATATCTTTAAACACGGATTCCATAAAAATCACTCGTAACGCAGTGAGATCGTCGGCTCGACTTTCGTCGCTCGCCGTCCCGGCAAATAACAAGCCAGCAACGCCACGCCGATCAGCAACGCCGCAATCGATCCATACGTCATCGCATCAGTCGGCGCGACGCCGAACAACATCGACGCCATCAATCGCGTCAACGCAAATGCCCCGACCAATCCGATGCCGACGCCGATCAGCGCGAGTTTCATCCCATGGCCCATGATCATCGCGAATACGTCGCGGGGACGGGCGCCGACCGCCATGCGAATTCCGATCTCGTGCGTTCGCTGCGTCACCGAATACGACATCACACCGTAGATGCCGACGATTGCCAGCACCAGCGCGATTCCCGCGAAAAGACTCAACAACGTCAGGTTCAAACGTTCGTTCTGCACTGATTCGCCGCGGATTTCATCCATGCTCCGGATGGCGAAGATCGGTTGATCGGGATCGATCTCTCTTATCGCTGCACGCGCGGAACCGATTAACTGATTGGGGTCCGAACCGCCTTTGATGATCACCGTCATGTTGTTCGCCGGCAACTGCCGGTACGCATAGTACGCCTGGACGTAATCAGTGTTTTTAATGAGACTCTCCATCTTCACTCTGCCGACTACGCCGATGATCTCCAGCTTTCGCGGTTGTTCATGACTGCCGAAAACCAGACGCTGCCCGATCGGGTCTTCGTTGGGCCAATACCGCTTCGCGAACTCCTCATCGATTACGATCTTGGTTGCTCCCTTAATGTATGCCTCGTGATCCTGTGCCGACAGATGCGAACGGTTGTCACTGTCCGTAAACACACGGCCTCGCAACACCGGAATGTTCATTGCCTTGAAGTAGTCCGGCGTGACCAGACATGTTTCCATCAGGGGAATTTCCTCGGGTTTCGGTTCAGGCCGGCCGTCAATCCTGAAACTCTGTTGCCAGCCATTATTACCAAGCGGCAGTCCCGAAGCAGCCGCGACTGATTCCACACCCGGAAGCGCACGAATATTATCGAGCAGTCGGTTGTAGAATCCGGCGGTGGAGTCGACGCTCTCGTATTCCTTTTCGGGTAGGGCGATGCTGAAGGTCGTGAGATGTTCGTGCGAGAAACCTGGATTGACTTTCTGCAACAGATAAAAACTGCGAATCATCAAACCCGCGGCAATCAACAGCACGAGCGTCGTCGCCACTTCACCAACAACGAGTGAGCTGCGTAACCAGTGACGGCTGCTCGTTCCACGTCCGCTCTCTTTCAACGTCTCGTGAACGTCGACGTCGCCCGCCTGAATCGCGGGTAACAGACCGAAGATCAGGCCCGTCAACACAGCTATGCCCGCCGTAAACGCGAGCACGGTCCAATCGAGACCGACCTCACGCGAGCGCGGAATCGCGTCCGGACTCATGTAAAGAATCAGGTCCACACCCCAACGCGCGAGCGCCAGTCCAACTCCACCACCAATCAGCGAAAGCAAAGTGCTTTCCGTCAGCAACTGGCGAGCGAGTCGCCAACGACTCGCGCCGACGGCAGTGCGAATCGCCATCTCTTTCCGCCGGGCCGTTGCTCGCGCCAAAAGCAGGTTGGCGATGTTCGCGCAGGCAATCAGCAGCACAAACGCGACCGCGCCAAAGATGACCCACAATGCGCGGCGTGAATCACCGCCGACAAATACGTCCAGCATTGGACGCAATCTTGGCCTCGTACCACTGTTCGAATCGGGATACTGCTTATCCAGATTCGCGCCGATTGTGTTCATTTCCGACTGCGCCTGTTCTAATGTCACGCCCGGCTTGAGACGGCCAATGCCAAGGAGGCCCGGATGATTGCCGCGCTCCTTATAACCTCCCTGGTCCGACAGTTGGCCCAACGACACCCAGACTTCAGCACGCCGCGGATACGTATAAGACGGAGGCATGATGCCGATCACGTCGTAGCTCTTGCCGTTGAGTGTGATCGCCTGGTTCAGGATGCTTGTCTGCCCGCCGAAACGACGTTGCCACAGCGGATAACTCAGCAGGACGACTGCCCTACCGCCTGGCTTGTCTTCTTCGTCTGTGAACAAACGCCCGTGGAGTGGTTTGACGCGCAAAGCTTTGAAGAGATCAGCGGAGCACTGGCTGGCGATGACCTGTTCCGGATCGCCGGCGCCGGTGAGGTTGTAACTGCCGCCATTGTAGATACCGATCGTTTCAAACGTCTGCGTCTGCGCGCGCCAGTCGAGGTAATTCGGATATGCGATCGACATCTCGTCCGATACCTGACTCTTCTCGTTCAAAAACACGAGACGCTCCGCGTCTTCGTAAGGCAGTGGCCGCAACAACACCGCGTTCACGACACTAAAGATGGCACTGTTCGCGCCGATGCCGAGCGCCAGCGCAATCACCACGATGATCGAGATGCCCGGGTTCTTCAGCAGCATTCTCGCGGCGTAGCGGATGTCTTGCCACAGACTTGTCATTGCAATCAGCTCCTTCAACTATTTCGCAGAGCGACAACGGGATCGACTTTCGTCGCGCGCCGCGCCGGAAGATAACAGGCCACGAGCGCAACCAACCCCAGCAGAACGGTCACGCCGGCGAACGTCAGCGAATCGGTCGCACTGACGCCAAACAGTAATTCCGTCTCAAACATCGAACTGGTCAACACGCGAGTTAACGCAAACCCCAGCAACAATCCCAACGCGAGACCGTAAGCGACGAGCACCATTCCCTGTCCGACGACCAGCTTCAGAATGTCGCTGCGCACCGCGCCCAGCGCCATGCGAATGCCGACTTCGCGCGTGCGCTGCGCCACCGAGTAAGCAACCACGCCGTAGATACCGATCGTCGCCAACAACAGCGCCATCACACCGCAGGCACCCATCACCACTGCCAGCAACCGGAACGGATAAAGCACGACGCTGAAATTCTGATCGATCGTTTGCACGTCGGTTACCGGCATCTTGGGATCGAGTTCGAGGATCGCCCGTCGCACACTCGGCACCAGACCCTGCGGATCGCCTGACGTGTTGACCATCAAGTACATGCCGCGAAAATCCGATTGCATGACGGCGAGCGCGAAAAACGGGTGCATGTCTTTCTGTAACGACTGGAAACTGTTATCGCGAATGACGCCTACAACCTCGCACACCTGTTTCTCGTTCTTCTGTCCGGTTACTCGCGAGAGGTGTTTGCCAAGCGACAGTCCCGTGCCGCCGAAGTACCGCTGCGCAAAGACTTCGTTGACGATCGCGACACAGCTCGCGCCGTCCTGATCGCGCTCGTCGAAATCACGTCCGAGCACAAACGGGACTTTCATGTTGGTGAAGTAACGCGGACCAGCGTAGACGGCATCGAGATGCAGACTCTCACCCGCGCTCGGTTTGTAGCCTTCAATCTCGATGCTGCGGCGCGATCCGCCAATGAAACCGCCCATGATCCCTTCGCTCAGGCTGACGTTCTCGACCCCCGGCAACGCCGCGACATGCTCCGAAATACTGCGATAAAACTCGTGTCCCTTGCGACGGTCGTACGCGGGTTCTTCCAGTGTCAGCGGCGCGACGACGACGTTGTCGGAACTGAACCCGAGTCGCGTTGGCCTAATCTTTTCCAGACTGCGCAACACCAGACCCGCACTAATCAACAGCAACAGTGAAAAGGCGACCTGGGCCACCACCAGCGACATGCGCAAGCGCGACTTGCGATAACGTCCGGTCGCAACCGTCGAATCGTCTTTCAAAACCGTCGACACGTCTGCTTTCGAACTTTGCAGCGCGGGCGCCAGTCCGAAGAACACGCCCGTGATCGTCGACACTGCGATCGTATAGACCACCACGCGCCAATCGAGTTGCAGATCGAGCGCGATCCGAAAACCTTCGGGAAGAGCAGGCATGAATCCCAGCAGCAAACTGAGCAGCCAAACCGCCAGCAGAATTCCGGCGGCGCCCGCGATTGACGACAGCAGCACGCTCTCCGTCAGCAGTTGACGGATAATGCGTCTGCGGCTTGCGCCCAACGCGAGCCGGATAGCGATCTCGTTTCGCCGGACCACCGCGCGCGCCAGCAACATGCTCGCCAGGTTCATGCAGGCGATTAGCATCACGAGGTTTACGATCACAAACAACAACGCCGCGGCTGCATAGGCCGCCTCACGCATTTGCGGATGAACCCGCGTCTGCGCCTCGGAAAGAACCGAAACAAACTGCGGGCGCACCGACTCGCCTGTTCCGTTCAACCATTCCTCGGGATGCGCAACCTGCATGTCTTTGGAGAGGAGTTCGAATCGCGCGCGCGCCTGGTCGATCGTCGTGCCCGGCTTCAGACGTCCGACGAGCGTCAACCACTTGTTGCCGCGACTCGTGACCAAACCATCGCCTCGTGTCGGCTCGAGCGCCGGCGCGATCATCGCCGGCACCCAAATCTGGCAGGAAAGCCCACGCATCATGCCCGTGAACTGCGGCGGCGCAACACCGACGACGGTCAACGTTTGATTGTTGAGCGTGATCGTCTGGCCCACGAGTGAAGGGTCGGAGTTGAATCGTCGCTGCCACAGATCATGACTAATTACCGCGACGGGATTGCGGTTTGGCACCTCGTCTTCTTCGGCGACGAAAGTGCGCCCGCGATACGCCGGCACGCCAAGGACGTCGAAGTAGTTTCCCGAGACAACCTCGCCCCAGATTTGTTCGACCTGGTTTGGACCACCGAGTTTGTACTGCCGGATGCCGTAAGCAGCGAGTCCGCTGAAAACTTCGTTGCGTTCGCGGAAGTCGAGATAGCTCGGATACGAGCTCGTTTGATAGGGCTGCTCCGTATCGCCGCTGTAAAGCTCGACGATCTGCTCCGGATTCGCCAGCGGACGCGGACGCAACAGCAGCGAATTGACGATGCTGAAGATTGTCGAGTTTGCGCCGATGCCAATCGCGAGCGAGATAACGGCGAGCACGGTGACGCCCTTGCTCTTCCAAAGCATCTTGACGGCGTAGCGAAGATCGCTGACGAGAATGTCCATAGTTATTCGTAACGCAGGGCTTTGAGCGGATCGACTTTCGTCGCCCGCCGCGCCGGCAAGTAACACGCAAGCAACGCAATCGTCGTGAGCACGCCGGTGACCGCCACAAAGATCGTGACGTCGGTCGGCGTCACACCAAACAGCAGGCCGCGAATCAATCGCGTGAGCGCAAAGGCTCCGGCGAGCCCGATCGCCTGCCCAATGATCGCGAGCACCATTCCCTGCTTCAGCACGAGGCGCAGCACGTCGCCGACCTGAGCGCCCAGCGCCATGCGAATTCCCATCTCCTGCGTCCGCTGCGCCACCGTATACGAAAGCAATCCGTAGATGCCGACGGCCGCGAGGATCAACGCCAGCGCTCCAAACAATCCCATCAACGCCGTGTTCAAGCGCGGTCGCGAGATGCTCTCGGAAACGATCTGTTCCATCGTGTTCACGTTTGAAATCGGCTGGTTTGGATCGATGGACCATACCGCCTGTCGCAACGCGGGAACGATCGACGTCGGTTCGGTCGTCGTGCGGACGAGGAGCGTCATGTCCTGCAACGGC
>DATANW010000068.1:0-4100 GCA_036266055.1 Pyrinomonadaceae bacterium | reverse complement strand
CGTGCCGTCATTTTGTAACAACGGTTCCGCAGCAGAACGTAGAACCACTGGTAAAACGTCCGCGACGTGTCAAACGTGCCGATTGCTCTGAAAGCATCGATAAAAGCCTCCTGAACCGCGTCCTCAGCATCGTCACGATTGAACAGAATCGCCAGCGCATGAGCGACCGCACGCTTTTGATACCGCTCGACGAGATGCCGAAAAACTTCCCGGTCACCTTGCTGACATCTCTTGATTGCTTCGGCATCTTCCATCGTGACCACTCACAATAAGTATCCGTCTGGCCGGAAAAATATTCGGGCGCGGATTGTTATTTAAATGATTTGAGAGTGACTTGGAAGCTAATGGAGGGACCCAGTCCCGGGTTCAACTACGTCAATTTCGGAGTCCGTTACTTTTGCAACAAAGTTTTTAGGTAGGAAGATGGACCCTGAATTAACTGAACCAGAGACTGGGTTAACTTGCAGGGCGAGAGTAACAGCGACTCGAAATTGTGTCATGGCCCGGAAGATGGGGCAGGAACTCAAACTTTGGTTGGAGACGGTCCTGAACCGGGCCGGTCCTTACAAGGCTCAGATTAGCGTAGGTGGACCAGCCCCCGTTGCAAGGCGGTGGTCACAGCCTGGGTACGATCGGTCACGCCGAGCTTACTGAGAATGTTATTGATGTGACTCTTGACCGTCGCTTCGCTAATCGTCAGGCTGGCGCCTATCTCCTTGTTGCTTTGGCCTCGCACGATCAGTTCGAGCACCTCCATCTCTCTGCTGGTCAAATCAGTGCTGGCCATTCGCTCGGCAAGCCGCGTGGCGATCGCTGCGGGGATGTGACGTGAGCCCGCATGCACGGCTCTTATCGCTGTCTCGAGTTCTTCGAAGAACACATCCTTCAACAGGTAACCTCTCGCACCGGCTTGTAGCGATCGGTAAATGTCTTCATCACCATCGTAGGTAGTAAGCACGATTAGACGCGCATCGGGAAAGTTGTGTCGGATAGCGGTGATCGCTTCGACACCGCCGACCACCGGCATCCGCAAATCAATCAGTGTTACGTCCGGTGTGTGTTGGTTGTATAGATCGATGGCTTGCTGTCCGTTGATTCCTTGCGCGATCACTTCCATGTCCGGCACGGTATTGATTAAGGCGACAAAACCCTGCCGCACGACCGCCTGATCGTCGATTACCATGATCCTGATTCTGTTATTCACGATCTGAGCTGCTCCATTATTAACTGCTGATCGGCACGTCAGCCACGACTTCAGTACCCGATCCATCAGTGCTCTCAATCGACAACGTCCCACCCATCTGTTCGGCGCGCTCCTTCATGCCGATGAGTCCGAAATGGCCGTCGCTACCATTTGCCTGATGATTAAAACCACGCCCGTCATCTCGTACCATGAGTTGCACTCGCTTCGTATCGAACACCAGGTTGACGAGTATTCGTTGGGCCTGCGCATGTTTCACTGCATTGTTTATGGCCTCTTGTCCGATGCGGAGCAGATTGCCCTCGACCAATTGGGCCAAGGGGCGAAAAGTTCCGTTGACTTCAACCTGCGCCTGGATAGGCGTGTCGTGCGTCAATCTCCGCGCGGTTTCGGTTAAAGCGGTCGGCAGATCGTTATTTTCGAGCGCCGGCGATCGGAGTTCCCAAACATACCGTCGCGCTTCAGCGATGCCGTGCCGAACTTGCCACCGAGCGCGATCGAGAGAAGAGATGGCAGCGTCAGCTCCGGCCGGCATTGTGCGCGCGACTACTTCCAATTGCACGGAGAGTCCGGCCATCTCCTGGGCGAGGTTGTCGTGAATCTCCCGAGCGATGCGAGTTCGCTCCGCGAGCACGGCTCTGAACTGCGCTTGCATTCCGCGTACGCGGAGCCGAAACAGCAGCCACGCCAACATCCCCAGCGCTAGTAAACAGACTGCGTAGAACCAGTAGGTCTGATAAAAATACGGCTTCAGGTAAAGAGAAAATGTCGCGCCGGTTTGGTTCCAAACCCCATCGTTGTTACTGGCGATCACACGAAACGTGTACGAACCCGGGCGCAGGTTCGTGTAGTAGGCGATGCGACGAGTGCCACTATCGATCCAGTCGTTGTCAAATCCTTCCAGCTTGTACTTAAACCTGACTTTCTCCGGCGCGATGAAGCTTGAGGCCGTGTAATACAAGTCGAGGTGCGTTGTGCCCGCGGGCAACTCGAGACGCTCGCTCGGTGCAAACGACTGATCGTCGATACGCACCTGCTCGATCACGACAGGAGGCGGGTGCGAATTCGTTTCTATTCTCTCCGGGTCGATCATCGCGACGCCCTTGATCGTAGGAAACCATAGCCTTCCGTCACTGCCGCGCCATCCAGCCGGGTCGCCGCCGCCGCTGCACTCACGCGTCATCATGCCGTCTGCGGTGCCGTAAGCAACCGGTGCGATCGAGGCCAGCTTGCCTCGCGCAAACTCGTCAATCTGTTTTTTACTAATGTGAAAGATCCCTTTGCGGCAACTCAGCCACAGGTTGTTTCGGCCGTCTTCGAGAATTCGGTAGACAACATCGTCGAGTAGACCATTACTCGTAGTGTAGGAGGTGAACTTGCCGTCTTTCATCCGGTTCAAACCACCGCCATTCGTACCGATCCACAGTGTGCCGTCCGAATCTTCATGGAGCGAGATCACTGCCTCGCTCGAAAGGCCGTCCCGTGTCGTAAAGGTTGTGAACTCCTCATTCGTGAGTTTACCTAAGCCGCCGAACGTGCCGATCCACAGATTTCCCCTGCTGTCCTCGTAAAGTGTGGTGACCAGGTCGTTCGGAAGTCCGTCGACCTCGGTGAAGGTCTTGAAGAGTCCGTTGCTCATTCGAGTCAAACCGCCGCGGGTGCCGATCCATAGATTGCCGCGACGATCGAGGTAGATCGATCTGACGTCATTGTTCGCCAACCCATCAGCCGAAGTATAGGTCTTAAACTTTCCCTGGCTAAGACGATTCAACCCGTCGGGTGTTCCGACCCAGAGATTTCCCGCGTTGTCGCCGGCGAGAGCCAGCACAACGTTGCTCGAGAGCCTGTCGCGAGTGGTGTAAGCAGTAAGCTTGCCGTTTTTGAGTAAGTTCAAACCACCGCCGTCAGTGCCGATCCACAAATTGCCGTCGTGGTCTTCGTAGATCGATTTGACGAGATCGTTTGAGAGTCCGTTCCTCGCAGTGTAAGTCGTGAACTTTGCATCTTTCAGGAGGTTGATCCCGCCGGACTCAGTGCCGATCCAAACGTTACCTTCGAGGTCTTCGAGCAGTGCGAGGATGGTGCTGGTGGCGAGAGCTTCTGCGGCATTGAAAGCGGTGAACCGGCCGCCGCTGAAACGACAGAGACCACCCGCTGTTCCGATCAGCAGACCACCATCCCGATCCGCTTGCAGGGAGATGATGCGATCGTTTGGCAGACCATCTCGCGTTGTGTAGGTTGTGAAGCGATTGCCGTCGAATGAGGTCAGGCCACCGAACGAGCCAAACCAGATGAGTCCGTTTCGATCCTGTTGAATCGCTCTGACGCTGTTACTGCCGAGTCCATCGCGCACCGTGTAGTTCGTAAATTTACTATCCTTGATGCGGCCCACACCGTAGGGCGTCGCAATCCAAAGCGCGCCATCCGCATCTTCCAACAACGCCTGAATGCTGCCACTGATCAGTCTCTCTTTGGTGGTGAACGTGGTAAGTCCGCCGCTCTTCAACAAGCCCAGACCGTTGGCAGTTGCGACCCAGAGATTGCGTTCCCGATCTTCATAAACCGCCTGGATAGTTTCGCTCGGGAGTCCATCGTCCCTCGTGAACAGCGTGAACTTGCCATTGACCATCCGGACCAGGCCCTGCGCGGTGCCAATCCACAACGCGCCCTGGCGATCTGCTAACAGGCTGCGAATGTAGTTGCTTTTGATCTCGGGAGTGTTCTGCTTATCGAAAACGGTAAATTTCACGCCGTCGAAGCGAGCCAAACCCTCTTCGGTGCCAATCCAGATGTAGCCGTCGCGGGTTTGAGCGATCGCGTGGACGGTGTTTTGCGGCAGGCCATTCTCGGTGAGCCACACTTCGTGCGTAAACTGAGAGAGGTCTCGAGGCGAGTCGAA
>DATANW010000067.1:0-13265 GCA_036266055.1 Pyrinomonadaceae bacterium | reverse complement strand
AAGTTGAATCCGTGTTCCCGCGACCCTTATAATCCCGTCATGCCTATCTATGAGTTCGAGTGCCGGAAATGCAAGGCACACATGGAAGTTTTTCAAAAGATTAGTGACAAGCCGCCGGTCAAGTGCCGCAAGTGTGGGGGGCGGTTGGAACGGAAGATCTCGGCCCCGGCCATTCAGTTCAAGGGCTCAGGTTGGTACGTGACCGACTACGCGGGCAAGGCAACGAAGGGTGACAACTCGGAATCCGAATCCTCGACAGAAACAAAATCTGAGAAGTCTGAAAAGGCCGATAAGAAGACGAGCTCCCCGGGAAAGAAAACTTCAGAGAAGGCCTCAGCCTCGAAACCCTCTGGCGATTAAAAGGCCGGGCGATTGACAGCCCCACCTCAACTTTAGACATGCGCTCCGCTAGGTCAGCAAAACACGGATTGGCTGCGATCGTGGCAACACTCCTGGTGGCGGCCTCGCTGCTGGCCCAATCCGGCAACCGCCCCAACGCGAATGCCGCGAATGGCGTGCTGGTCGGCATCGTCGCCCGGCGCGATGACCAACGCAACACGCCCATCACGAGCAAGGAAGTCTCCGTTTACGACAACGGTATCGAACAGTCGATCCGCAACTTCACTCCGGATCCGTCGCCGGCTCGGATCGTTTTGCTGGTCGATAATTCGCTGTCCATTCGCGCGGACGTCGAGAAGCTCGAACAGGCGGCGCGCGAGTTTGCTTACGAAATTTACGAAGGCGACAAGCTGCTGATCGTCGGTTACGACGAGCAGGCCGAAATCGTGTCCGATTGGACCGACGACGCGAAATCGATTGAGAAGTCGTTGAAGCTGTTTCGGAAGAAAGGACAACCGCACTTGTTCGACGCGCTGCGCGCGGTGATCGAAGGAGCAATGCGGCCACTCCAGGGACAGAAACGCATCATCGTCGTGATCAGCGACGGCTTGGACCGCGGGAGCACGGCGACGTTCGAACAGACGCTCGCGGAGTTGCAGTCCGAAAACATCATGGTCTATGCGGTGCAGGCAGTCGATCGCACGCGCGGTGCGATCCGGCGCGACGTGCCGAAGCCGAAGGTCGTGATCGACAAGTTAGCCGAGGGCACCGGCGGACGGATCTTTACGATTGAAGAGCCGCAAGTGGCGGCGAAGGCGATCTGCGACGAGTTGCGACAGAATCGTTACGTGCTTTCGTATGTGCCGTCGGCGGCGCCGTTTGGTCAGGCGAGAAGTTTGCTCGTGTTGGGGAACGACGGCATCACGGTGAGGGCCAAGTCGATGCAACAACCGAATTAACGTTTGTTTTGACGTCGCGAGTAGAAGTAGAAGAGTCCCGCCATAATCAAGACGACGAGAGTTTCCATAAAAATAAAGAAGCGCAGTGAGAATGTGTGGTCGTCTTCTGTGAAGGAATCAGAGTAGGCGACGAACGTGCCGACAATCAATCCTCCCAACACCCAGATCAATTGTCGTTTTCGATCCCACAAATGCGTGGTCCTATTTCTCTTTCAATAAACCACTCAGCCAGTGCATGACATTCAGCGCATACTGCTTATTGTCGTAGCCTTCGTAGTTCATCCCCATCTTGAACTTCTCCTGGCCGGCGATCTGCGCGCTGAGCATCGCGGCTTCGCCCTGGACCACGACGCGACCTTTACCGACCTTGAACGCCAAGGCCTGCGCGCGACCCGCGGCTGAAGTCATCGACTTCTGTTCGTGATCAGGAGAGTCCTGTGCGGTGTCGGACAATTTCAAGACGGCCGCGCTATCCTCAGGTCCCTTGAGAGATTGGCCCGTAAAACTCAACACCTTGTTGACGCGTTCCTTCTCGTTACGTCCTTCGACGATCGGATGTGGACCAAGTAGTTTGTTCTCGCGCGAGAAGATCAGCAATGACGCGCTTTGCGGCAGCGAGTTAGCGGCATCGAAAGTGTAGCCCTTACTCATGTCGACCCCGAGCTTCGTTCCGAGCCCTGCTGCCGCACTTCCGAACGGCGCATGATCGGCGATCAAGAGCAACGCACCGCCACTCCTGACCCAATCGTAGACCGCCTTGATCTCATCTTCCGTGAACGCCGACTGGTCCGCTCCCTCGTCGTCCATCTCCTCAGCGCCGAGCGCATTTGCGATCACCAGTATCTTAAAACTGTCGAGCGACTGTTTGGTGAACGGCTTGCGACTCCGGATCACCTGGTAGCCGTCGTTCATCATTAGATCGGCGAACGGTTTGTAACGGCCGTCAGTGGTGTGGAAGTTGTGATGCGCCTCGTCGAACATCACGCGCGGCCGGTTACGAGAGTAAGCGGGGTTCTCGACGGAGGTATTGAATTCCGGATCGGGTAGCTGTTGAGCTAAAACAGCAGTTGCCAATACGCAAACGAAAACACAGATTTTAAGCAATCTCATTTTGATAATAGTTTCGACAGTCGCTCGGCAGCGAGATTCAGCGTTTCATCTTTTTTGCAGAAACAGAAGCGAACCTGTTGCGCGCCATCGGCGGGATTGCTGTAGAAGCTCGAACCTGGCACGCACGCGACGCCGATCTCGCGAATCAAGTGCCGCGTGAAATCCACGTCGTTCGAAAAACCAAACTTCGAGATGTCGGTCATGATGTAGTAGGCGCCGTCAGGCACAAACGTTCCAAACCCCGCTGCTTCCAGCACCGGCAGCAGCATGTCGCGCCGCACACGATAATCCGCTTGCAAATGCTCGTAATACTGCGCGGGCAACGACAACGCATACGCGCCCGCCGCTTGCAGCGGCGCCGCCGCGCCGACGGTCAGAAAATCGTGGACCTTGCGAACCGCGCCCGTGATTTCCGGCGGCGCTATGCAGTAACCAACTCGCCAGCCAGTTACCGAATATGTCTTGGACATCGAGTTGACGACCACGGTCCGCTCGCGCATGCCGTCGATCTGGGCCATCGAGATGTGTTCGATCTCTGCGCCTTCACGCGGGTAGAGGATGTGTTCGTAAATCTCATCGGTGAAGCAGAGCGCGTCAAACTCGCGGCACAACGACGCGATGAACTCCATCTCGTCGCGCGTAAAAACCTTGCCGGTCGGATTGTTGGGATTGCAGACGATGATGGCTTTCGTTTTTTCGTTGAACGTCGCGCGCAGTTGATCCCGATCGAAACTCCAGTCCGGCGCGCGCAACGGAACGTAGCGCGGACGCGCGTCGGAGAGGATCGCGTCGGGCGCGTAGTTCTCGTAGTACGGTTCGAAGACGATCACTTCATCGCCGGGATCTACGGTCGCCATCATCGCGGAGATCATTCCTTCGGTCGAACCGCAGGTGACGGTGATCTCAGTTTCCGGATCGATGTCGAGGCCGAGATACCAGCTCGTCTTGCGGGCGATCGCGTCGCGAAAATCTTTCGCGCCCCAGGTGATCGCATACTGGTTAATGTCGCGCTCAATCGCTTCCATGGCGTGACGCTTGATGTCTTCGGGCGCTGAAAAATCGGGAAAGCCCTGCGACAGGTTCACAGCGCCATGCTTCAGCGCCTCGCGCGTCATTTCGCGAATCACCGACTCGGTAAACAAGCTCGCCTTGTGAGATACGTGGCGGCTCTTTGAGATTGAAGGTGTGGACATAATGGTTTGAATCCGTGTTAGGGGATGATCGTCTCGCCGGCGGCTTCGCGTTTTAGTTGATCGAGGATCGACCGGATCGCCGCGGCGTAACTGCCGTTCGGCGCGAGCTGGAGATACTTTTCGTACGCCGCCACGGCTTCTTTCGGCTTCTCGAGTTTTTCGTAAGCTGCGCCGAGCATTTGATAGATAATGGGTTCGCTGTCGGAAAGTTGATCGAGCGCTTTGCGCAACTCGACGACGGCTTCGGCAAACTGTCCTTTGTCTTCCAGCACGCGCGCGAGTCCGACGTGCGCCTCGGGTTGAAAGCCGCCCGCCTCGCGAATCGAGCGACGAAACGCGAGCGTAGCTTGCGTGTCGGATCCGGCTTCGCGCTGAATTCGACCTTCAACCGCTGATGCTTCCGGATAAACGGCTCGTGCCTTTCGCGCCTCGTCGATCTCGCCCAGCGCTTCGTTGAACTGATTCAGATCGAGCAACACTCGCGCGAGGCCCACGTGGGCGGCGGCATACGATGACCGGAGTTTCAGCGCATCGCGATAAAGTTCAGCGGCCTTCTGTCTCGACGCATCGTCGCGCGCTTGTTCGCGCGCAGTTTCCGCTTTTTGAAACGTCAGCTCCGCTTCGTCGGTCGTTGCGACGAGCTTCACCGAGAGAGTTCGACGGCCGGGAAGCAGCACTGCGGTTGTTTCCTTGAAACCGGTGGCTCGAACTCTCACCGTGTGCCGGCGCGGCGTCACTTTCGTCAGCGATAATTTGCCGTCTGCGTCAGTCGTTCCGCGCCTCACCTCGTCGATCCAGACGATGGCGTTTGGTTCGCTTGTGATTGTGACTGCGGTTTGAGCAAGAGTCGCCGGAGATGCAAATAAAAATACGGCTAAAATTGCTAAAGCCTTCATTCTTCTCTGTTGTCCGTGTTTCCCACGCGTCGCTTTCGAACTTCAGGATCCGCATTCGTCACGCGCGATCCGACTTCCGGCTTGAAGTTTCCGTTCGCATCGTACAGCCGCAGGTATTGGAGCCAGTTTCGAACGACGCCTTGAATATACCCGCGCGTCTCTTTGAAAGGAACCGCTTCCGCGAACTCGTCGATCTCGAGCGGCAACGTCGCTTTCCACTGGACCACGCGACCGGGTCCTGCGTTGTAAGCGGCGGCAACGTACTCGATGCGCCCGTACTTGTCGATCTGGTCGCGCAGGTACGCGGTGCCGAGTTGGATATTCAGCCGCGGCTCGTAAAGCGACTCGGCCGTGATCTCGCGACCGACGCCGTATTTCTGCGCGGTCAGACGCCCGGTCGGGACCAGCACCTGCATGAGTCCGTAAGCATTCGCCGACGATTTGGCGCGCGTCGTGAAGATCGTCTCCTGGCGAATCAGTCCGGCGACCTGGTAGGGATCGAGAGCGCGGTTCTTCGCCTCCTGAACGATGATGTCCCAGTGTTTGAGCGGATAAAACACGTCCCATTCTTCGCGCGTCATCTCTTCGGGTTTCATCTGCGAGTAATCGGGAAAGCTGCGACGAAGCGTGTTCAGGGCGCGGACGTTGTCGTCGTCAGAACGATAGATGCGAGCCATCGCGAGATTGATTTTTGGACTGTCCGGCGCGCTCTCGCTTGCGGTGGTCAACTCTTTGATCGCCCAGTCGTCGAGTCCGATGTTCGACAACTGATCGGCTTTGACGATTCGCGCGTCTGCTTCGGGACCCGCAGATTCTTCCGCGACGGTCACGGTCTTCAGGTTCGCAACGGCGCGGGCGACTATGGAATCGGGCGCGAAGGTTTTCGGCTGTGTTGTTTTAGTCAGGACGTCGAGACGCTGCTTGGCGAGATAGCCGTACCAGTTTGCGTCGTAACGCGCCGTCATCGCCTCGTACAACGCGCGGGCCTCGGCCATCTTGCCTGCCCGCTCCGAATCGCGCGCGGCCCAGTAACCGGCTCGTCCGCGATTGTCAGTGTTCTTGTCGGCGTAATAAGCGAGATGCTCGGTGAGCATCCGCGACGACTCGGCAAAGTTCTTAGCGTCGTGTGCTTCCCAGGCGAGGTCGAATTGAGCCTGGGCCACTTCGATCGAGCTTCCGAACGCGTTCACTGCCGCGCGCGAGAAATACGAAGCATCCGCGGTGTTCTTCGCGTCTTTGGCAATCTGTGCGACGCCGACGAACGTGCGTGGCGTGACGTTGCTCGTCGGAAACGCGCGGCGCAACTCTTCCGCCGACGCGCGCGCCTGTTCCCACTGCCTCGCCCGCGCGTAAGTTTGGGCCAGATATGAAAGCGCTTGAGCGCGAGTTTCGCCGACGGAAGCCGGAACACTGTTCAAGGCCAAAACAGCGTCAGTCGTTTTGCGGGCCGTGTAAGCAGCTATGCCGCGACGTAACTGGCTCTCGCCTGTTGCAGTCGCAGGAAATCTGCCGAACGCTTCGCTGTAGGCATTGAGAGCGTCGTTAAACTTCTTCGCCGCGTACAGACGATCGGCGCGTGTAATCGCTTCTTCAACGCTGGCCGGCGACAACGTCGACTCAAGTCGGGTAATCGCAGTGGCGGCTTCAGCGGCTTCGTCTGAAGCAGGCGCGAAAAAGTAGAGCCGGCGATACGCAGCGAGAGCGCGGGTTGGATCGGATGTTTGTTCGTAAGCCTTCGCAGTTGCGAGCAGTGCCGCAGCGTCGTCGTTTGCAGCGAGGTTTTTCAACAACAGCGGAACCGCGGCGTGCTCGCCGGATTTCACCAATAGGTTCGCCGCGCGCAGCGACGCTTCACGCGCGCGCAGGGAGCTCGGATGCTCCTGCATCAACTGCTGAAAAACTGCGCGCGCCTCGGCCGGCTTTCCTGCTTGCTCGAGCGCGTCAGCACGCAGGAACAGCGCGTAGTCGGCGATGGAACTGTGATCGGCGATAACTCGAGTGTCGAGCAGCGATGCGGCACCGTTGAAATCGCGAGCGTTGAGTTTGATTCGGGCGCGGAGGATGCGGGCGAGGGCGGCGGCTTTCGTTCGCGGATACTGGTTTTCGATGCTCGCGACGAGGTCTTCGGAAGGCAGCACGTCGTTGCGCGTCATGCTGCGCATCGTGTCGAGAGCCTTTTGTTCTCCGGGAGTTTGCGGCCGCGTGACGCAGCTCGCAGTCATGAGGTACGGAAGCGAAGCCAGTCCGATAACGACAACGCCGATTAAAATGAAGACAAAGCGATGTTTGAGCATTGGTTCCTGGTACTTTGTTCTTTGTACTTGGTGTTCGGTTGCCTTCGATCTTTCCGCCTGGGCCTCAGTATATTCCAAAAAGGCGACGAAGAAGATCTAAGACCCAGACCAAGCACAAAGTACAAAGATCCAAAAACCAAGTTACGCGTTTACAGTTGCCCCGGGATAGTTCGCGCCGAGCTTCGACGCATCACCTTCCGCCAGCGTGTTCACCAGCTCGCCGTGGAAGTAATCGTAGCGTGCGGCAACTTCCGCTTTTACACGCTTGTCGTACATCTCGCGCGAGCGATCGATGTACTCGCGCAGGCGATCGTAAAGATCGTGTTCGGAGCGTCCTTCTGCAACCTTCTGTTCGTTGTACAACTTGATTTCCGAAATCAGCAGGCGGGCAAAACGACGCGCGTCGTTGTGCAAGCGACGTTCTTCGTCGTTTGAGACGTCGACGGGCAGTTCCTGGTCCTGTCCGTAACGGCGGCGCGGCGCTGGTTCCGGCGCTGCTTCGACCGGCGAAGAGGTGTCGTAAAGCCCGACGGGTTCTTCTTCAACTGGAGCGGCTTCGGCGAACGACTCGGCGGCTGCCGGCTCAGGTTCATAACTCTCGATCGTTTCCGCACCGGAGAATGAAGGTTCTTCCGCGACTGGCGGCGCCGGTTCTGGCTGGTATTCAGCAGCCGGCGCATAGCTGGGTTCCGGCTCGGGAGCAGGCGCTGCGGTTTCTTCCACGGCGCGTCGGGGCGCGACTGCTGCTCCGCGCGCGACGGAAAGCAGTTCCACAGCCATCGCCGACATGCCGACCAACGTTTCGAGCGCTTCGAGATTGATTGATTCGGAATCGAGTCCCGCCGAGTCGGCATATAACACGGCGACGGCCTTGCCGCGCACGTTTAAAGGAATGGCGACGATCCGTTGCGGCTCTTCGTCGCCCAGGCGGTTGATAAGCGAGTGATCTTCCGAGTGGGAACCGGGTCCGCCGCTCCAGGTGGTCAACGACTTAGCGGCGCTGCTGATAACTGTATCGCCACTGAGTGGCAGCGAAATCTCCTGGATGGCCTGATCGCCGACGCTCCCTTCGAAACCACGTCCGCGCCAGCCCGCTGCGGTGTCGCCCTTGATGACGAAGAAGGCGACGCGCGGAGCGAACGACGAGGCACGGTTGACGAGCGCTTTCAATACTTCGGCCTGCGATTTCTGCTCGGTGATCTCAGTGATGGCCGACTTGACGATGGCCATGTCGCTCGAAGCTTTGGCGCGCGCCGTTTGGGACGACGCGAGTTCGACGCCTCGTTCGTGAGCGGCGTGCAGGTGCTCGGTGATGGAAGCGACGAGGCTGCCTTCCATTTGCACGTCAGCCTGGCGGTCAAGAAAAGTCGAAAGTGACTCATTCAGCAGGCTTTGCAGCGTAGCGATCTCTTGTCGAACCGCGCTGAGGCGATTGTCGACATAGCTCTCAATTTCACGCCGCAAACTATCTTCCAGTTGTTCGTTGACCACAGCTCGCTCCTCCGTGTCGTGGTGTTAGTGGTGACCGAAACCTCAAGGTCGTTCAGGTAGGATGTGTTAACCCAAGGCTGATTCCGGCAATTAGGGTCTCGCAAGGGGCCGCAAGACTCAGGAGTGATTATGAACGGCTGCTATTCCGCTAGTCAATCGGTTTTTCCGGCGGGGTGCTTGGAATCGGTGTTATTTCGCTTGTTGGTAAACACGAATGTAATCAATCTCCAGGCGCTGTGGCCAGATCGAGTCGTCAACACCCTGAGCGCCGCCCCAGTTACCACCGACAGCCAGGTTAAGCAGCAGGTGAAAAGGCTTGTCGAACGGCCATTGCTTGTAATCGGCGGCGGGATTCGAAAGTCGCTCGTTGCTGAACTTGAAATACTGCCGATCATTGACGTACCAGCGGATTTCCTCCGGCGTCCACTCGACTGCGTAGGTATTGAAGCCGCTCCGCGCGGTCTCTACTTTGGTTTTCCCGGTCTTCTCGGTGTTGATTGAATGGTAATACGCTTTGGTGTGGGCCGACCCGTGAATGACATCCGGGTCGTACCCGACATGCTCCATGATGTCGATTTCGCCGTTGTCGGGCCAGTAATTCGCGCCGTAGCTGCGTTGCGTCGGCAGCATCCAGATGGCGGGCCAGGTGCCGCGCCCGGACGGCAGCTTCGCGCGGACCTCGAAACGTCCATACGTCCAGTCGCTTTTGTTCTTCGTCACCAGCCGCGCGGAACTGTACGGCTGCGCTGCGCTGCCGTCGCGACGGGCTTCGATGATGAGCACGCCGTTCTCAACGCGCGCGTTCTCCTTGCGGCGATCCGTGTAGTTTTGCAGCTCCTTGTTTCCCCAACCGTGGCCGCCAACGTCGTAACCCCACTTCGATGGGTCAGGCAGGCCCGGCGAGTTGAATTCGTCTGACCAAACAAGCTTCCACGACGCTGGTGGGACAGCAGGCGCGGCATAGTTTGAAACGGCGATCAGTAGTAAAAGAAGCGTGAAGATTAGTCGAGCCATAGAGTCTGTCTTGTTATCGTCTCCGAAAAAGTTCGGCCTTTAGGTATTAGGCTCCGTTTGGTATCCTTTGAACGCCCTTCTTTTACATCACCGGTCGAGGTTACACCCACTTACCAATGGCCACGATTCTTATCGCCGAAGATTATGACGACAATCGCGAGCTGCTGCGATTGTTGCTCTGCGGCGCAAATCACCAGGTGCGTGAAGCAAGAAACGGCTGGGAATGCCTGGATTCGGCGCGCCGGAATCCTCCGGATCTAATCATGGTCGACCTCTCAATGCCCGGCCTCGACGGCTGGGAAGTCTTTCGAGAACTCAAGGCCGACTCCTCGACCGCACACATTCCCTGCGTGGCGGTGACGGCTCATACAGACCGCGATCGCGCGCGTGCACTGCAATCCGGTTTTAGTGACTTCGTCGGGAAGCCGTTTCGCACGGAAGAACTATTGTTGACGGTGAAACGGCTAGTTTCGAAGTAGCGCTTCCGAAAAGAAGATTCTTAAATCCGTGTTTTCCATGTGCGTGGCCCAAGCGTTACGTCAGACATAGACACGGATCCAAGCTACTGTTTGTAGACTAACCCACCCTTCATCACAAGCTTCACTCTTCGCAACGCGCTGACGTCTCGTATCGGATCGCCGTCGACGGCAATCAAATCTGCGAATAATCCAGGCTTTACTGCGCCGATCTTGTCGGGCACGTGGAGGACGCGCGCGCTGACTGACGTCGCCGAACGTAACGCGTCGATCGCCGGCATACCGAATTCAACCATCGACTCGATCTCTCTCGCATTGTCGCCGTGAGCAAACACGCCGACGTCGCTGCCGTTGATGATCGTCACGCCGCTGGCGAGTGCGATCTTGAACATCTCACGCTTTCGTTCCTTGTTTCCGAGGTTAGCGACAGTGGCTGTCGAGAGCGTCGGACAAAACGCAACGCCGTGTTCCTTCATCAAGCGAAATACTTCCGGAGTTCCACCGTCGCCGTGCTCGACGGTTTCGACGCCGCCCAAGATGGCGCGACGCATTCCTTCAGCGGTACTTGCGTGAGCGGCGACGGGAACGTTTGCGCTCTTCGCCGTCGCCACAATCAATTTGATCTCGTCGAGTGAAAATGTGGGCGCGGCGCCCTGCGTGCCCCAGCGATAGTCAGCGTAGATCTTGATCCAATCCGCGCCGTGACCGATCTGATCGCGCACGACGCGCGTCAGGCTATCTATGCCGTCAGCTTCTTCCGCACCTTGCGGTACATGCCACTCCGAGGCGTAACCTTTCGGTCCATAAGTTCCGGTGGCGACGATCGCTCGCGTGGTGACGATCATGCGCGGACCGGGAATGATTCCCTGCTCGACTGCCTGTTTCAGACCGACGTCCGCGTAACCCGCGCCTTCGGTGCCGAGATCGCGAATCGTGGTGAAGCCGGCCTGAAGCGTGTTGCGCAGGTGGTTCGTCGCGCGGGCGACGCGCAGGCTCAACGACTCTTTCGCGACTTGATCGTTCCAGACAGTTTCGCTGTACGGATGCAACAGCACATGCGAGTGCGCTTCGATCAGCCCGGGCATTAATGTTTGTCCGGGCAGATCGATCACCTGAGCTCCTTTCGGCGTGTTGATACTGCTTATCGGACCAACCGCCTCGATCTTCTGGCCGCGAACGAGTACGGCCCAGCCTTCGTGAAGCTGGGCCGTCTCGCCGTCGAAGATGCGCGCGGGCTTGAGTAAGTAAACAGTCTCTACAGGCGCCGGTTGTTGCTGGGCGGTTCTTTGTTGCGTGGTGGGCGGCAAAAGCATAACCACAGACAAAAGGAGCAACACGCAGTAGCGCAGCACGATTATTTCTCCGAGATAACGACCTGTTGGAACGTTGGCGGCAACGGATGCAGGGTGCTGCGCGAGAAGCCTGCGTTTGCGGCCATTCGTTCGAGTTCGGCAAACGTGTAAGCGTCTCCCGAAGGCGTCGAGAGGAGCATCATCATGCTGAAGCCGGCCGAGTCGGGCGGCGTCACCCGGTCTTCATTCGGAATGAATTCCAGCGTCACGGCGCGTCCGCCGTCGGCAAGCGCCGCATGGACCTTCCGCAGCAGTGTTTCGCAAGTCGGCGGATCGAAGTGGTGCAGGAAATTGGTCAACAACACCAGGTCGTAGCCGGCGCCAAAATCGACGTCAAAAGCGCTGCCTTCGATTGTCTTGTGCCTGTCTGCGACTCCGGCTTTCTGCGCGTTCTCTTTCGCGACTTCAAGCACGGCTTTCCAATCGAGCGCGGTGACTTCGACGTTCGGGTTGTTCTTCGCGAACGCGATTCCGAATAGACCATGACCGGCAGCGATGTCGAGAATCTTCAGTTTGCGATCGCCTTGCGGATCGACCAGTTTCGCCAGCAGTTGCGACGGCAGGTCCATCAGCGCCGCCATCCCGCGCGCGAACGTTACCCACACCGGATTGTCGGGGCCGATCGTGCCGTCTTCCGGCATCGCCGTGCCGCCTTTGCGAACCGCTTCCGTCATGTTTTTTGCAGCGCCGGCGACCATCGGGTGGCCGAGAAACGCGACCGCGCCGCCGAGATATGCCGGTGAACGTTTGTCGAGAAACACGGCGGAATCGACAGTCAGTGCATAATTCTTACCTTGCTTCGTGAGCATTCCCATGATCGTGAGGTAGTCGCAGAGAACGCGAATTCCTTTTTCTGACGCCTGGCAGCGTTGCGCGATGTCGGCGGCGGTCGCGTTGCCTTCGGCGATCGCGGTGAACACATCGAGTTCGATAGCGGCCTTCAACGCTTCCGTGCGTTGATGTGCATTCATTGTTTGGAAGAAAAGTTGTGGTGATGGTTGCTGGGACGCGGGAGTTGACATTGATGAATCCTCTCTTTCGAATTAAATCCGTGTTTTTATAACACTGATTTCAAACAAGACACTAACTAGCGGATAGGATCGCGCAACACTGTTTCGGCGACGGCGGCGGCCATCTCCGCGGCCTGCGGGTGGCTGCGGCGCAAACCGGCGATCTGCAACAACGCCTCGCCGGTACGCGAGAACATGCGAAAGAGATCGCCTTCCTCGGCGCGCGTTTCTCTCACGATCTGCGACCACACCGCGCCGTTGGCCCAATGGACCGCCGCGCCGGCAGCCGAGAAGTTCAAATCAGGAGCAGGTTCGACGCCGTGTTTCCACTCTTCAGCCGAGACTTTGAAACCGACGTCTTCGAAGCGCGAGAGTGACGTGACGATCTCGTCGTCCAATTCGAGTTCGCCGTAGTCGCGGTCTTCGTCGGCAGTCAGCGCCGCCATGATTCCGGCGAGTTGTTTTGGCGCGAGCGAGTTGAACAGACCACTTTCGAGTGCTTCGCCGACAAGCAACGGTCGATCGATATGCAGGTCAGCCAGCCAGCGACCGCGGTCGGTAACTTTTTCCGCTTCGTAGTCGAGATAACCAAACACAGCGAGCACTTTCGCACGCTGCTCGAACGGCTGCCAAACTTCTTCGCGCAACGCCTCGATCCGTCGTGAAGCGCGTTCATAATCTTCGGCGGTTTCGTGCAACTCCCACAGCACTTCGGTGCAACGTTGTCGCTCGGCGCCGCTGATGTGTGGCGGCAGCAGGTTTTCGATCGTGTCGTCAAGCACCTTCAGCGCATCGGTTTCTTCTGCGTACGCATCGCGCAAACGCGGCTCGTGCAACACCAGCTCGCGGCCCCGCTCGCGTACTTCGTCGAATGCCCGTTCAATTTCGTCGTCGCGCAGACGATACACCGGCGAATAAACGCGGCCGATTCGTTCCTGCGGAAAACTCGCGTTCGTTCCGTCTTCACGCACACCGCGGACGGTGCTGTCGCGCTTCTCCGTAACCATCACCAGCCGGCGACTCGCGCGTCCGACACCGACCACACGACCGGGCTTCACCACTTCATCAAGCCAACGGTGAAACAGTTCGGCGCGCGACTGTGGCTTCGCTTCCTGAAGACGCGCGCGGGCG
>DATANW010000066.1:0-6078 GCA_036266055.1 Pyrinomonadaceae bacterium | reverse complement strand
AGGCACGCGACCCGCTCCGATAAACGCAAGGCCGACGAGTGTGGTGACCACCGCATAGATTCCTACTACCAAACGATCGCGACCCGCGGCGCTCGCAGCTACGAGCAGAAGACACGCCAGGCCCATTCCCGTCGTCACTTTGCCGACGAGTGCGAGTTGTCCTCGTCCCGATACACCCACCGGCCCGAGCTCAGTTTCCGGATCGATCGGAGTCTTCAACTTCTGAAAGAAAGCATCAACTTTTTGCGCAAACTCGCCTTCAGGCGCGATCAAAAGAACGGGCACGAAAAACGCGATCGTTGTAGTTATCGCGGGAATACCGATCAGGTAGGTCTCGTTCAGACCCATCCCGAGGTAACGGTTCAAGTAAAGATTCACGAAGAGTGACGTGATTGCGCCCACAACATAAGCGCAGACTGCCGACCACCATGGTCCACCTTTCGCGATAAATCCGTACAGCAGGGGCAGACCGAGGGGAATGAGAAACATCGACTCGAGAATGAAAAGCAGCGTGAAGATTCCGGTCGCGCCCTGCGCGAAAAGAAGCGCGACGCAAATCATCACGAAGCCGACTCCGAGCGACGTGAGGCGGCTCGCCGTCAGCATATGCCGATCGGAAGCGTCCTTGCGCAGATAACCCTGATAGATGTCCTTGGCAAAGATGCCGGTAATGATGTGGTTGTGGGCAGACAGAGAAGCCATCGATGATGCAAGCATCGCCGCCAGCAACACTCCAATCATGCCGGGCGGCAGCACGCGCAATCCCATCGCGATGTAAGCTGCTTCGGACGGCTGCTTCAAACCGTTCGCGGCTGTGCCGAGCTCGGGTAACGCGACGCGCGCGATCAACGGCGGCAGGTAAAAGATCATACTGCCGATCGTGAAGAGAATCATGCAAAGAATCGCGATGCGTTTGGCTGACTGCTCAGTGTCCGCGCAGAAGTATCGTTGGGCGTTGCCGAAATTGTTGTAGCCGGTAGTTTGCGAGACCGTGTAAACGATCAGAAACAACCAACCGTATTCACCGGCAAACGGATTAAAGTAACCCACCGGCGCCTGGGCCACGAAGCTGTGGAAACCACCGACGTCCGCGAGTGACAAAACCATCAAGACGCAGGCGATCGGAAACAGGAACATGAACTGAAACATGTCCGTGAAGCACACCGCCCAATAGCCGCCGAGCACCGTGTAAGCCAGGACGACCAGGCCACAAATGATCACGAGGTACTCGACCGGCACGCCGAGCGCGATC
This sequence comes from Pyrinomonadaceae bacterium, assembly GCA_036266055.1. Lineage (GTDB taxonomy): Bacteria > Acidobacteriota > Blastocatellia > Pyrinomonadales > Pyrinomonadaceae > PSRF01. The sequence goes on along the minus strand of DATANW010000066.1, from coordinate 4,826 downwards.
GACATGAAGCTCGACAGAGCAAAGAGTCGCACTGAGCCAAACATTAGCTGGCTTGGTCCAGTCAACCACGAAAACATCTTGTGCGTACCCTCGCCGAAGCGGCTGCGAATGTATTCAACGACCGTGCTGACCCGCGAGCGCCGCCACGCCTGCGCATAAAAAACGTAGCCGAACAAGAACGCGGGTACTGCGAGGAACATCAGGAAAACACCGATGACGCCGTGCCGGTACGCGAACCCCGCGCCCCCCGTGAAGGTCCAAACTGAAAAGCCGGACATGAATGAAGCCATGCCCGCGACCCACCACTCCACACGATTGCCGCCTTTCAAGAAGTCGGCGCCGACGCGCATGAAGCGCATGAAGTAAGCGCCGATTCCGGCCATCAGCAACAGGTAACAGACAAGCACAACGTAGTCGATTACGTGAACTGAACTGTGCATGCTGTGCTCCTTTTACTGGCGATCGATGAACTTGGGGGAGAGCTATGCGGTCCGGCCACTAGCGGTCCAGGTACTCCGCGGCCACAACGTCGATGAACAAATGCGCGTCCTTGTGCGTGCGCAAGATCGACGCGGGGCAACTGGTACTGACCGGTCCTTTAACAGTGTTCTTAATTGCCTGTCGCTTGGCCGGTCCGGGCGCGATGGCGAACAGTTTTGGCCGCGCCATCAACGTGGGGATCGTCAATGACAATGCATTCCTGGGGACTTCGGCGAGTGAAGCGAATGCTCCATCGTTGACCTGCTGGTTTCTACAAATCTCGTCGAGCTGGACCACCTTGACGGCTTCGGGATCGTTGAAGTCGCAAAACGGCGGATCGATAAACGCCAGGTGACCGTTCTCGCCGATTCCGAGCACGGCCAAATCGGGCGGATTCTCCGCGAGCAATTTGGCGTAACGCTGCGCTTCTGCGTTGCCGTCAGGCGCATCACCACGGAGGCCATGAAACTGGCCGAGCGGCACTTTGTTCACGAGACGATCAATCAAAAATTTTCTGAACGATTGAGGCGCCTGGTCGTCCATGCCGAGGTATTCGTCCAGATGAAATGCAGTCACGCGCGACCAATCGACGTCCGGCGCGTCCGCAAGGTTCGCCAAAAACTCATTCTGCGACGGCGCGGACGCGAGTATCACCACGGCACGGCCGCGTTCTTCAATCGCGCGCCGGAGCTCGGCCGCGATCACCGCTGCCGCGGCTTGGCCCATCTTCGGCCGCGATTCATAGACGTAGACATTGAGCTGGCCGGCACGAAAATGTTTTTCCAATCCGTCCTGCATCATAGCCGTTGATTCCATACGCCTCCAGAGCTTGTGGATTTCTCAGCGTCAACCTGTTTCCGGGCCGGCGATCGCGATAACGAAAGGCGACGTTTTCGCATCCCGCGCACCGTTGCTCATACGAATGAGGTCACGTTCTTTAACGAAACCGCGATCCGATAACATGCTCGTGCTCGCGCCGCATTCTGTGTTGAAGTCGATGTAAACACGACGTCCCGGCAGTGTGCCCAACACCTGGTCCAACAACGATTCGACGTGCTGCGGGTCTCGTACTACGACCGGCCCGACATAATCTGCGTTCGTGCCTCGTCTCGCGAGGGCATAACCGTTCAGAGTTCGATCTGTGGCTCTCACCGAAACAGGCGGCACACATGCATCGTGAATTAACTTCTCCAATAGCTTCGAGCGATCGGCGCCGAACGCGATTCGATCGAGGGCCAGTAAGTCATGGGTTACGTCGACCATCGGAGTGTCTGCATTACGCAGATTCGCGGCTCCAATCCATCGTTCCACCACGGACTCAACCGCGAAACCAAACCGCTCGTAAACAGGCCTGCCCTGCGCAGTCGCATCGAGCTTCACGGTCGCAACCCGATCTTTCAGATACTCGATTGCAACCTTCATCAACTGCGTCGCGATTCCCTGCCGCCGCACTTGCGGGTCGACCAGCACCATTCCGATCCACGCGAGCTCGCTGCCGTACGTCGTTGTAGTTGTCGTACCCACCACACGGCCGTCTTTCACCGCTGCAAAACAACCGTTCGGCTCGAGGGACAACAGTCGACGCCAGTCTGTTTCAGTTTGGTTCCAACCCGCTGCTTCCTTCAGCTGCATCGCTGCGGGAATATCGGAGTCAAACAGCAAACGAATGTCGATTGCCGGCGACTGCATTCTTAATTCATCGCCGAGGCCGGCTCCGCCCAAACATTGTTCGCCGGCTCCATGCAGAAATCAGCCATCTGCTTAATGTTCCACTCCACCGGCCAGTCGAATAAGCGTCGCAGATGCAGTAGCCACGCGAGCAGGCCTTCCGCGGGATGGAAATAAAGCTCCAGTAATGCCCTCGCTGTTTTCCCGCCCGTCTTCATCGTGTACTCACCGCTGGGCAGTTGAAAGAAAGTGTGAATCTGAAAACTGCTTGCCCCACGCAACAGGTATTCGGACGCGATTCGTCCCGACACGATGTTGCCGGTGGCGCTGATCGGCAAATTGCAAACCGGAATCGCTCCCTGTCGTTCGAGTAAACGCATCTGCGCAAGCACACTCAAATTGCGCGCGCTGAGATCCGGACCTCCGTACGCGGTGCCGCGCACTCCATCGAACTCGCGATCGGGATCGAACAGTCGATTCGCATAGACCAGAAAATCAGGCACGCCTTCGCCCGAACATTTTTCGTTGATGGCCCGCAACATCTCGAGTTGAAACGCGTCGTCGAGAAGGGCGTTGAAAACTTTCAGACCAATCTTCACGGGCGACGGGCTCGCTCCCTGCCTGATCAGCGAAGTCACTCGCGTCAGCCATTCAATGATCATTTCCGCTTCGGCCGCGCGATCGGAACCCGCAAGTGTTGGGCTGAAGTCTTTCTCAATCAACATCGGCTCAGCGGGATGATGCCGTTGCCACACGTCGATGAGACAGCGAGTCGTGTACTCATACTCGCCGGTCTTCCACGAATGTTCCTCGGCGCTCGGCAAGTGATACTTACACGAAGGCACCACGAGCACTGACGCGGGCCGCGCAACCGACAACGCCTCATCAAAAAACTCGAGATACTTCACAAACGTGTCGTACCAGCCGCGCCCCTTCCACGACACGGTCCACCCTTCAGTCTGGTCCTTGCCGACGATTCTCTCGACAACCATCCGCGTTTCTTCAATCGCCCAATCGCTCATCGACTGTGCGCCCGTAGCATCTTCGGCGATGATCGACTTCAGCACGACGAAGCCTAACTGCTCTTCACAGTCGCGACGCACTTGCGAGAGATTCAGCGAGAGTTGACCTGACGCTTTGCCGAAAGGGTTCTTGATCGCGTGATCGCCGTAGGCAGTTGATAAATCGACTCGATATTGCTCGCGAACATAGTCTTCGAGGTTTTCAGGCAAACCGGCGCGAAAACGTTCGTAATCGCGCCCGAGCGACGCGCGATCGCTGGGGTCGATTTTTGGATGTCCACTGACGAGTGAAAACATTATCCAACTTGCACATTCAGAGCATTGAGTACGTTTGTGATGTTCTCGAAGTCGTGCGCAGTCAACGCCGGCCCCCACGGATCGTTTGCAGCCTCGATCGGAATTACGCCCAGCTTCGCGAGCGCAAAAAGAATGCGGCCGATGTAACCTTCCATCGGGTGAACGAAAAGCCCTTCGGCGAGTTGATCGACGAGGTCAGACAATTCGAGAAATCGCTCAGCTCGGAAATGAAAATGCGTGCCGATCAGTTCAGCTTGCAGATCGGTGCAGACAGCAGCCATTCCGATAAGCGCGGCTTGCGCTCCCCGGCACAGGCTGTAACCAAGAAAACGATCTTCGCCGGTGATCAGCAGCTTGTCCGGATGTTTTGCTTGAAGATGACGAGCGACGTCCTGGTAAGTCATCACGCTGTCGAGCGTCGCCATCTTGATGCCGATCACGTTTGGCAGCGCCAGCAGCTCGTCCAACACTTCGGTCGTATAGCAAACGCCGCCCGCTGCTTCGTAGAGATAGAACAACACGAGCGGCAAACCCAGTTCCGCAACACGCTCGTGATGTTTGATAATTAGCGAATCTCTTTGCTCGTGATCCCGCAACCACGAGGGCGGATAAACGAGAAGTGCGTCAGCGCCATACTCCGCTGCCGCCGACGCCATCGAGAGCGTTGCATTCGTTGCCTGCGGCGGATTTGAATCTTTGCTGCGAGCGCCAACACCCGCGATCAACGGGTTGCCCGCGAGGCCCTGTCGCCACTGCTGCATCACGACCCGCGCCGTTTCATCGTCAAGCAGCAATCCTCTTCCGGTATGCGCCCACACGGCAGCGCCCGCGATGGGCTGTGAGCTCATGAACGCCACGTATTTCTCGTGCGCACGTTCCTGAAAACGCGCTTCACGATCGAACATCACGGGCATTGCAGGAATCAGTCCTCCCGCAAGCGTCGCCTTGAGTTCGTCTGCAGTGTAGTTCCCTTGCCGCATGGATTAACCCATGTGTGGTACTGACAACAAACTGTTTTGGATCAACGTCAACGCGCCTTTCAGACTCGGCCGAACTTCAAACGCCGATGGTCTAATCGCGATGTTGTGTGCCCGCGGCGCAAGCAAGTTTCGTTTTGTTTCCTCGACGATGATCCGTTCGATCACTCCCCAACACTTGGTGATCTCCCCGCCGATAACGACGATCTCCGGGTCGAGCCCGTTGACCAGTCCGGTGATTCCGATACCGAGATAGCGAGCAGTTTCACGGACGGCTTCTGTCGCCGCCGCGTCACCACCTTCAACCAGCTCGACCAACTTGCGCATGGTCGTAACTCGTTTGCCGCCTGGACCACGTAAATCGGCGTAACGTTTCAGCGTG
>DATANW010000065.1:0-7606 GCA_036266055.1 Pyrinomonadaceae bacterium | reverse complement strand
GCGCAGCTTCGCCGATCGATCCTTTCGCCCGATGAACCAGGCGCCGCCTGCGAGTCCGATCAGAAATAACGCGACGACGATGCTGAACGCATACGTGCTCGACCCGATCACCATCGTGAGGATGCGCGTCCACGACACCTGCGTGCTAATCGTGACAAAACCCGACGCCAGGGCCGCGAATAGCCAAAATCCGTTTTTATCCCTGGCCACCACCACGGATTCCACGGATGCTGGCTCGATCGGCTGACGTTGTAAACTTATCGCGATCACGCCGACGACAAGATTGATCGCAGCCGCGATAAAGATCGTCGTGCGCACGCCAAACGACGGCAGCAAAACAAACCCCGCCGCCAACGTGCCCACAATTGCTCCAACGAGGTTGCAGGCATAAAGCCGAGTAACCGCCGTCGAGCCACGTCGCGCCAGCGCCGCCGCCAGCACCGGCAACGTCGCGCCCATCAACGTCGTCGGCAGCAGCAACATCAAACACGACAACAAAAATCGCCAAACACTAAACGCGAAGAAGTCCGGCTGAAACTGTTGCCAGATCAGCGCGTACAGATTATCGACCCAGCTAAACAGAAACGGCACCAGCAGCGCGTACACCGCGATCCCGATCTCCATCCAGCCGTACGTGCTCACGGGCTTGCGAATGCGCTGCGCCAATCTACCTGCGAGTGCGCTACCGAGCGCGAGTCCGCCCATAAACGCGGCGAGCACCGTGCTGACCGCCAGCGTCGTCGCGCCGAAGACGAGCCCCAGCATGCGCGCCCAGAGCACTTCGTAAATCAGCCCCGTAGCGCCGGAGAAAACGAAGCACACACCGATTAGCAAGATCGTGGAATGTGAGTAGGCGCGAGTTGTAGGTTGCATTCAGATCACAAGTAGATGACGTGGCTGGTGCGCCAAACGTTTGCCGGAATCGATCCCGGCGCAGCGGCGGTCAGCAGGATGGCATAGTCGTGTCCCACTACCTCGCGCCCGGCGATCTGCAACTCCTCCGGCCGCGATTCACCCTCGACGACTGGCGTGACCAAAGCGAGCCGCCGCAAACAGCGGTAAAGTTGTTCGATGCCTGAACCAAATGGTCCAGCCTCATCGCCCAGCACCAACCGGACCTCCGCGCGTTCATCGACGAAGTGCTTCAGTAACGACGCTGCATGGACGACACCGTGTTCAAAACGTTCCTTCATTTCCTCAACGAGCGCGGGTAAGCGCGTATCCAGCACGATCGTGATCCGCCGCTCGTCTTCAGAAGTAAATTCGCGCACCGTCAACCGTCGCGACCTCGCTGTAGCTTTCCAGTCGATGTGCCGCAAGTCGTCCTGCGGCTGGTAGTCGCGCATCGAAAAAAGGTCATGTCCCGCGCCTCGGCGCAACGAAGGATTACGTCCCGCGTACATCGGCAACAGGTGCAGCTCGTCGCTGATCACCTCCGGCTTGGGATACACGATGATGTCCACGTTGCGCGCTCGCAACCTGCGTCGCCGGCGGAAAAATCCAAACGGGAAACGCGTCGACAATTCAAATCCGTCAATCAGCACATGCCCGCGCTGCGGAAACAACTGCTCCACCCGCTGTTCAGCCGCCGCATGATGCGGCACGTAACTGAAATACGCGAGCAACCGTTTCGCGTAACGCTTGCGCCGCTTCTGACGTTCGCCACTTGGACCACGCGCTTCGACCAGGATCGAAAACGACGGCAGCACTCGCTTCGTGTTGCGCAACGTGACAATCACCGGCGCCGGCTCTGCTGCAAAAATGTGGTCCGGAAAACGCGCCGACACTGTCAGGTCGCGCAAGGAAGCGCGCGCCGCGATCCAGCCGACAAAGAGCGTCGACACCAACAACGAGAACACCAGAAACAGCAGATTGTTCCCGGTGTTCCACGCCGCAAATCCGACGACGACGATGATGATGAGAAACACGCCGCCGCCACTCGTCGGTTCAATCGGAAAATCGAGATTCGCAACTTCGACCTTCGCCGAACGCGCCAGCGGCGGCACGATAAAGATCGTCAACAGCAGCGCGATCAGCAGTGAAAAGATCGCAGCCGCGCCCGCAAGTGCCGCATCATTTTGCCGGCGGGCCAACACCGTGACCAGCGCGGCGGCGAGTCCGGCAAGGACCAGCAGGGTGCCCAGGACAACACGGAATAACGAGGATCTTTCAGGAAACAGATCGGAAAATCTCACAGCGGGACGCTGACAGTCTTTAGAATTTCATTTAGCACTGCTTCAGCTTCTTCACTGCGACGAAGCGAAGACGAGAAGCGCGAGCTAACCGCGATACGGTGTGCGAAAACGGGAACCACGAGGCGCTTGATATCGTCGGGAATGCAGTAAGTGCGCTCCTCGCCGAGCGCCAAAGCCTGCGAGGCGCGAAACAGCGCCAGCGTTCCGCGCGGACTGACACCGAGATCGAGCATCTCGGAAGCACGCGTCGCGGCGACGATGCGCATCAGGTACTGCACTAACGCGTCGTCAACTGACACAGTCGTGACCGCGCGTTGCAGTTCAACCACTTCGTGAGCGCTCATCACCGGATGCAACTCCACCAGCGGATCGGTGTACTCGCGATCGCGCAGGATTCGTTCTTCGTCAGCCGGCGCCGGATAGCCGATGCGCAGTCGCAACATGAAGCGATCGAGTTGCGATTCAGGCAACGGATAAGTGCCGTGATGCTCGATCGGATTCTGGGTCGCGAGGACGATGAACGGAGCGGGCAAATGATGCGTCGTGCCTTCGACGGTCACGTGTCGTTCGGCCATCGCTTCCAGCAACGCGGATTGCGTCTTTGGAGTAGTGCGATTGATCTCGTCGGCCAGTACGACGTTCGCGAAGACCGGTCCGGGTTTCCATTCGAAGAGGCCGCTGTGCTGCTTGTAAACAGAGAGCCCGATGACGTCGGACGGCAGCAAATCAGACGTAAACTGGATGCGTTGAAAACTACAGCGCAGCGCGCGTGCCAGGGCGTGGGCCAGCGTCGTTTTGCCTACGCCCGGAACGTCTTCAACCAGCAGGTGCCCGCCCGCGATGAGCGTGACGATTGCGAGGCGAATCGCTTCGGGTTTGCCTTTGATGACAGTTTCGACCGCCTGCTGCAACCGCTCGATCTGTTCGGCTGCGCGGGCGCTCGTCAATTGTCCGGTTTCGACTGTTTCGAGGTTTCGCATCAAATTGGCTGCATTCTACATGCTAAGAGCACGCCTCGCACGGAAAAGTTGGCCGCGCGTGCGGCAATCGTCAGGATGCTCGATATGACGTACGAACGTTCCTGTAGTAGACTAAGGCCCATTGAAAACGGGCAGGCGAAGTAAAAAGCGGAACCCGCAGATGACCGCTTCGTGTAAGTTGCCCGAGGAGGCATTATGGAACCCCAAACGAAGAGACACAAAAACCAGCGCGGCTTCTCGCTGATCGAGTTGATGATCGTTATCGCCATCATCGGCATTCTTATCGCCGTCGGCGTAACCGGTTACAAGGCAGCCATGCGAGCGGCAAACGAAGCTGCCGCAGTCAAGACGCTGCGCGTCATTGCCGAGCAGCAGATGCTCTACTTCAACTCGCATCAACGCAGCACGTTCGGCTCGTTTGAAGAGATGCGGAAGGAAAACCTGCTCGACCAACGCTTCGACGGCGCGACCCCGATCCTGGACGGTTACGTCTACACGATGAAGGTCATTCCGAAGTCCACCACGGCCCAGGCAGGCTACACGATCAACGCCGATCCGCAGGTTGCCGAAGGCGTCAGCGCGACCGGCAGAAATCACTACATGGTCTCGTCAGACACAAATACGATCCACGTCAACGAGACTCAACCGGCCTCCGCAAACGATCCGCCAATCGGCAATTAGCCCCACGCGAAATTCGATGCAAAACGCCGGCGACAGACAAAATCTCGCCGGCGTTTTCGTGCCTGGTCCCACCCTCCACAAAATAGGCAACAAATACCAACAGCGCCGCAATCTATTACTACTAACTAAGAGTGAGTAATGGAGGGAAGACTATGAGCGCAACCGTACGAAAAGCGGTGTTTTTTGCGATGGTTGGATTGTTGGTAGTGGCGCAGGCGCAATCGTCTGCATTCGCGCAGCAGCTAAATCCTCGGATCGTTCGCGAGGTTAGGCGTGAGCTCGCGACGTTGCCGTATTACGGCGTGTTCGACTGGCTCGAATATGAGGTGAAACCAGACGGCACCGTAGTACTGAAAGGGCAGGTAGTAAGGCCGAGTACAAGATCTGACGCCGAGGGGCGAGTGAAAGACATCGACGGCGTAACGAACGTGGTCAATCAGATCGAGACCTTGCCGCTATCGCCCAATGACGATCGTTTGCGACGGGCGCTCTATCGTCAGATTTTTAATTTCAACTCGCCGCTGTTTCGCTACGGGCAGTCGGTGGTTCCGTCGATTCACCTGATCGTCAATCGCGGACACGCAACACTGAAAGGCGTTGTTTCTAGTCGTGGCGATGCGAACCTGGCGAACATTCGCGCGCGCTCGGTGCCCGGTCTGTTCAGCGTCAAGAATGAGCTGAAGGTGGAAGGCGAAGAGCCGCGCTAAAGGTAACGCTGACAATTCATAGCTTGCCGGACGCGACTCGCTCGAGTCGCTGGTCCGGAAGGGGCCACGACTGGAGGATGCTGAAATCCGACACGTCCTTGAACACGAATAGCGGGGCGTCACCGTCCCGTTGCGCTTTCAGGTTAATGAAACTGATTCCACTCACGTCATTGAGCCAGAACGGCGGTCTCACGTCCGGCTTGAGAAAACTCAACTCGACGTCACGCAGCTGCAGTCCCTTCACGTGTCTGATCAAAAACCCGTAGGCAGGCAGGTCTCCAAACATCGCCGGCTCGGGATACACGGCTTCCCTCTCCGGCGGATCAACCGCGGCCTGTTCCTTTGTCCCACCACCCTGCGCGTAGATGCGAATGTTGCTCAAGCGAACGTCTTCGATCATAGACCCGGGAATACCGCTGATGATCGACGCATACTTCGAATCGGCATTGTGCACGACGACGTTGCTGATGATCACACGGCGCAAGGCGCCAACTTTGGTCGTTTCTTTTGGACCACGCAAACGCGATCCGAGACGCAGAAAGATCGGCGAATTACTGATGTCGCGCATCGTGATATTCGAGATCGTCACGTCCTCGAGCAGCGCGCCATCGACGGCTTCGAGGGCGAGTCCGCGCGAGTAATCGAAAACGCAATTGTTGATGGTGACGTTTTTGAAGCCACCGTTCGACTCGGTGCCAAACTTGATGCGACCGGTTGGACTGAACGTGCCGTTCGGGTTTCGGAAGTCACGCTTGTAAGTGCCGTCGAGGAGTGTGCCTTCGTCGTAACCGCTCACCTGGCAATTCGTGATCGTCACGTTCTCGGTCGCGCGCGCGTAGCCGAGACCGAGTGAACTTTTGAGGCAAATGCCGTCGTCGAATGGCGAGTTGATCGTGGCATTCGAGATGCGAACGTTCTTGCACGAATCGACGTCCATGCCGTCGCGGTTCGTGTCGATCTTGACGTTGTCGATCGTGAGATTGTCGACGCCGGTGGCGAGTATGCCGAAATGACCGCCGTGAAGAATGCTGATGTCGCGAATGATCACGTTGCGACAGAGTTTCAGCGCGATCGACTTGTTGCCCCAGCCGGTCTCAACCGCATCGCGCTGGCTCGGATAACCAAAGGGGGCAATTTTTGGATCGAGGACGACGTTCGCGAGCGCGTCGTTCTGTTCCTTCGTGCGCGATTGATTGCCGGTGCGGACCAGGCCCTTGCCCCAGATTCGGCCCGGTCCGGAGATCGAGATGTTTTCGAGGTTCTCGCCCCAGATCAGACTGTTGTGCCAATGACTGTGACCGAAATCCTGATACTGGTCCGCCGGGTTCGGTTCCGGCGCGTCGTATTTTCCGTCGCCGTCTCGCGGATCGGCGGCGAGAATCGTCGCGCCGTGCGAGATGTAAAGGCCGACGTTACTCTTGAGTCGAATCGAGAATGAACGATACGTGCCGGCGGGAAAAATGACGGTGCCCCCGCCAGCCGCCGCGGCCGCGTCGATGGCTTTGTTGATGGCTGGACTGTCGAGCGCCTTGCCGTCGCCTTTCGCGCCGAACCTTTTCACGTCGAAAATACCGGCAGAGGGCAAGGGCAGGTTTTTTTGTGTAACAACCGGCGCCGAGCGCGGCAGAGCGGCCGGGTTATAAGCGAGGGCGCAACAACACAGCGCCAGAACAATGACCGCGACTAGCGATCGCTTAATTGGTCTGACCATTGTGACTCCCGAAGCTAAATTGATGTGACTTGATGACTGCTGGAAATCAGGCCAAGCAGTCGTAACATTACTCGTCAGAGCGTGTCAATCAATAATTAAGGTGCGAATGGTATAACCATTGTTGAAGATGCGGGAGACGCTGCTCAGTTTTCTTGACGACTGTTTGAGGCGCGGAACGGAGCCGGCCGTCGTGCGGCGACGCGGTTTGCGGCGCGTCGAACGGACGTCGGAGCAGATCGCGAAGAAGGCATTTCAGTTCGCGCGTGAGCTCGAGGCGCGCGGGATCTCGCGTGGCGATCGCGTGTTGTTTTGGGGTGAGAACAGCGCTGAGTGGATCGCAGCGTTCTTCGGTTGTTTGTTGCGTGGCGTGGTGGTCGTGCCGCTCGATCTGAAGTCGGCGCCGGATTTTGTAACAAAGGTTCAGGAACAGGTCTCGGCGAAGCTCTTGCTGGCTGATGAACTGGGAACACAGATCAAGATCCCAATTCTTTCGTTCGCGGATTTTGTAAGTTCAATTGCACATCATCCGTGTTTGCCTTACACCGACGAAAAAATTAAACCTGACGATCTTGTCGAGATCGTCTTCACTTCCGGCACCACTGCCGAGCCGAAAGGCGTCTGTCTCACGCATCGAAACCTGCTCGCGAACCTCGCGCCGATCGAAAAAGAGTTTTCTCGTTACGCTAAATGGGAGCGGCTGGTCCATCCCCTGCGTTTTCTCTGCCTGCTGCCGCTGAGTCACGTGTTTGGACAGTTGATGGGCATCTTCGTGCCGCTGATCGTGCGCGGCGAAGTGCACTTCCTCGAGTCGTACAAGCCTTCCGAGATCATCGAGGTCGCCCGGAAGCAACGCATCAACGTGGTAGTCACAGTGCCACGCGTGCTCGAGACGCTGCGCGAAAAGATTCTTTACGACTACCCCGATCTCACGCGCGATCTTGCGACGGCTGAAGATCGCCACTTCCTGCGCAACTGGTGGACGTTCCGCCGTATTCATCGTCGCTTCGGCTGGCGGTTATGGGCGTTCGTCACGGGCGGCGCAACGCTGGAAGAAGACGTCGAGACTTTTTGGGGACGACTCGGTTACGCAGTCATTCAGGGGTACGGCATGACGGAAACAGCGTCGTTGACTTCGTTGTCGCATCCGTTTCGCCTCGTTCATGGTTCGATCGGAAAACCAGTGCGCGGCCAGGAGTTGAAGCTTGACGAGAACGGCGAGATTCTCGTGCGCGGCGACAGTGTCTCGCCGGGTTACTGGCGCGGCGACGTAAAACCGATCGCCGACGAACAGGGTTGGGTCCACACCGGCGACATCGGCGAGCTTGGACCAAA
>DATANW010000064.1:0-13862 GCA_036266055.1 Pyrinomonadaceae bacterium | reverse complement strand
TCATTTCGTTCATCATGGCGGTCGGGGCGGGGTTTGCCGGCATGAACACCATGTACGCCGCGGTTGCGCGCCGCACAAAGGAGATCGGAACGCTGCGAGTGCTAGGTTTTGGGCGGTTCAGTATTCTCCTCGCGTTCCTGCTGGAGTCAGTCGCGGTTTCTGTGCTCGGCGCGGCGATGGGAGTTTTGTTGGCGATGCCGTTGAACTTCATTTCAACCGGCACTTCCAACTGGGCCACGTTCAGCGAAATCGCTTTCAACTTCCGCGTCACGCCTGACTTGATCCTGACGGCGCTCGCCTTTGGCGCTGTTATCGGTTTTGTCGGCTCGCTATTGCCGTCCATTCGCGCGTCGCGACTCCGGATCGTCGAAGCGCTCCGTGCGTGATTTAAAGTAATTAAGAAATGGTTACGAACCCCCAGTCTAACGAAGAACAGCAGAACCTGAACGAGCGGTTGCGGAGCTTGAAGATCGATCGCGCGCCCGCGCCGTCGCCGGGAAACAAAAACCGTTCGCCGAAGTTTTTGTTGCTCGGTATCGCCGTGGTCCTGGCGCTCGCTGCGTTTGCTTACCTGTTTCTCTTCTCGACCACGAAAACAATCTCGGCAGCGACGGTTCGCGTCGAGACCGCAGGCGCATCGGCGGGCGCGAGCATTCTGTCGGCGACGGGTTACGTCGTGGCCCATCACAAGATCGCCGTCGGCGCGAAGGTCATGGGCCGTGTGGCGTGGATCGGCGTTGAAAAAGGCGACCTCGTGCAGGCGGGACAAGTTCTGGTCAGACTCGAAGACACCGAGTTTCGCGCCCAGGTGAACCAGGCGCGCGCGAATCTCGCGTCGGCCCAGGCACGTCTCGATCAACTGCGCACCGGTTCGCGGCCGCAGGAAAAAATACGAGACAAGGCAGCAGTGCTCCAGGCCGAAGCGAGATTGAGGACCGCGGAAGCTGAATATCAGCGCACGGACAGGTTGTTTCACGCCGGAGTCGCGTCGAAGTCAGAGCTGGACCGCGCGCTCGCTGAACGCGATACGGCAGCGGCGTTGGTGGAAGCCGCAAAACAGTCGAGCTCGATGACTGACGTTGGTCCGCGACCGGAAGAGATTCGCGCCGCCGAAGCAGAAGTTCAGCAGATGAAAGCGGCAGTCGACTACGCGCAAACACAACTGGCGGCGACTGAAATAAAAGCGCCCGTGTCGGGAACTGTGTTGGAGCGCATCGTCGAACGCGGCGAGATGGTGAGTCCGTCGGCGTTTGGCGGATCCGGCGCGCGCACGTCGGTGGTCGATCTTGCGGACCTGACCGATCTGCAAGTCGAGCTGGATATTAGTCAGACCGACTTCAGTCGTTTGAAGATGGACCAGAAAGCGGAGATCATCCCGGAAGCGTATCCGAACCTGAGGTACACGGGTTTTATCGCCGAGATCGCGCCCGAGGCGAATCGCGCGAAGTCGACGATCCAGGTCAAAGTGAAAGTCGAGAATCCCAACCAGCAACTGCGACCCGAGATGAACGCGCGCGTCAACTTTCTGGCCGACAATTCCGCCGGCAGTCAAAACAACTCGAGCGGTCGCATTCTGGTTCCGAAACTGGCCGTGGTGCGCAAGGACAATGCGGCGTTTGTGTTTGTGATCAAGGGAGACAAGGTCGAGCAACGTGCGATCCGCCCGGGCGGGGAAGTCGGCGACGACTATCATGTTTTGGAAGGTTTGAGTGGAAATGAATCGATAGCGCTGGCCGGCGTCGATAAGTTGCGTGACGGAGATCGCGTGAAGGTCCAATAGCTAAGTGGAGATAACATGGCCCAACCAATAGTTCGAGTTCGCAATGTGAGTAAACGTTTTGTGCGCGACGATTTTGAAGTGGTCGCCCTCGACAACGTGAGTATCGATATCGAGCAAGGCGACTTTTACGCGCTGATGGGCCCCAGCGGCTCGGGTAAATCCACGCTATTGAACCTGCTCGCCGGCATCGATCGCACAACTGAAGGCACAGTCGAAGTGCTGGGGACGCAACTGTCCGGACTCAGCGAGAGCCAGATGGCGACCTGGCGGAACGCGCATGTCGGTTACATCTTTCAAACGTTCAATCTGGTCCCTGTCCTTACTGCCTTCGAAAACGTCGAACTGCCGTTGCTGCTGACGAAACTGAACAAAGCGCAACGCCGCAAAAACGTCGAAACGGCGCTGGAATTGGTCGGACTTTCCGACCGCATGGGCCATCAGCCCCGCCAACTCTCGGGCGGACAGGAACAGCGCGTCGCAATTGCCCGCGCGATCGTTACCGATCCGGATCTGATCCTCGCCGACGAACCGACCGGAAACCTCGACGCGCGATCCGGCGAGGAGATTTTGCAAATCCTCAAGACGCTCAATCGCGATCTGAATAAGACCATCATCATGGTCACGCACGATCCGCACGCGGCGAGTTTCGCGACGCACGAGCAACATCTGGAAAAGGGAGTTCTGACCCAACAAGTCGCGGCAATGGTGTAGAATCCTGTTCCCCCTGCGCCCCCGGTAGCCAATACCGAAGATGTCCGGAACACCGATTGGGGGAGAGCTGTGCGAATCCTAAAGCTTGGTCTGCTTGTAATAGTGTTGACAGCCGCCGCGGCTGTGGTTGGCAATCAGGGCAGTCGTAGTTACACCCTGGATGCGTCTCAAAGCAAATTCATCGCGCGCGCTCATGCCGGTGGCCTGCTGTGGTTCAAGGGAAAGGACCACTTCGTCGCCGTGCGCGAGTTCACAGGTGAAGCGCAAATAACTCCCGGCTCGATCACGCCGGCTTCGCTGGAGATCACGGCGAAGGCAGCGTCGCTGGTTGAGACGCGCGACGTTTTCACTGAACCGCAAAAACAGATCATCAATAAAGAGCTGCGCGAGATCGTGCTCGAGCCTGACAAGTATCCTGACATCGTCTTCAAGAGCACGAGCGTGACCGGCAAAGCGACGGGTGCAGACGTTTACGCATTGCAGATTGACGGCAACCTGACGTTGCATGGCGTGACGCGCCGCATCACGATCCCGACAGAGGTAACGTTGACCGGCAACGACATGCGTGCGCGAGGCAAGTTTTCGATCGATCGAGACGACTTCGGCGTCAAAGCTACTTCAGCATTTCACGGCATGGTCAGAGTGCGAAACAACATCGATTTCACTTTCGACATCGTGGGCCATCAGCGGTAAATACAAAAGGCACAAACAAGAACACAAAAGGCACAGGCAGAATGAGAATAAGAGTGAGAACGACAATCTCTTTTTGTTTTTTTGGTGCCTTCTTGTGGCTCACCGCTTCGCTGTCCCACGCGCAGGTGCTCGGCGATCCACCGGACGTCAGCCAGGATTTTCAAAAGCTGGAGAACGTCTACTTCATCGGCAGTCGCATCAAGGCGTTCGACACCGCCACCGGCCAGGGCACGTTGCAGTGGGACCGTTACACGAGAACTACGACGCTGGCATTCAACAAGATGGACGTTGGCTTTACGCGCAAACTAACGCCCGGCGAGTTTCCCACCACTGAATACGATCAGGACCCGGTGTTGCCGTTTTCCATTGCTTTCGTAAGCCCGCGCACAATCCGGTTGCGAATCTCGACCCGGGCAGTTCCGATCACAGACACTGAATCGCTGATGCTCGCTGGTCCAGTTCCGAAGGACGCGTCTTGGCGAGTGGAACAGAACGAACGAGAGATCATTTACACGAGCGCAAACGGACGCGTGCGAATCAACAAGCAACCCTGGCGCATCGAGATCTACGATCAGCGCGGGCGACTGTTGACGCGTACGCAGAACTTCAGTGAACCCTACACGTTCTTCACCACGATCCCGTTCTCGTTTGTGCGCCGCTCAAACGATCTGGCGCGCCGCATCGCCGCCACTTTTGAACTCCAGCATGACGAGAAAATATTCGGCTGTGGCGAGTCGTTCACGCGCTTCGACAAGCGTGGTCAGCACGTGCTCGTTTCAACGCGCGACGGCATGGGCACGCAAAACGAGTGGATGTACAAACCCATTCCGTTCTTTCTGAGCAGCAACGGCTACGGCATGTTTGTGCACACCAGCGCGCCGTTGACGTTCGACATCGGCAAGTATTACGACGCGCACAACACAATCTATTCAGGCGACGAGAACCTCGACTTGTTTATCTTTCTCGGTGAACCGAAGGACGTGCTTTCGGAGTACACGGCTTTAACCGGTCGCAGTCCAGTCCCGCCGCTTTGGTCGTTCGGGTTCTGGATGAGTCGCGCTACTTACAACTCAGAGCAGCAGGTGCGCGACGTGGCGCAGCAGTTGAGAGCGCACCAGGTTCCGGCGGATGTAATTCACATCGATACCGGCTGGTTCGAAACTGAGTGGCGCAGCGATTACCGTTTTTCAACGACGCGCTTTCCCGATCCGGCGAAGTTGATGAGCGATCTGAAGCAACAGGGCTTTCACATCAGCCTGTGGCAGTACCCGTATTTCACGAGCAAGAACGAGTTGTGGAAAGAGATCGTCGCGAAGGGATATCACGTCAGGAACGAAGGCGGCCAGCTTCCGGCGGAAGATGCGACGCTCGATCTCAGCAATCCGGAAGCGGTGAAGTGGTACCAGAACAAGGTCAGAGATCTGCTGAAGCTTGGCGTGGGCGCGATCAAGATCGACTTCGGTGAGCAGGCGCCACTCACGGGCCAATACGCTTCGGGCGTGAGCGGTTGGTACGAGCACAACCTTTATCCGTTGCGCTACAACAAGATCGTCGCCGAAGTCACCAAAGAAACCACTGGCGAAGAGATCGTGTGGGCGCGCAGCGCGTGGGCCGGCAGTCAACGATATCCCGTGCACTGGGGCGGCGATGCGGAAAATACAGACTCGGCGATGGCGGCTTCGTTACGCGGTGGTCTATCGTTTGGATTGTCCGGCTTTACTTACTGGAGTCACGACGTTGGTGGTTTCGTGCAGCGTCCGTCGCGCGATCTTTATCGACGCTGGATGGCCTGGGGGGCGTTGAGCTCGCACGTCCGCGCGCATGGCGTACCGCCGCGCGAGCCGTGGGAATACGACAGCGGGTTGACGGACGACTTTCGCCGAGCGTTGAACCTGCGCTATTCGCTGATGCCTTACATCTATGCGCAGGCGAAGGACTCATCCGCGCGTGGGTTCCCGCTGCTGCGACCATTGTTTTTTGACTATCCGAACGATCCCGGTTCATGGACCATCGACGATCAATACCTTTTTGGATCGGACTTGCTGGTCGCGCCGATGTTCACGAACAGCGATCGGCGCCGGGTTTATCTGCCGCCGGGAGCGTGGATCGATTATCAAAGCGGACGTGTTTACGAAGGCGCGCGTTGGCACGAGATTACGGCGGGCGCGATTCCGATCGTGCTGCTGGTGAAGAACCATTCGGTCTTGCCGCATCTCAAGGTGGCGCAGAGCACGAAAGACCTGGACTGGGACAACGTTGAGCTGCGCGTTTTCAGCACCGATAACGCACAATCTCGCGGGCTGTTTACAAGGCCGGGTAGCGGGGTGCAATCGCTAACACTGGTTCCGCGCGGACGCGCGTTTGTATTGGCCCAGGATCCGCAAGCCGGAAAAGTGAAATGGACTATTAAATTGAATCAACAGGAGACGTCCCCTAAGTGAAGGAAAAAATTTCAAGACGTACATTCGCGAAGATCGCGAGTGCGGCAACACTAGCGTCCACCACTGAGTTACCGTCGATCGCACCAGCGGCGTCAGCGCAAGCAACCACGCAAGGTAGCACTGCAGGAGGGCGCGAGTTTCCGCGCGGCTTCATCTGGGGCACGGCGACCGCTTCGTACCAGATCGAAGGCGCGGTCAAAGAAGACGGTCGTGGTCCGTCGATCTGGGACACCTTTTCGCACACCCCCGGCAAGGTGGTGAACAACGCGAACGGCGACGTCGCCAACGACCACTTCCATCTTTACAAAAGCGACATCCAGTTGATGAAAGCGCTCGGCGCGAAGGCCTATCGGTTCTCAATCGCGTGGCCGCGCGTGTTTCCGACCGGCGATGGTCCAGCGAATCCGAAAGGTCTCGACTTTTACAATCGTCTGGTCGACGAGTTGCTCGCGAACGGCATACAGCCGTATGCCACGCTTTATCACTGGGACCTGCCGCAGTCGTTACAGGATCGGTTCGGCGGCTGGGAAGGACGCGACACGTCTAAAGCTTTCGGCGATTATGCCGGCTATGTCGCAGCGCGCTTGAGCGATCGCGTCAAGCATATCTTCACGATCAACGAGTTCGGCGCGTTTATAGAGGTCGGTTATCGCTGGGGCAGTCACGCGCCCGGATTGAAACTTGAAGGTCTGCGCTTGAACCAGACGCGTCATCACGCCGTGTTGGGCCACGGGCTGGCGGTGCAAGCGATACGCGCCAGTGCGAAACCTGGGACGAAGATCGGTCTTGCCGAGAACATCACGATTCCGGTGCCGGTGGTCGAGACGCCGGAAAATGTTGCCGCGGCTGAGCGCGCGATGCGCGAGATGAACGCGCAATATCTGACGGTGATCATGGAAGGGAAGTACACCGATTGGTATCTGAAATCGAATGGCGCCGGCGCACCGAAGTTCACGCCTGAAGACTTGAAGATCATTTCGAGTCCGCTCGATTTTGTTGGCATCAACGTTTACACAAATGAGTTTGTCCGCGCGGATGAGTCTTCTCCGGCCGGTTTTGCGCACCTTCCGCGTCCGAAGTCGTTCCCGCATGCGCCGTCGTTCTGGTTGTTTATCTCACCCGAGGCGCTTTACTGGGGACCGCGGCACGTGGCGAAGCTTTGGGGTGTCAAAGAGATCTACGTCACGGAGAACGGTTGCTCGGCGGCGGACGAACCCGCCGCTGACGGGAAGGTTTACGACACGGATCGGGTTACGTACCTGCGCAGTTATCTCGCGCAGCTGCGTCGGGCGACCCTGGATAACGTGCCGGTGAAGGGCTACTTTCTGTGGAGTTTGATGGACAACTTCGAGTGGGCCGATGGTTACACGAACCGCTTCGGCATTCATTACGTTGACTACGCGACGCAGAAACGCACGCCGAAGTTGAGCGCGGATTTTTATCGCGAGGTCATCGCCCGCAACGCGATTGTTTAAAGAATCCGTGTTTTTATGGACTACTGAGTAGCCGGCGGAGCGGCCTTAACCGCTTCGAGCTGAAGATCGATCATCACTTCATCAGCTACGTTGAGGCCGCCGTTCGCCATCTTCGCGCCCCAATTGATCCCGTAATCACGACGGTTGATCTTCGTCTCTGCCGCCACGCCAAACCGAACATTCCCGCGGTTGTCTTTAACCGCTCCGGTGAGATTGAACGGAAACGAGATCTGCTTCGTCACGCCCTTCATCGTGAAGTCGCCATGCATAACATAACCGTTGCCCTTCTTCTCGACCTTCGTGCTTTTGAACGTCATCTCCGGAAACTGTGCGACGTCAAAAAAGTCAGCCGTGCGAAGGTGGTTGTCGCGTCCCGCCACGCCGGTGTCGACGCTTTCGACCTTCGCGGTGAACTGCACAGTCGACTTGGTCATGTCGTCGGCGTCGACGTGAACCGTCGAAGTAAAATCCTTGAAGCGTCCTCGCACGAATGAGATCTCGAAGTGCCGGATAGAAAACCCGATGACGCTATGGGCCGGATCGACACGGTAATCGCCGGTGGGGATGGTTTCAAAACTGACGCCTGCGGGTTTTTGCTGGGCGCCGGCAATGTTTAGTGAAAGCGAGACTGCGACGAGGACAACTGCACACACAACTAACAAAACAGAGGTTTTGGATCGGTCCATTGTCTTCTCCTTACAAGGCGGTTGGGCGTTTACGGAAACAAGAAAGTACACGACAGCGTACAAATTCTCCAAGTCGCCCGAAGGTTATACTAAGCACAACGAAGAGGTTCGCCACCGATGAAGATCAATGAGTTGCCACTGAAGAACCAGGAGCATGAGCGGCTTGTTTCGTGCACTGACGGGAATTACCACGGATTAATATCGATTCATAACACACGCCTTGGTCCGGCAATCGGGGGCACGCGCTTCTGGCAATATCGAAACGAGCAGGAAGCGATTAACGACGTGCTGCGTCTCGCGCGTGGCATGACTTACAAGAATGCGCTGGCGGGCGTGCCGTTTGGTGGCGGGAAATCCATTATTCTGAAGCAGGATGGTCCAATCGATCGCGACACGATCTTTCACGCGCACGGACGGTTTGTCGAGACGTTTGGCGGAAAATACATCACGGCCGAAGACGTCGGCACGAGTCCTGACGACATGGAGTTTGTGAGACAGGAAACACAGCACGTGGCGGGGCTGTTGTCAGGGTCGGGCAATCCGTCGCCCGTTACGGCGCGTGGCGTGTTTCGGGCAATGCAGGCAGCGGCGAAGTATCGTTGGGGATCGGATTCGCTGGAGGGACGCACTGTCGCGATTCAGGGATGCGGCAGTGTCGGTTATTATCTCGCGTCTTATCTGAACAACGCGGGAGCGCACTTGTTTGTGACTGACGTCGATGAGCGAAAAGTTGAGACGGTAGTGAGGGACTTTGGCGCGATGGCTTGGGCGCCGGACGACATCTATCACGCAGATGCCGACGTCTTTGCGCCCTGTGCATTGGGAGGCGTTCTGAACGATGACACGATCAATGCCTTGAAAGCGGAGATCGTCGCGGGCGCGGCCAACAATCAATTGCTCGAGCCGCGACACGGCGATGAGCTCGCGGCGCGAAACATTCTTTACGCGCCCGACTACGCGGCGAACTCAGGCGGCGTGATCAACGGTTGTCGCGAACTGCTTGGTTGGGATGCAGCACAAGCAGCAGCGAAGGTCGACGAGATCTACGACACCGTCTTCAACATTTTTCAGATTGCCGCGGCTGAAGGCATTGCAACCTCGAAGGCCGCCGATCGGCTTGCGGAAGAGCGGTTCAAACTCGAGTAGAGGAGGTTCTGGTTGTTCGTAGCTGACTTGGAAACACCCGCCGTTGTCGTTGATCTCGACGTGATGGAACGAAACGTGTCGCGTATGGCGGAGTACTGTCGCAGCCGGAACCTGCGCCTGCGGCCGCATACGAAGTCGCATAAGATTCCGGAACTGGCGAAACGTCAGTTGGCCCACGGAGCGCAGGGAATCACGGTAGCGAAGATCGGCGAGGCGGAAGTGATGCTCGACGCCGGCATCACTGACATACTGATCGCGTATCCCATCATCGGCACCGGTAAAACGGAGAAACTCGCGGACCTTGCGACCCGCGCCAACATCACGGTCTCACTCGACTCCGTCGCAGTAGCACAGGCGGTCGCCGCAGAGGCCAAGCGGAGAGAGGTGCGGGTTGGCATTCTGGTGGAGCTCGATGTTGGTTTTCACCGCTGCGGGGTGACGACGGACGAGGAAGTTTTGACGATCGCTCGTGCTGTTGCTGATTTACCCGGTCTGGAATTTAAGGGGCTGATGTTCTTTCCGGGGCATCTTCAAGTGACCGAAAACGAGCGCGCGGAGTTGAGAGTTAGTGTGAATGAGTTTTTGTCGCGCTCGCTTGCGAAACTCGAAGATGCCGGTCTGCCGGTTGAAATCGTAAGCGGTGGCTCGACGCCGACCGCGCGCGAAGGCCACCTGTTCACCGGCGTAAACGAGATACGACCCGGCATGTACATCTTCAACGATCGCAACATGCTGAGCGTCGGCGTCGCGCGACTGGAAGACTGCGCGCTATCTGTGATCACGACTGTCGTGAGTACGAGCGTACCGGGTCGCGCGATCGTCGATGCCGGATCGAAAACATTGTCTTCGGATACGCATCAGGTGCCTGAGGGAAGAGGATTCGGCATGATCAAGACGGATCCTGACGCCGAGGTCGAGCGCCTCTCCGAAGAACATGGCAACCTGAATATCGCGCGATCGACGCGTGAGTATCGCGTTGGTGAACGGCTGGAGATCATTCCGAATCACGTGTGCAGCACGGTCAACATGCACAATCGGATCTACGGCGTGTCGGGCGGGCGCGTCGAGGCGGTTTGGGAAGTCGCGGGTCGCAGCAAGGTACAGTAATGGTAAACCGGAATCCCGAGCGCAACTAGGCCAAGACCAATCAGCGATCGAACCGGCGACGTGATCAAAGTGCTGATCAGCAGCCACGTCGTCGTAAGCAGAAAGAGCAAAGGCACGATCGGATAACCCCACGCGCGATACGCGCCTTCCGATCGCGGCACACGCCGGCGAATAAAGAAGATCGATACGATCACCAGCCCAAAGAACATCCAGTTCACGAAGATCACGTAATCCGTCAGCGTGTCGTATGAACCGGAAAGCGCGAGCACTCCGGCCCAAATACCCTGGACCAGTAACGCGCGCACCGGCACATGCGTCCGTTCGGAAACGCGCGCGAGGGCCTTGGGAAATAGACCGTCGTTAGCCATCGCAAATGGAATTCGCGAATTCGCCATCGTCGAAGTGTGTAGCGCGCCAAGAGTCGAGACCATCATCGCCGCCGCAATCAAACTCACCGCGATAGCCCCGAGAAAACTTTCGGCGACGACGCCGGCGACGGACGAAGTTGCGGGTACGTTCGCGACGTTCGTCGGCGTCAGAACGTAGAAGTAGGTTGTGTTGACGAAGACGTAAAGCACTATGCAGATGATCATGCCGGTAACGAGTGCGAGCGGAATGTTGCGTTTCGGATCCTTTACTTCGCCCGACACGAACGTCATCTCGTTCCAACCATTGTAGGCCCACAACGCGCCGAGCATCGCCGCCGCAAATCCTGCGCTGCCGCCACGCGCCGCAGCGGCCACTCCTTCGCACGCGCCGCCCGTGTCCTGCAATAAGAAGTTGGACCATGAGCCGGTGGCGAACAGGAGTACGCCCACGCCGAGCGCCACGATGCTCCCGACCTTAATTGCAGTCAAGGTGGCGGCGAACTTTCCGCCGACGGAAACTGACGCGCAGTTCACGAGCGTTATGAACGCGATCGCACTCAGCGCCACGAGCTGTAGCTTTCCGAACGGAAGTTGGTACCCGGCCACCTTCACACTGAAGTAAGTGACGTCGAGTGCTCCGGTCAGCAGCACGTTGAGAAAAATCGCGAAACCCACGGCGAGCGCGGCAAGCGACCCGGCGCCTGACGCGAAAAACCGCATCCAGCCAAACAGAAAAGCCAGTCGCGCGTTGTATGCGTTGCGAATAAAAACGTACTCGCCGCCCGCGCGTGGCCACATAGCAGCCAGTTCGGCGTAGGTCAGCGCGCCTGCCAGCGAGAGCAACCCAGCCACGATCCAAACAGCGATCACGCGTCCCGGCGTGCCGACGTTGCAAGTCATGACGCGCGACTTCAAAAACACGCCCGTGCCGATGACGTTTCCGACGACGATCGCCGTAGTTGCGACTGGGCCAAGACCGCGAATTAGAGGGGATTGGGTCGACATAGGGCCGGTAAAAAGTATCACAGTTCCGCGCGACTCTACTGCTACAATCTCGCGACGAAGGACCTATGTTGAAACACATCATCGCCTGTTTCTTACTCGCCGCCCTCGCCATGCTTCCAAGCTCAAGCGCGAATCAGATTTACGACGTCGTCATTCTGAATGGGCGCGTGATCGATCCCGAATCACGACTCGACGCGGTGCGCAACATCGGTATCTCGAGTGGGACGATCAAAGCTGTCACCACGGCCCGCCTGAATGGCCGGACGGTGATCGACGCCAAAGGTCTCGTCGTCGCGCCGGGCTTCATCGATCTGCATCAGCACGGTCAGAACGAAGAGAACTATCGTTTCAAAGCGATGGACGGAGTGACCACGGCGCTCGAGTTGGAAGTCGGCACCGGTGACGTCGATCGCTGGTACGCGGAACGCCAGGGAAAAGCAACGATCAACTACGGCGTCAGCATTGGCCACCTCGCCGCGCGTATGGCGGCGATGCATGATCCGCCCGAGTTCTTACCGAGCGGACAGGCTGCAAAGCGAGCGGCGACTGACGCTGAGATCGCCGAGATGAAAACGCAACTTGAACGCGGTCTTCAGCGAGGCGCGGTTGCGGTTGGGTTCGGTATCCAGTACACGCCGAATGCGTCGCATTGGGAGATCCTCGAAATGTTTCGGGTGGCGGCGCGCTTCGGCGCGTCGTGTCACATTCACATGCGGAACGCGGGCTTGAAAGAGCCCGCCAGCAGCACGCAGGCGCTCGAAGAAGTGCTTGCAGCGGCGGCGATCACGGGCGCGCCGTTGCATGTGGTCCATATTCAGAGTACCGGCGGCAAAGCCACGCCGAAGTTACTCCAGATGATCGCTGAAGCACGGTCGCGGAAGCTCGACGTCACGACAGAGTGTTACCCCTACATCGCGGGCATGACCGACATCAAGTCGGCGATCTTTAACGAAGGCTGGCAGGAAGTTTTTGGGATCGACTACGGCGACTTACAGTGGGCCGCGACCGGTGAACGACTGACGAAAGAGAGTTTTGAGCGTTATCGAAAGACTGGCGGAATGGTTGCCGTGTTCTCGATGACGGAAGAGATTGTCGAGGCAGCATTGGCGAATCCGTTGACGATGATCGCGAGCGACGGAATTCTGGACCACGGCAAAGGACATCCTCGCACGGCGGGCACTTACACGCGCGTGCTCGGTAAATACGTTCGCGAACGAGGCACATTGAGTTTGATGGACGCGTTGCGCAAGATGACGCTGATGCCGGCGCAGCGACTCGAGCGACGTGTGCCGTCGATGAAGAACAAGGGGAGGATTCGCGTTGGCGCTGACGCGGATCTGGTCGTCTTCGATGCCAGTCGCGTGATCGATCGGTCCACCTACGAAGAACCCGCGAAGTATGCTGAAGGCGTTAAGTACCTGCTGGTGAACGGTGCGCTCGTCGTTAAGGACGGCGAACTACAAACAGGCATTTATCCCGGCCAGGCTGTTCGCGCGCCGTTTTAAGTAACGCCGGCTGCGATCACGGAAGGTCAAAAATCCTATCCGGGCATTCACTGATAAGGATCGACGCTCATGACGTGGTCGCGTTTGTAGATCTTGCCTTCCTTCATAACGAAGCTCACGTTCGACAACAGTTTGATATCGGCGAGCGGATCTCCACTGACCGCGACGAGATCGGCATAACGTCCCGCTTGAATCGTGCCAAGGATCGCCGACTTGCCCAGCAGGTCAGCGGCGTTACGGGTCGCAGCCATAATCGCTTCCAGGGGCGGCATTCCGGCTTCGACCATGTATTCAAACTCGCGCGCGTTGTCTCCATGCGGATACACACCCGCGTCAGTGCCGAACGCGATCTTCACCCCTTGTGTGTAGGCGCGTGCGAACGCCTGCTGGATCAGCGTGCCGAGACCTTTCGCCTTCTCCGCAATCGCCGCCGGATAACCTTTGGCCTGTGATTCCACCCACTTGCCCGCACTGATCGTCGGCACCATGTACGCGCCGTTTTGTTTGAACAGCGCTATTGCTTCGTCGTCGAGATACGTGCCGTGCTCGATCGAATCGACGCCTGCTCGCAGCGCATTCTTAATCCCCGCCGCTCCGTGCGCGTGGGCCGCCACTTTTCGTTCAAGTGTGTGAGCTGTTTCGACGATGGCCTTCATTTCGGCCAGCGTGAGCTGCTCACCCGCCTGTGAGTCCGCCAGCGAAAGCACGCCGCCGGTCGCGGCAAACTTGATGTGATCCGCTCCATACTTGATCATATAGCGCACCGCGCGCACAGCGTCTTCAGGCGTATTGACGACGCCGTTGTGAACACCAGGTTCCGGCAACAAGTGCTCGTGAAAACCGCAGGAGAAGTCGCCATGCCCGCCGGTGATGGTCAGCATGTGAGTAGCGACAAACATTCTTGGACCAGGAACTTTGCCGGCATTGATAGCGTCGCGCATGCTT
>DATANW010000063.1:0-15101 GCA_036266055.1 Pyrinomonadaceae bacterium | reverse complement strand
ACGTCTTCCATCCATCTTCTTCACCCGGGCGATACTTTGCTAATCGCTCGGCAAGAATCTTCTTATGCCACTCAGGCGTTGGCACTTGGTCGGGTTGTGAGGTGACGTAATCCCACAGATCCCCGGCATATTCGACCTGTTCCTCGATTGATAACTCATCAAAGCCGGGAGGCGGAAATGGTGTTTTGTGAGACATGCTTTTAAAGCTCCTTGCGTCGTAATATAGCACGCACAGTTGTGTGCACAAAAACACGTCGTTAATCATCAGGATCTTTCTGGCGGCGTTCCGCGATCTCTTCACGTTCTTCCTGCAAACCGAGGCGCATGGCATCGAAGAGGGGGAGACGCGCGACGGCGGGCATGGGCGTGGCGCCTTTGACGGAGAACCAGATGATGCGGTTCAAGATCTCGGGATCGGCCATGTCTGCATGGGCCATGTCCTGCTCCGCGGTGCGTCGCATCCAGTAAGCGGTGGCGGCGTCGCGAGAGGGTGGAGTAAGCAGGTTGTCGAGGGCAACGTCAGGAAGCAGCGCTTTGTATGGACGCAGGTCAGGTTGCAGAGCGGGTCCGGTGGGGAAAAGGTTGATAGGCGTAGCCGTGGCGTCGAGCTGGTTCATCGGTTCGATGCCGAGCAACATTTCAATCGTCCTGATCAAGCTCACCGTGTTATGAAACTCATGCACCAGCGCGCCCGGGCGATTGTAGGCGCTGATCAACAACGCCACCGACCGGTGTGCATCGACATGATCCGGTCCATCCTGCGCATCGTCTTCAACCACTGCGATACAGGTGTCTTTCCAGTACGGACTATTCGAAACAGCCTCCACCAACAACCCGAGCGCATAGTCGTTATCGGCAACATAAAACTGCGGCGTCGGTTTGTTCGCCGTCAACCCATCAGTGTGATCGTTCGACAGCCGCATCACTGAAAGATTCGGCAGACGATCCGCGGTTCCTCCCGCACGTTCCGCCGCAAAGGCGCGAAACTCCTCCAGCCACGCACCCAACCGCGAATTCCCACGAAACCGCGCCTCCGCATGCGACCCGCTGATCAGCGGATCGGCATTACGCTCGCGCGCTGCTCGATACGAATCGACTGTCATCGCATCAGGTGTCGCCATGTCAAAATTGCGATACTGAGTATTGAAGCGTCCCTCGAGCGACTTCTTAGTCGGAAACGCCGAGACTGTCGCGGAAATATCGGGATACGTCTTCTCGCGGTTCTCCCTGACTTCCCTGATATCAGCTTCCGAAAGCGTCGCCAGAAACTCCCCGTAATTTCGATACGTCAAACCGGCGCGCGCCGCGGCGTCCCAGAGATAAAGCGTTGCCGGTTCAGCGACGTCGCGATCGCCGTGAAGATACGGAATGTACTTCCGCAGATAGCCGGCGACCTCTTCCGCCTGGACGTCCGGCGCAAACAGCGATGGCGAACCCTTCAAAAACTGATAATTCGGCAGACGATTGAAACCTTCGTAATCGTACGTGCGTCCGCGCCGCCCGTATTGCCAGCGAAACGCCTTGTCGACATAGTCGGTCGAGAAAGCTGCCGTGGACCAGTTATGCCCGTCCGGACTCGCTTCCGAGTTCACAAAGAAACGATCGAGCAGACCAAACCGCATCGCTAACGCACGATGATTCGGCGAGATGTCCTGCTTTTTACCGTCGGGCCGTGACGCCGCTGACCCGCCGCCGAAGATCGCCAGCGAACTATCTCCGTCTGCTTTCGTCCCATCACCCGCAGCAGCGACGTCACCGAAGATCTGATCGTACGTGCGGTTCTCCTTGATGATGTAGATGACGTGCTTGATCGGCGAACGACCCGCGAAAAGGCGCGTGCGCTCTGGACCAAGTAGACCGTTGTTTCTCATCACCTGCTGCGTCTGGCGCGCCAACGCCGGATCGTCAGGCGTAGCAACCGCGCTGATGTTTCCCACGACGAGCGAAACGCTGTACTGCCCGCCTTGTCGCCGGCTGGTTGACCCGGGTGGATACTGTTCATTCGGCGCATTCGGAACGCGTCCTGAATTGTTCACCACTAACGACGAGTTCTCGACGCCGGTGCCCTTGCCGTTCCCGACGAAGATCGTTCGCCCCACAACGGCGAGTGCGGACGGATACTGCCCGGTCGGAATAAAACCACGCACCGTGCTTCGGTCCGACCACTCTCCATCCGATTCGCGAGACACAGCTTGACCGCGCGACTTCGGAGAAAGTTCAACCACAGCAACCGAATTACTATGCGCATTAGCGACGTACAGATCGTCTCCGCTCAACGCCAGTCCTTCCGGACTATTTCCCTGCGGCACAGTCTCAGAAAGCCGCACACTGATCCGTTCGATCTCTTGATCAGTTTGCGTATCGATCACTGAAACGCTGTCGTCATTCGAATTGGCCACATACAGTCGCGTGCTTTCGGGATTGAGCAACATCGCCGTCGGATGCCGGCCTACACGGATCTGCACCAGCGCCAGCTCTCCGTGAAACGGATTGATCACCGTGACCGTGTCGTCATTCCAACACGACACGTAAACCTTGTACCGCGCACCCGGCAACACAGCCACGCCATACGGATACAGCAACTGCTTTCGATCCTGACGCAGCGGGATACGATGAAGCTTGCGCACACCGCGAAGGCCCGTAATCGCGCCCAGACTGTCGCCAAGATTATTGGCTACAAACAAAATATCGCCGTCACTGCTGATCGCCAGTCCGGCCGGATAAACGGGCGCGTGATCCGCGTTGTAACGGGCCGACTTCGCTTCATCGGCAAAACCACTCACGTCGATGAACGGCGCTTCGACCTTCGTCTCCGGCCCAGGCGACGCGGGACTGATCGGAAACCGCCCGGTCGAATGAAAACGAAAGATCCAGATCTTGTTTTCAAATCCGCCCGACACGTAAAGCAAGTGTGATCCATCCGCCTCTGACCGCGGACTGAACACGACACCGACATTCACGCTTTGCGGCGACGGGAAGTAAACGTTCTGAATCACCGCCGCCGGTTTCAGGTTGAGATCGATCACGGAGAGCGACTGTTCACCACGATTCCCGCTCGCGCGAAACTGAATGCCATAACCACTGTTGACCGCGATTAAGTAACGTCCCTGTCCACCCGGACCGAGCTTGTCCGGGCTGCGAACGAAGTCGACCGGTAACGCGCCGACGGCAGTTCGTTTAGTCGTCACGTCGCGCACCAGCGTGCCCGCTGGTGTAATCGGTCGTCCCTCGCTCGCAGGTTCCTGGGCAGCCGAGTGATGGGCCGAAGACGAAGTCGCAACCAGCGAACCGAGAAGTAGACAGGCGGTGACGAACAAAACCACGAGCGTGGCAGCAGGGTGTTTGAGGTTCATCGGCCTAGACATATCACAGCATGCTTTAGCAGCGAACAAATTTCTGAGCAAAATTCTGAATCAGGGTCGATAAATTACGGACATCCGACTTCCCAATCTTTAAATCCGGATTACCTAAACAACCCGTTCGCAGGGTCGTAGCTACTAAACTGGCAACTAATATCGGAACGCGCTTTCGCTCGCCGCAGTTTTGCTGCCCCACGCGGGGCGGCGTGTATAATGACGAGCACCACAAAATGAACCAACTTGTACGGTTTCTGTTCGGTCATGAGCAGGCCGTTTTTACTAACGGCCGGTTTGGCTTTGACGTGCGCCCGGGGCCGTTGCTGTTGGTTCTCATCATTCTCTTAGCCGCTGCCTTCATCTATTTCGTCTACCTGCGTCCGCGTATTCGCCTGTCCAGACGAACGACGGCAACACTGATCGCCCTTCGTCTCGCACTCCTGACGGTGCTGGTCACGTTGCTCTTGCGGCCGGTGGTAGTCGTGTCGTCGGTGATTCCACGCAGCAGCTACGTGGCGATTCTTGTCGACGACTCCGTCAGCATGAAACTGCACGACATGCCAGATGGCAACTCGCGTATCGACAACGTCAAGCAAACGTTTCTTTCAACAGGCCCGAACTCGTTCCTGAATCGACTCGACGACAAATTCAAAACCAGCCTTTACGGATTCTCGGGCGCGGTGTCGCGACTGAAAGGCGCTGACGACCTGTTCGCCGAAGGAAGATCGAGCGATCTCACGGGCGCGCTGGACGAAACGATCAAACGCTCGTCGGGAATGCCGCTTTCCGCTGTGGTGCTCGCGACCGACGGCGCGTCGAACGTTCCGCGCGATCTCGCGGCCACCTTGCGCGAGCTGCGTGCGCGCGACATTCCGGTTTTCACCGTCGGCGTCGGCAACACGGCGCGACCGGTGGACGCTGAACTGACGCGCATCAACATGCCACGTCGAGTGTTGGTCGGATCGCGAGTGAACATCGAAACGTATGTCGGCTTGAGCGGTTACCAGGCGACCAAAGTCCTGCTCGGCGTGCGCGAAGACGGCCGCGCGATCAAAACAGAGGAGTTCAACTTACGCGGCAACGACACGCAGGCCGTGAATCTCGAGATCACGCCGACCACACCGGGAATTCATCGTTATACGGTCGAGGTCACGCCGTTGGACGGCGAATTGACCATCGAAAACAACAAGCAGGATGCGCTCGTTGAAGTTATCTCCGGACCATTGCGTCTGCTGCACGTCGAAGGCGAACCTCGTTGGGAGCTCGGCAAGATTCGCGAGACGCTTGCGCTCAACGAAAAAAATATCGTTCTCGTGTCGCTCCAACGCACGGGTGAGAACAAGTTCTATCGCCAGGGCATTGGCAGCGAAGGCGAACTCGCTACCGGTTTTCCGTTGACTGAGGAAGAGCTTTTCTCGTACGACGGTCTGGTCATCGGCAGTGTCGAAGCCGGGTTCTTCACCGCAGACCAGTTACGTGCGATCGAAGCTTTCGTCGCCCGCCGCGGTGGTGGATTGCTGGCGATCGGCGGTCGCCTCGCGTTTGACGGCGGCAAGTACAAAGGGACCACGATCGAAGATCTGCTGCCAGTGTCGTTGACTGGTGGTCCACCAGACGACGCCAACTCTTTCGCCGCTGTCTACAAGCCGGTGCTCACGGGCGCCGGACAAACGCATCCGATCACGCGTTTACAGGACGATCGCGGCGCCAACCAAAAAGCGTGGAACGAACTGCCGCCGATCTCCGTGTCAGAAGTGCTCGCTAACGTGAAACCCGGCGCCTCAGTTTTGCTCGAAGCGCGGCGAGTTGAAGGGGCTGGGTCGCAGAGCGCACCGCTGCTGGTCCAACAACGATACGGTCGCGGACAAACGCTGGCGCTCACCGCGTCCGACACGTGGCGCTGGCGGATGCGCATGGATTCAAAAAACAATGCGCACGAGACTTTTTGGCGACAGATGCTCAGGTATGTTGTCAGTGCAACCCCGCAACAGATCGAAATCGGCTCGGAACGAGACGTTTACGCGATGGACGACACGGTGAACATCGTCGCCGACATTCGCGATAAACGTTACAACCCGGTCAGCGATGCCCATGCGACGGCGCGAGTCACTAAACCCTCGGGCGCGATCGTCGATGTGCCTTTGACGTTTACGACACTCAATTCCGTCAACACTTACGCCGGTCAGTTTAAGGCCGATGAGTTGGGGGAACATCGCATCGAACTGACGGGAACCAGCGCGGGCCTCGGTACGTTGAACGCGAAGTCGAGCGTGCTCGTGAGCGATCTGAATCGCGAGTATTACAGTGCGGCACAGAACAGCGATCTATTGAAACGGATCTCGGCGGAAACCGGCGGGAAGTATTACACGCCGGCGGAAGCGCAATCGTTGCTCGACGATCTGGTCTACCGGCAAACGCCTTATTCAGAACGCGTGACGAAAGATCTGTGGGACATGCCGATCAATTTTCTGCTGATCGTTGGACTGTTGAGCGCCGAGTGGTTTCTGCGCAAACGCGAGGGCCTGGCTTGATAAATTTTGGCGTGATGAGATTCATGGCTTCATTGGCGCTCGCGCTGTTGGTTGCGGCCTCGTCGGTGGCCCAGAGAAACGATCCGAACAAGTTTGCCGTAATCATCAACGGCGCGGGCGGCGAGCCGGAGTACGCGAAGCAGTTTGGGGAATGGACCACGCAACTGAGCTCGGTCCTGTCGCAGCGATATGGATTTGATCAGAAGCAGATCACAGTGCTGTCAGAGAAACAGGCGACGGCGGAAGAAGTGAAACGCACATTCACAACGCTGAAGTCGAGTCTCGCAGCCGACAACGTCTTGTTTGTTTTTCTGATCGGTCACGGATCATACGACGGTAAGGAAGCGAAGTTTAATCTCGTCGGACCGGATCTCTCGGCGTCAGAGTACAACCAGTTGCTGACGTCTCTGCCGACGAAACGCATCGTCATATTCAACATGTCGAGCGCGAGCGGCGAGTTCGTCAAACCGCTTTCAGCCAAGGGACGCATCGTCGTGACCGCGACGCGCAACGGTCAGGAGACGAACGCGACTCGTTTCCCCGGGTTCTTTCTCGCCGCCCTGAACGCGACCGACGGCGACACGGACCAGGACGGTCACACGTCAGTGCTCGAAGCTTTTGTTTACGCGAACCGTCTGACCGAGGAATTCTACAAACGCGCCGGCCGGCTCGCGACTGAACACGCACTGCTCGACGACAATGGCGACGGCGTCGGACGTGAGAAAGCCGAAGCCGGCGAAGGACTGCTCGCCCGCGCAACTTATCTCGATTCGTTGAGCGTCGACGAAGCAGCCGCGAGCGCCGCTACGGGCAGACTTGTGAAGGAACGCGTGCGTCTCGAAGGCGAGATCGAACAACTGATCGCGCGCAAGTCAAACATGCCGGAAACCGAGTACGAAGCCACACTCGAACGTCTCTTCATCGAGCTGGCGAAAGTGAATCGATCGATCAAGCAAGCAGGATCTTAATGCGCTCCAGGACCACGATCCTATTTCTGTTGCTAACCTTCGCAGCCCTGTCGCTGATCTGCGTTGGCCCGTCAGTGCTGTCGCAATCGCAGACAAACGAAACGCGCGGTCTCGCCGAACTGCAAAAAGGCGACTACGACAACGCGTTCAAATCGTTGAGCGCGCGGCTTGTTTCAAACCCGACCGACGTCGTCGCGCAAAAAGCGCTGTTGCGCGTTTACATCGAAACCGGGCGCTACGCTGAAGCCGAAGCCACAGCCAAACGCTTCCTCACGAAAACTCCCGACGCCGGAGCTGTCCGCTATGAATTAGGTGAAGTGCTCGCGATCACGGGCAAACATATCGAAGCGATTGCGGAGTTTGAACGAGCCGCCGCCGATGCGCAGAAGTCGGACGCGCCGCACGACAAACTCGCAAGCGATCTACGCCGCGCGGAAGTACTCGATCTAATCGGTCAGGAGGAGGTCGCCAAACCGATCTATGAATCGTTCGTCAAGTACTACACCGATAACGATCCGGCATCGGCGTTCGAGTTGACGCTGATCGCCCGCGCGCTGGTGCACCTCGAGCGGTTCCAGGACGCCAACGACATGTATCGCTCGGCGATCGAGGCAGACTCGAATTACCTCGACGCGCAGCTTGGCGCCGCTGAGTTGTTTACCGGGAAGTATCAATACGGCGACGCCGCCCAGTTCCTCGAGGACGCGCTCAAGATCAATCCCAACAGTGCCCGCGCTCAGCTCGATGTCGCGCTCAACAAACGAATCGACGGTGGTGACGACGCGGCGCTCGGCCGGGCGCTGGCGATCAATCCGAACCTCGTCGAGGGAATGGCGTTGAAAGCGGCGCTGGCATTGGACGCGGGCCAGTTTGAGGCGGCTACAACCGAGATCGACAAAGCGCTGAAGGTCAATCCGCGTTCGCTCGAGGCGCATTCGTTGCGCGCGGCGATGTTCTATTTGCAGGACAAAGAGTTCGAACCGGAAGCCGCGGCCACACTCGCCATCAGTCCCCATTACGGCGGCGTCTACAACACGCTCTCGCACTACGCGACGATCACGCGCCGCACCGAACAAGCCGCTGCATTTGCCCGTCGCGCGATTCAAATCGCGCCGCGACTGTGGGACGCGCACCTCAATCTCGGCATGGCCCTGTTGCGCCTGGGCCAGATGGATACCGGACGCGAAGAGGTCGAAAAGGCGTTCAAGGGTGATCCGTTCAACCTGTGGGCCAAGAACACGCTCGACCTGCTCGACACGATGGCCGACTTTCGCGAGACGAAGCGCGCCGGTTTCATCATCAAGACCTCCGCGCAGGAGAGCGACGTGTTGTCGCCGTACGCGGCGAATTTGCTGGAAGAGGCCGCCGCAAAGCTGACGGCGAAGTACAAGTTCACGCCAAAGGGCCCGATCATCGTCGAGATTTTTCCGAACCATGAAGACTTCGCGGTACGAACGTTGGGCATACCCGGTCTCGGCGCGCTCGGCGTTTGTTTCGGAGTCGTGATCGTGCAGGATTCACCTTCCGCGCGGGACGCGGGCGAGTTCAACTGGGGCAGCACGTTGTGGCACGAGTACACGCACGTCATCACGTTACAGATGACCGACTACCGCATCCCGCGCTGGTTCTCGGAAGGCCTCTCTGTTTACGAAGAACGCCGCGCGCGACCAGGCTGGGGCGACGATTGGAACCCGATGTTTGTTGGTTCATTCATGGACAAACGCTGGTTCAAGATCGCGGATCTCGATGCCGCGTTCCAGCGTCCGCGCAGTCCGCAGGATGTGCCGATCGCCTATTTCGAGGCGTCGCAGATTTGCGAGTTCATCTCCGAGCGTTTCGGTTTTGATGCGATCCTTCAGATGCTCGCGGCGTATCGCGAAAAGGGCCGGACGCCTGACGTGCTGCGACAGGTGTTGAAGCTCAGCGAGGCAGATTTCGATCGCGAGTTCTTTGCTTACGTCGAATCGAAAGCGCGACCGCTGCATCAGGCGTTGAGCACGCAGAACAACGTGGTCGCGTCCATGACGAAGGAAGAAGTTTTGAAGCAACTCGAGACGCAGGACACGTTCGCGCTGCGTATTCGGGCGGCCGAACTTTTGGCGGCTGACGGCGACACGGCCGGAGCAGCACAGCATTACATTCGCGCGATCGAGCTCTTCCCGTACGTGACCGCACGCGGAAACCCGTACGAGTCGCTGGCGAAGATGCTCGAACAGAAAGGCGACGCTGCGCAGGCAGCGTTGATACTCGAACGACTTGTGAAGACCGACGAGAACAACCTTGAGGCGTTGAAGAACGTCGCGCGCATTCGCTCCGCGCTTGGCGAAAAGCAAAAAGCGCTCGACGCACTGCGCGCCAGCTTCTTCATCAGTCCGTTCGATTACAAGTTGCACACGCAAGCGGGCGAGTTGAGTACCGATCTAAAAGATAACGCGCAGGCGTTGACCGAGTTTCAGGTCGCGCTCGCGTTGGAGCCGCCGAACATCGCGGAGGCAAACTACAATGTCGCCACTGCGTTTCACGCGCTCGGCCGGCAGCTCGAAGCGAAGCGCTCGGTGTTGCGGGCGCTCGAAGCCGCGCCGCGTTATGAAAAGGCTCAGGAGTTGTTATTGAGAATTGTCGGACAGTAAAAGCTGTGCTTTGTACTTTGTGCTTGGTACTTTGTCTCTGCAGTACCGGATCACTCGAGTCGAAGCGCAAAAAACAAAGAACTGAGTACAAAGAGCAAAGAACAAAAATATGGCCGTTGACCAATTAACGATCAGCGACGAGCAATTGCTCGACAAACTGGGTTCAGCGCGCGAGCGCCTCCTGCGGGAAATCAGAAAAGCCATCATCGGCCAGGACGAGGTCGTCGAGCAGGTGCTGCTTGCGCTGTTCGTCGGCGGCCACTCGATCATCACCGGTGTTCCGGGGCTGGCCAAGACCCTGCTCGTCCGCACTATCGCCAGCGTTCTCGATCTTTCGTTCAAGCGCATTCAGTTTACTCCCGACCTGATGCCCGCCGACATCACCGGCACCGAGATCATTGAAGAGGACCGCGCCACCGGCCGGCGTGCAATGCAGTTCATTCATGGTCCAATTTTCGCCAACATCGTGCTCGCCGACGAGATCAATCGCACGCCACCGAAAACGCAGGCTGCGTTGCTTGAAGCGATGCAGGAAGGACGCGTCACGGTCCAGGGTGTGAGTTACGATCTGCCGCGCCCATTTCACGTGCTCGCCACACAGAACCCGATCGAGATGGAAGGCACGTATCCGCTGCCGGAAGCGCAACTCGATCGTTTCATGTTCAACGTCAAAATTGGGTACCTGCCTGAAGAAGAGGAAGTCGAGGTGGTGAAGCAAACGACTTCGCCGCAGGACTACGAGTTCGAACGGCTGATGTCGGCGGATGAGATCATCGCGTTTCAAAGACTGGTGCGGCAGGTCCCTGCTTCCGACACTGTCGCGCGTTATGCCGTGCGACTCGTGAACGCGAGCAGGCCGGGGACGCCGTCGGCGCCGGACTTTGTGAACAAGTGGGTTACGTGGGGCGCGTCGTTGCGCGCGTCGCAGTTTTTGATCTTCGGCGGGAAGGCGCGGGCGATCCTGCGTGGGCGCTACAACGTTTCCTGTGAAGACGTACGCGCGGTCGCGCCGGCCGTGTTGCGGCATCGCGTGTTGTTGAACTTTCAGGCTGAGGCGGAGAAGGTCGATTCCGATCAAGTTATCAAGCAGTTGATCGCCCACGTGCCCGAACCGAAGAGCGGACTTTAGACACAAAAGGCACAAAAAGCACAAGAGGCACAAAAGGAAAGCAGGCATAAAGAGAAAGTAGAGTTGGGAAGAAAGTAGAGTTGGTAAGAAAGTAGAGGTTGGGAAGAAGTAGAGTTGGGAAGAAGTAGAGTTGGGAAGAAAGTAGAGGTTGGGAAAGCAGGGAGAGAGAAAGAGCAGGGGTGAAGGAGATCGTTATAGAACAACCTAATTCAATTTCAAGTTTTTGTGCCTTATGTGCGTTTTGTGCCTTTTGTGGTTAAACGAGTAACGCATGTCCCCGCAAACGACTACAACGAGGTTTCTCGATCCTGAACTGCTCGCGCGGATCGGATCGCTCGAGTTGCTCGCGCGCGCGGTTGTCGAAGGTTTCATGTCCGGTCTGCATCGTTCGCCGTTCACCGGTTTCTCGACTGAGTTCACCGAGTATCGACAGTACAACGCCGGCGACGACCTGCGTTATCTCGACTGGCGCTTGCTGGGCCGCACCGATCGTTACTTCATCAAAAAGTATCGCGCCGACACGAACACCCAGTGTCACATTTTGCTCGACACCAGCGCCTCGATGAACTACGCGCATGCGACCTCGGTAACGAAGTTGCAGTACGCACAGTTTCTCGCGGCCTCGATCGCCTACCTGCTGAACCGCCAACAGGACGCGGTTGGTCTGGTCGCGTTCTCCGACAAAGTGCATACGCACGTCCCCGCGCGTAATCGCACCGGACACATGCGCACGATCTTCGGCACGTTGTCGATGCTTCAGCCGGGCGGTGAAACGCGTCTCGCCGAGTCGCTGCATCAACTCGCGGAGATACTGACGCGCCGCGGCATCGTCGTGCTCATCTCGGATTTCTACGATCAGGCAGACCGGTTGAAAGAAGCGTTTCAGCATCTGCGGTTCAAGGGCCACGACCTGGTCGCGTTTCACGTGCTCGATCAAAACGAGCTCGATTTCGACTTCAGCGATCCGGTGTTGTTGCTCGAAGACGCCGAAACGCAGGAACAGATGCCGGTTCTTCCCGACGTCGTCATGGGCGGTTATCGCGAGCGCATGAAGCAGCATGTTGGCGATATGCGTGCGTGCGCGGCCGCGAACCACGTCGACTACGAAATGCTGACGACTAAGCAGCCGCTGGATTTTGCGTTGTTTTCGTTTTTATCCCGGCGGGCCGGGCGGTAACACAGATCTAAAACCGAATGTCGTTCTTGACCCCATTATTTTTTGCCGGAGTCGCGGCTTTAGCCGTCCCCATACTTGTGCATCTGGTGCGGCGCACGCGCGCGCGAAAGGTCCAGTTTCCGGCTCTCGTGTTCGTGCGTCAGGTGCCGCAGCGCACGATCCGCCGGCGCACGCTTCAGAACGTTCTTCTGCTTCTGCTCCGTTGTCTCGCAATCCTGCTGATCGTGATCGCATTCACACGCCCGTTCTTCAGCGGCGGCAGCTCGGCTAAAGAAAACACCGCCGCCGGCGCGACTGTGATCCTCGTCGACAATTCGTTGAGCATGCGTCGCGAGCCGCTCTTTAACGAAGCCCTGAAACGTGCCGAAGCCGCAG
Source organism: Pyrinomonadaceae bacterium (assembly GCA_036266055.1). GTDB lineage: Bacteria > Acidobacteriota > Blastocatellia > Pyrinomonadales > Pyrinomonadaceae > PSRF01. The sequence continues at coordinate 2,935 of DATANW010000063.1, read as the reverse complement.
TCGACGATGCGCGCATTGACGAACAGCTTGCGCTTTTGTTGTTCGACAAACGTTACGCCGTCATCAGTCGCTTCACTCCCGATAAGAGCCGCTTGCGCATGGCGATCAGGAGTCTCACCGCCGGTTGGGACGGAACAGATTACGAACAAGCGCTGCGCGGCGCTGAATCGTTGCTCGGCGAGATTCAAACCAACGGCCCGAAGAAGATCGTGATGATCTCCGACTTCCAGGCGCCCGGCTGGAGTCAAAACACCGCGACCTTCAAACTCGCAAACAGTACGCAACTCACCACGCTCGACGTCGCCGGAAACGAGCCCGTTCCGAACGTCGCGATCACGAACGTCGAAGCGCGTGGCGTGGTGTTCGCACAAAAGTATCTCGACAATCTCGCGGTCCACATCAATAACTTCGGCGACACGCCACGCGATCACATCCAGGTCGATTTCCAGATCAACGAACAGACCGTCGAGAAGCGAGACATCAGTCTCAACAGCCGCGACGCGAAGGTGATCGAGTTCACCGGTTTCAACCTCAACGAAGGCGCGAATCGCTGCACGATCGACGTTGTTTCCGGTGACTTCGCTCCCGACAATCGCTTCTATTTCACTTTGAATCGCGAGACCCCGGCGAAGGCTTTGATCATCGAGAGTGCTTCGCGTGGACGCAGCGACAGTCTGCACCTGCAAAGCGCGCTGACTACGAACGACGATCTGCCGTTCACGTTCACGCTGAAGACCACCGGAGCCGTCGATCCGTCGGCCATTCCGGAGTACTCACTCGTGGTCCTGAACGATGCTGGTCCAATCAGCGGCGCACTTGCCGATGCGTTGACGAAATTTGTCGAAGCGGGCGGCCAGGTAATCGCCTCCGCCGGACCACGCACGACCGTCGAGAGCTTTAACGCGCTGCAACGCATCATGCCCGCATCGTTGCGTGAAGCCGTGCAGACGAAGGCGGGCGAGAGTGTTGCGATCACGAACGTGAAGTTCGACCATCCGATCTTCGAAGTGTTTCAGGAGAGTGGACGGCTCGCCGCGGCGCACGTTATCGGCTACTTCCGTTCTGAACCAGCCGCGACCGCGACCGTGCTCGCGCGTTTCGAGGATGGCAGTCCCGCGCTGGTTGAGTCGCGCACCGGGAAGGGTCGCGTGCTGCTCTTTACTTCGTCGCTTGGTCCAAGCTGGAACGATCTCCCGCTGACGCCGCTCTATTTGCCGTTCATTCATCAGATGGTTCGGTACGCGGGCGCGCGCGAGGACAACTCGTGGTACGGCCTGGGCCAAACGTTCACGGTGCGAAAGGAAAGTAACGGACAATTGCCGCCGGTCGACACGCCGGCGGGCGCGCGTCTTTCAGAAACGCGAAACACACCCGACGGCGATCTGCTCGTCACCGCGCGCGAACTCGGGTTTTACCGGTTGCGTTACAGCAATCAACCGGGGTTCGCCGCCGTCGACACTGACGGAGCTGAGGGCGATTTCACAAAGTTGGACTTCGGCGAGTTTGTCGCAGGTGTAACTGGAGGCACGGGTGCCGGCGAAGGCAGTGATGCGAATCGAAATCTGAGCGGGATAGAAGTCGAGGGACGGCAGAGAGTTTGGTGGTCGTTGTTGTTTGTCGCGCTTTTGCTGTTGTTGTCGGAATCCGTGTTGGCACGGCGCACCAAAATGGTCAAAATGATTGGCTGAGCGGACAGGGGGTCCATGTGATGAACGAAATGAGCCCTGAACCAAGTCTATTGCAGGATCTCCTTCGTCGAGCGAGATCGCGACGGCAACTTCTGCTTTCACTGCGCGGCGCGGCAATCAGCCTCGGCGTGGTCGCCGGCGTCCTGCTGCTCACCGGCTGGGCCGCACACCGATATCGTTACAACGGTTCTGCACTGATTGTTCTGCGCCTTGGCGCGCTGCTCATGGTTCTCGCCACGATCTACTTCGCCCTGGTTCGTCCGCTGCTCAAACGCATCACCGACGCGCGACTCGCTCGGCTAATTGAAGAGCGGACATTTGGCGCCGAAGACCGCCTGGTAACCGCTGTCGAGTTTGCCAACGGAAGCGCTAAGAACATCTCGCCGGCGATTGTCAACCGGCTCTATCGCGACGCGAACGACGTCTCCGCCACACTCGACGTGCGCAACGTCATTCGCCGCTCGCGATTGATGATGTACGGCGGCGCCGCACTTGCCAGTCTCTTGCTCTTCGCGGGCGTGCTCAAATGGGGACCACGCGAGATCTCCGAAGGCGTGGCCCAACTCGTGACGCCAACCACACTCGCCGCGTCGGCAAACGCGATGAGTATCAAAGTAAAACCCGGCACCGCTCGCGTTCCGAAAGGATCCGATCAGGACATCACCGCGACACTCGTCAACTTCGACTCGCAAACAGTGACGATCTTCGCGCGCCCGCTCGGTTCGAAAAACGACTTCCAGGGCCAGACGATGGAACCCGCGAAGTTGCGCAGCGACTTCCGCTTCTCGATCTTCAACATTCAGGACTCGCTGGAATACTTCGTCGAGTCGAACACCATTCGCTCCGAAGTTTTCAAACTCAACGTCGTCGATCTGCCTTACGTGAAGCAGCTCGACCTGACGCTCAACTTCCCGTCGTTCACGAATCTTCCCACGAAGACGATCGAAGACGGCGGCGACATCGCTGCCTTGAAAGGAACCACGGCGACCATCACGGCGAAACTCACGGGCAAAGTGCGCGCCGCGCGCATCGTCTACGCCGACGGCAAGAAGGTCGAGATGAAACCGCAGGACGGTAATTTTGTCGGCGAGCTTACCGTCACTGCCGATACGAGTTACTACATCGAACTCGTGAGCACCGATGGCGAAGCGTATCGCGGCTCGAACGAGTACGACGTTTCCGTCCTCGTCGATCAGCCGCCGACGATCTCGTTCGACAAACCCGGCCGCGACAAGAAGGCGACGAAC
>DATANW010000062.1:0-5342 GCA_036266055.1 Pyrinomonadaceae bacterium | reverse complement strand
GAGATCAAACCATTAATACCCGGTGTTGACTGGCCCAGCTTTCGAGTTGACGAACTGTCGATCGATACCAGAGGCAACATCCATCTCGAGGGCGGCTGGTTGAACCTGCGCGAAACGTATGAAGTTAACTTCAAGGGTTTCAAGCTTGAGATCAGCAAGCTTGGTTTCGGAAAGAACGAAGATGGCAGCAAGTGGATCGGGTTCTCGGGTGGCGTGAAACTCGTCCAGGGCATGCCGGCGGGTGCGTCGGTCGAAGGACTGCGAATTACCTGGTACGAGGACGGTTCAAACCAAGCCGAGGTCACGCTGAACGGCGTACGTGTCAACTTCGAAGTGCCGAATACGCTGAAGTTCTCCGGCGCAGTTTCCTACGACAAAGACAAGAAGCAGTTTCAGGGCGCTGTGAAACTCGATCTGATCGCGCTGAACATGCAGGTCGATGCTACGGCCGTGTTTGGAATGAAGGACGGGAATCAAGCGCAACCGTATCTCGCGCTCTATCTGGCGGCGGAGTTTCCCGCGGGCATTCCGCTCTTTGCCACAGGTCTCGGCATTTACGGCGCAGCCGGTCTGTTCGCGATGAACATGGAACCGGATCGCGCACCCGACCAGCCGTGGTACGAGCTGGGATCAGAGACCGATTGGTATCACGAGCGCGAGGATGGCGTTACGGATCTCACAAAATGGAAACCGGTTCTCGGCAGTATGGCCTTCGGCGCGGGTGTCACGCTCGGCACGATTGCCGACAACGGTCACACGTTCTCCGGCCGCATGCTGCTCGCGATCGTGTTCCCTGGTCCAATCCTGCTGCTGCAAGGTTCGGCCAACATTCTGCGCGAACGCGCGACGCTTGCCGACGACGCAAACTTCCGCGCCGTCGCCGTGCTCGACGGACGCGCGGGCACGCTCCAGCTCGGACTCGATGCGAAATACAGTTACGACAACGACGGCAATCTCATCGACATCCACGGTTCCGCCGACGGTTTCTTCAACTTCAACGATGCGAACGACTGGCATCTCAACGTCGGTTTAGACGAACCGCGCGACAGGCGTTTGACCGCGCGTCTCTTTAAACTCTTCGATTCCTATTCCTACGTCATGCTCAACTCGCAGCAGTTAGCGATGGGTGCGTGGGTTGGCTTCCAACAGAATTGGAACTTTGGACCACTGAGCGTCGGTCTCGAAGCGTGGATCGACGGCAACGCGCGCGTGAGTTGGAAGCCTGCGCATTTCTACGGCGATCTCGCGCTGCACGGTAGTGCGAAGCTGTCGGTGTTTGGTTTCGGCGCCGGCATAACAGTGGACGCGAGTATTGGGGCGGACGTTTTCGATCCGCTGCACATCACGGGCGACTTCAATGTCGCGATCGATCTGCCGTGGCCGCTTACGGAGTTCTCGGCTGGTGTGCACCTCGAATGGGGACCGCAACCTACGAAGCCGCCATTCCCGCTCGCGCTAAAAGAAGTCGCGATCGAACACTTCAAAGCGAGCACGAGCTGGCCGCTGCCGCGCAAGGACCGACCCGGCAGCAAACGATTGCTGTTCCCGAATTACGACGGAAATGAGGACGGATTCTGGGAGAACCCGTTCGATCCGGCCGCCAACCCGGACTATCGCAAGATGGCGCCGGACAGTCTCGACGATCTGCCGATCGTGCCGCTCGACAGCCGACCGCACCTCACCTTCGCGCGCAACATCAACGACGACGCTCTCGTGGGTGTCAATGCGATGCCGGTCGAACCCGAGTTCGAACGCATCGGTGATCCGGCACTCGGCCGTGGACCGGCAAGTCTTCGCTACGGACTGAAAGAAGTTGTACTCGCGAAGTTGAACAACGCCGGTGGATGGGACACGGTTGCTCGCAAGGGCGACACAGCGAACGCCGCCGGCGTGCCGACGCTCTTCGGTTCGTGGGCGCCGGTGCCACTGATGCCGGGCGGTGGTGGCCGCAACGTTGGACAAACGAAGTTGTGGTTGTGGTCCAAGACGCCGTTCGAGTACACGCGACGCACGAGCCGTTCGTGGGACGAGTGGTTCACTGACGAACACAGCGACTACCCGTGTCAGATGGTCATCCCCGAGGGATGGGGCTTCGATAACATCGCCGTCAATCCGAACGTGCCCGATCCGTTTAGGCATCCGGACGAACCGGGACTGGCGATCACTCAAGACACGCTCAACGTGATCCGCGACGTCGGGTTCTCGATCCAGGAACTGGAGCATCCATCACACGGAGTTCATCACGCGTTCGGAATCTCAGGAAAAAATATCGGGGCCAGGACTCTCATCAGGCTGCCTCAAAAATCCAGCTTCGTGCGCATCGCGCTCACTGACGGCCGTCTCATTGACGCAGCCGATTTTCAGGCCTTCGATACGCTGGGCAACGGAACTTTAGGCAAGGCAGGAGGACCACTTGATGCTCCCTACGTCGACCTGACCGGTAAGGATCTCACGGAGATCTGGTATCAAGCCGGGGAGTACAAACGGTTTACGCTGGCGAGCGGTCTGCAGGGTGTCAGGGGCAGCGACTATGATTCGCAGCGTTTCCGGATCCTCCTGGTTGAGTACGCGACCGGAACGCTGTCGTCTATCGACGTGAATACCGGCGAGTACAAAGAGCTCGGCACCGGCTACACCCAACCGATCGGCGTGACTCTTACCGCTGACTGCAAGACCGCGTACATCACGGAAGAAATCGGAACGTTGCTGCGCGTGGACGTTACCGGCATCAGGGCCGATCGCTCTCAAGCCTTCCTCGTTACCAGCGGCATGTTCAAGCCGTGCCAGATCGCGTTGGATGAAACGAACCGCAAGGCGTACGTCATCGAAACCGGCGTCGAAGGCAGGTTGTTCAGCGTCGAACTCGCGGGTCTGAAAGTCGGCCAAAAGACGGTGATCGAAAAGGGGTTCGTTAATGCCTTTGGGTTGCTACTGGCGAACGACGGAATCACCGCTTATGTCTGCGAGAACGGCGAGGGCATTATCCACGGACGATTGACGCGGATCGATCTCATCAAACACGAACGCAAGATTTTGTTCAATGAACTCGATATCACGGCCTTTCTCCAATGGGAAACCGGCGAGCAGAACTCGATTCTGGCGATGCAGTGGGATCCCGACGGCAACTGGCTCGGGCGGCTCGATGTCACCGGGAAGAGCACCGAGCCGGAAGTACTGGAAACGAATTGGCCGCTCCCCTTCTGGGGCGTGCTCGTTCTGCCGAACGATCGATTCGTCGTTTGCAGTGACAAGGTGTTGACGATGTTCACGCCGACATTGCTTATTCCGAAGATCATCGACATCGGCGGCAGCGTGTTCTCCAGTCACTTCGAAGAGGAATTCGATCGCTGGAAACAGGCCGGCGAAGTGCTCGAACCGCACACGAAATACCGCTTGGCGGTGACGACCACGACGCGCATGCGCGGTGAGAGCGATGGACCGTTCCCGAGCCTCAATGAGACAAAAACGGTGACGGAGTTTGCTTTCTTCCGTACCGCTGGTCCTCCGGGAGCGGCCCGGCTTACTCCACCGGCCGGTTCTGAAGCCATCGCACCGACGGCAGACAAGTACGTGAGCTCGCTCGACGATCTTTCGCGCTACGTTCGCAAGACGATGCCGCCGACTGTCGAACCGACTCCGGCGAATCCGGTGTCGTCGCAACTGGCTTATCGCGCGTACGACATCGGTCTCGAGTTTGACGAGAACTACGTCGATCTCATGTACCGCGTCGGCCATCGCGATCTGTCGATTCACGTGCACGACGGCAACGGTGCGATCCGCGATGAGAACGGCCGCCGCCTGGTTCTCACTAACCAGTGGAGCGACGCTGAAACCGTAACGCTGCGCGATCACGAAAAGCGCTGGCTGTCCGTGTTGGATGGCGGTGGCTGCAGTCTCATTCCGATCGATTCGATAGTCACGGACACGACCTTCAACGCCACGACGATCGCTCATTTGCTGCCGCCTTCGACGTTGTGTGAAGCGCGCCTTGTTCCGGCCTTGCTGCACGACGCGTTTGAGGGTTACACCGGCGGCGCCAATGGGCTACAAGGGAAATTCGGCCGTTGGCAGGTGCGAGACCTTGCGGGACCCGAAGTGTCGCAGTGGACGATCTCTACAGTCGACGCCGACTCCGAGTTGGTCCAGATGAAGAATGCCACCAGCTTGCTGGTGTGGACTAATGCGCCGGCGTCTGAGTTGCCCGACAGTCATCCGGAACAACCGCTGAACTGGACCGATTACCGTATGAAGGTTTATCTCCAGTTCAACAACGCCGGACGCGCCGGTGTGGTGTGGCGTTATCGCGACGCTGGTCAGCATTACCGGTTGGTGATTGAGAGAGGCACGCCCTCGAAATGCGAAATATTCCGTGTGAACGGTGGCGCGGCGCCTTTGTCGCTCGCGAACACGACACAGTTCACGCCTCCGAGCGGGCGCGACACCTTTCCGATCATCGTTGAAGTCACCGGCTCGACGTTCAACGTCTATCACGAGGACAAGACAACCCACGAAGTCACGTTAATCTTGACCGCGACGGATTCGACGATCGCTACCGGCTCGGTTGGTTTCTACACTTCAGGACAGTCGGGTGCGAGATTCGCGGACATTTACGTCGACGATTTTCGCACGACGGCGCCGGTGGTCTATCGCTTCAGCTTCCTGAGTTCACGTTTCAAGAACTTCAAGGATCAAATAGACAGCTTTGAAAACAGGATGCCGGTGGCGGCGATTGGCGACGATGCGAATGCTGCTCCGTTCGTGAATGCCGCGAAACCTGATGCCAGTCCGCTGACTGAGGAAGAGTCACGCGGTTTCGCTGGTTTGTCGGCGCTGGTGCCTGGTGTTACGGCGACGTCCGTGCTGCGGGTAACGCGCGTCGAACAGCGTGATGATCCGATCGCGTTGCTGGTGCAGAGTCCCGAGCCGCTGGATTGGAAACGAACCAGCGTTACCGTGCTGCGTGCTGAGCTGGGTCAATCCAACTATGACACTCTGCCGTTCAGCGTCCTTCGCAAGGCTGACGGATCGGGACTGATGATCGTATCGACTGGTCCAACGCCGTCAGGTTCGTTCCTGAAGCCGGGTGAGTATCGTTTGGTGTTCACCTACCGCCGCGACAACCGTACGCGGGATCGTAATAGCGACGTGTTGAGCGAAGCAGGCGATACAACGCCGGAAGTCGCGACATTGGATCTCCCGTGGGACTTGCTGCAACGGAAGACGCGTATAGAGGTGGTAGATTTCATAGATCGAATACTTGCGCCGGCTTAGTGCTAAACTGTTGGCCTAAGTTTCTGTGAAATCAGTGTTCACAAAACTACCGCCAACAACAAATCGCCGAT
>DATANW010000061.1:0-7243 GCA_036266055.1 Pyrinomonadaceae bacterium | reverse complement strand
TCAGAAACTCGCGCTGCTCTGCGTCGATCTCCAGGAATTCGGGCAAGCGCATGACGACCTCGAAATCTCGCGGCAAGCAAGCGCGTTCTCGTTGCGGCTTCAGGACGTCTCCGCGGACGTTCATGGTTTGTCCGCCCGGCTGCATCCGTCGAAGTTGGACTACCTGGGTTTACTGCCGGCGGTAAAAAGCCTGTGTCACGACTTCTCCGGTCGTCGCGGCTTGCAGATCGAATTCATCGCGTGCGACGACACGCTGGAGTTCGAACACCTCGACAAGGAACTTGCGTTGTGCGCGTATCGCGTCGTGCAGGAAGCGTTGAGTAATGTGATCAAACACTCCAACGCTGTTACCGCGCGAGTGCAGGTACGGTGTCGCAAGCACATGCTCTACCTACTCATCACCGATTCAGGTAAAGGCTTCAAGCTGGACGTGGCGAGGCACAAAGGCCGGCTCGGTTTGATCAGCATGGAAGAACGTTTGCGGCTCGCGAACGGTAAATTGATTATTCGATCGCGCCCGAACCGGGGCACGCAGATCGAAGCTCGAATTCCCCTCCCGAATTGAGAGCCGATAGCAATATCGGTTCGACTCCACAGACCCGGGTGTCTGGCTATACCCGCTATGCGCGCTCGGCGCGCCCACTGTTAATTCTGCCAGTTGTTACCAGCGCAGATCGCCAATACGGTGGAGTGACAAACGGGGGATACGTTGAGCAGGATTCGTGTATTGGTGGCAGAAGACCACGCCGCGGTCAGGTCCAGCGTGGTTCGTCTCCTGTCGAAAAATTACGACGTCGTCGGCACGGTGAATGACGGTCGCGCGCTGCTGGAAGCGACAGACACGATGCAACCCGACGTTTTGGTCGTCGATCTTTCGCTGCCTGTCATCAGCGGCATTGAAGCGGCCTCCATTCTGAAGAAGACTCGTCCCTCGAAGATCGTTTTCATCACCGTCCACAACGACCCGGACTTTGTCCGGGCAGCACGTGACGCGGGAGCACTCGGCTACGTGCTGAAACAGCAGATGAGTACCGATCTCCAGCAGGCGGTCGAGAAGGCGTATGCGGGCGAGTTCTTTACGTCCGCTGCCGTTCGCGATCTTTACGATAAGGAAGACCGGTATTCAACGTGAGGGAGGAAGAGAAACATGAAATCAAAGCTCGTGCACGTCGTCGTTCTCATACTCGTGTTACTTGCCGGGGCGCCGGCGCAGACGCCAAAACTCACTTCATTAACGGCGACTGCTAAAGGGCAGGGGACGATCACGGTTACCGATCCGGGTGTCGAGGTCAGAAAACGGCCGCTTTACTCGGTCGTCGTGACGTTGAGAGCAAACGGCGACGCGGAGATCGTCGTCGTCACTGACATGCAATTGATGGCTCGTGGTCGCTGGACGAAACCGAGCGATCTCAGCCAGGGAATCGCGCTGAAGATCACGGGCGGGACCGTGGCGAACAATGCGAAAGGCAGCGGCAAGTTGTTCCTGCGGCCGGACGGCAAGACCATCGACAAGCTCAATTTCGAAGCCACCAGTACGGCCCGCAGCAAAGTGACTGTGGATTTCGTAGCCGATAAGGAGAACACAAATTAAGCGACATGGCCCAAGTGTCAATAGGAGCTTCTGTCATGAGCAAGAAACCGCCGGCCGCGGACATGGTGTGGATCCCGGGCGGCACCTTCACGATGGGGTCGAACGATTTTTATCCGGAAGAAGCGCCGGCGCACGCTGTCACTGTCGATGGTTTCTGGATGGACCAGTACACGGTTACGAACGCGCAGTTTTCGCGGTTTGTTGAAGAGACGAATTACGTGACGTCCGCCGAACGCCTGCCGAATCCGCAGGACCATCCCGGCGCAAAGGCGGAGCGGCTCGTGCCGTCGTCGGTTGTCTTTCGCAGGCCGGGACACAAAGTTAATCTTCGTGATGCTTACCAGTGGTGGACGTATGTGCCGGGCGCGAACTGGCGTCATCCGCTGGGGCCGGGTTCGTCGCTGAAGGGTCTCGCCAAACATCCAGTGGTCCATGTCGCTTTCGAGGATGCGTGTGCGTATTCCACGTGGGCGGGAAAAGCCTTGCCGACTGAAGCTGAGTGGGAGTTTGCCGCGCGTGGAGGGTTGGAGGGCAAGGTGTGTGTTTGGGGAGACGAGTTCGAACCTGGCGGCCAGGTGCTCGCGAACACGTGGCAGGGAGATTTTCCGAACGAGAACCTGTTGACTGATGGGTATGAATGGACTGCGCCCGTCGGATCGTTTCCGCCGAATGGCTATGGCCTTTATGACATGGCGGGAAATGTTTGGCAGTGGACTGTTGACTGGTATCAGCAACACAGCGAGATCGAAGAGACTTCTGGCGCAATGGTCAATCCTCGCGGGGGGAAGCCGGAGAACAGTTACGACCCGCGCACGCCGAACGTAAAGATCCCTCGAAGAGTGATGAAGGGCGGGTCGTACCTTTCCGCGCCGAATTATTGCCAGCGTTATCGTCCCGCAGCGCGAATGGCCCAGGCAGTCGACACCTCGACCTGCCATCTGGGTTTTCGTTGCATCGTCAGAAAGTAAAGGCCTCTCTCTCGGCGTGACTGAAGCGTTCTAGTGTTCGAGGTGATACGGAACGCTCGTCACGATCACGCCTTTCTTGAATAACAGCGATCCCTTCAACAGCAGCGAGCTCTGATTGTGCAGTGCGTGTTGCCACCACTTCGCGGGAATGAATTCCGGCAGCACGACCGTGATCATATCGTTCGAGTTTTCACGCTTGAGCCGGTTGATGTGTTTGAGTAAGGGACGCGTCAGTTCCCGATACGGCGAAGGCAACACGACGAGTTGCACTCCGGCGCCCCAGCGTTCCCACTTGTCCTTCAGATTCGCGGTCGCTTCTTCTTCAAAGTCGACATAAACCGCCTGCACATGATCGCAGGCGATCGACTGCGCATACTGCAACGCACTGACGACCCCCCGATGTATGCCTGAAATCGGCACGATTACGCGGTGTCTGAGCGGCTTCAATGGCTCGAGACCTTCGGTTGAAAGCTGCTTGGCGACGCGGACGTAGTGCCGCTGAATGGACTTGAACAGCACGACCATGAGGGGAACAACTATCACGACTATCCACGCGCCATGTATGAACTTGGTCGCAATGAAAACGCAGAGCACCACGAACGTTGCCAGCGCGCCCACCGCGTTTATAACGATCGACTTCTTCCAACTGGAATTTACCTGCCCGCGTTCTCTCAACCAGTGCACGACCATTCCCGATTGCGACAAAGTAAACGACAAGAAAACGCCCACTGCGTAAAGCGGGATCAAGCGCGACGTATCACCACCGAAAGCGATCACCAGCAAGCCGGAGAAGATCGCGAGTATCACGATGCCGTTTGAGAACACCAGCCGGTCACCCCGGTTCGCCAGTTGGCGCGGCAGAAAACGAACGCGCGCCAACAAGCTCGACAGCCGCGGAAAATCGGCGAACGCCGTATTCGCTGCGAGCACGAGAATTGCCGCCGTCGCGGCCTGGACCACGTAGTAAAACCAGCCGAGCGAGCCGGTGAACATAATGCGGGCAAACTGCGAAATCACCGTCTCACTTTGTTTCGGATGCACGTGATAGAGATACGCCATCACGCTGGTGCCGAGGAACATCATCGTCAACAACACCGCCATCCAAACGAGCGTGGTCGCCGCATTTCGCGCTTCCGGTTTCTTGAAAGCCTGTACGCCGTTGGAGATCGCTTCGATGCCGGTGAGCGCGGCGCAACCGTTTGAAAAAGCGCCCAGCAAAAGAAATAACGTCAGTGGTTGGAGATGGTAGCCTTCGGCCGTCTTGAGTTCGTCTTGCGTTGGGATTGGCGCCGCGCCTCCGTACACAAAATAGTGAAAGAAACCGAAGACGATCATGAAGAGAAAACTCACGACGAACACGTAAGTCGGCGTGGCGAAGAGCGCGCCCGATTCCCGCACGCCGCGCAGGTTCGCGATCGCAATGAACGCGATGAAGATCAAACACAAGATGACTTTATGTTCTTCCAGCCAGGCGTAACGCGTCCCCTGCACCGCGGACGTAATCGCCGCGACACCCGCTGCGATCGACACTGACACGGTGAGCACGTAATCGACCAGCAGTGACGCACCGGCAATCAACCCGGACGTAGTGCCCAGGTTGTCTTTGGCGACGATGTAAGCGCCGCCACCGGAGGGATAGGCATGAATCGTCTGGCGATAACTCGTGGCGACGATCGCCAGCAGCAGCGCGATCCCGATCGAAACCGGCACTACGTAATTGAAAGAGCCGTTCGCGGTCGCGGCCGCGGCAACAGCAAGAACCAGCAGGATCTCTTCCGTAGCGTAAGCCGTCGAGGAGAGTGCGTCTGACGAAAAGACGGCGAGCGCCGTTTTCTTCGTGAGTCTCTCGTGCGTCGCCTGCTCGGTTCGCAGTGCTTTTCCCACCAATAACCGCTTGATCGCTGTCGCCATGTTCGCTTCTGTTTTCCTCCTAAGTCTGTGTTCGCCCTAGTTCCCGGTGGTCCAACGAGCCGCAACCGGAAGCCGATCCGGATCGAGATTCTTGAGCACGAGTCGTCGCAGCGGCGGCACCTCGCCGTGGCTCCACAGAAAATCGGTCAACAGCTCCTGCGCCTGGACGGACCAAAACGAGTTCGACGCCGCAAGCCAACGGTTCGTCATGCGGTGCACGTAGCCGATCACTTCTATGTCGATCTCGACCAAAACGTCGTGCCTCCGTCCATCAGGACTGACGACGGTGAAACGACGCTGGTTTTCTTCAACCGCGGGAGCGTCATCATCGTCGAGGATCGTGAAACCGTTCATCGTGATGGTTTGGATCAGCGGCGGCTCCGGTTGCGAAGTCGCGGGCGAGACACGCGGCGGAGCCTTCGCCAACGCCGCCGCGACGGCATTGCGTAATGTTTCGGGTGTCATCGGCTTGCGGACGAAATCAGTGGCGCCAAGCTTCATCGCATCGACGGCGAGTTCGATCGATGCGTAGGCGGTCACCATCACCACGCGCGCATTTGCATCGCGACTCTTAAGTTGACGAAGAGTTTCCAGGCCGTCGATCCCTGCCATTCGCTGGTCTAACACAACTCCGTCCCACTCCGTGCCGTTCGCATAAAGCTCGATACCCGCATTACCGTCTTCAGCTTCCGCGATTTCGTAGCCCGCGGCTTCCAGCGTCAACCGCATCATGCGGCGGATGTGCGATTCGTCATCGATGATCAATATTCGCTTGCTCATGTCCTTTGAACTGATTGGGCCTTAACGGCGATCGGCAACGTGAACGTAAAAGTCGACCCCTTGTGTGGTTCTGATTGAGCACTGATCTGCCCGCCGTGGGCCTCCACGATCAGTCTTGAAATCGCGAGTCCGAGACCGGCGCCGCCAGTCGGCGCACCCGGCACTTGCACAAACTTGTCGAAGATGTGCGGGAGATACTCCTGCGAGATTCCGCTTCCCGTATCTGAAACAGAAACGGCAACGAAGCTCCCGCGAAGTGAGGCATTGATCTTGATCCCGCCTTCGCTGGTGTACCTGATTGCGTTGCCAACCAGGTTCGCTAGTACTCGTTCGACTTGCGTTCGATCGACCATCACGCTCGGAAGTGCAACGGGAGCATCGACCGTGAACGCCAGTCCTTTCGACTCGACTTGCGGCCGCAACTCGCGGGTGGCAGCGAGGATCACATCAGTGGTCCTGGCCGGCTCAAGGGTTGGTTTATTTTCGCCAGCCTCGATGCGCGAGAGATCGAGCAAGTCGAGCATCAACTTGTCCAGGCGGTCGCATTCGTCGCGACAGGCACTCAGCACTTCCACCTGTTTTTCATTCAACTCGCCGGTTGCTCCTTCAAGCAGCAAATGCACACCCATCTGCACGCTGGTTAACGGCGTGCGCAACTCGTGTGAAGCGGTGGCGATAAATTCCGATTTCAGACGATCGATCTCGCGCAGGTGAGTGACGTCTTCGAGCAGCGTAACCGCGCCGAGCAGGTGCTTGCCGTCATTGCGCATCGGCGTCGTGCGCAGACGGAACGCGCGTTCGCACCCGTCGACGCCGAGAGGAACCACTGACGACATCAGTTCGACGGCAACGGGCCGCCGTGATTCCAACGCTTCCGCCACGGCGCCCGCAATTCGTTGATCGCTCGCGATGTCGGCGACGTGCTTGCCGGAGTTGTCCGTTTCGGGACCGAAAATCTCCTCAGCAGCAGGATTGAGCTTGGTAACACGGCCTTCTTCATCCGTGACGATTACCGGATCGTAGAGTGAATCGATCGCTGCTTCGGTGGTCTGTTGGGCCACGAGCAGTTGGCCCAGGTCCGAGTTGCGCAATTGGCGAATGCGCTCGGCCATGCGGTTGTATTCAGCGGCGAGCAGACCAACTTCGTCACGTGAATTGATTTCCACTTTGGCGTCGAGATCGCCGGCACCAATTCGGGCTGTGCTTTCGGTAAGTTGACGCAACGGTCCGACGATTCGTTTCGCGAGGAAGAAGGCAAGCACGACTCCGGCGATGATCAGCACTCCGGCAATTAACAGCGTCCGGTAGAACCAAAGTTGGGCCACTCCGGCCGCAGCTTCGGACTTTGCGAGCATGGCGCGTTGATTAAGTTGCAGCAGGTGCTCGCAGGCAGAGCGAAGCTTGTTGAACTGTGGTTCGAGCTGCGTGAAGTATTCCCTGCGCAGCTCAACATCCTCGCTGCGTGGGCCGGTCAGATTTGTCGCTCGGCCGATGAAAGTATCGAAACGTTGATAGTAGACATCGCGCTCGTTCCGGATACCTTCGATCGCTTGCCGTTCACCGACCTCGGTAATGTTGTTGGCCGCCTTTTGAAAATTCGCATCGAATCGCGCGCGATGTTCTCTTAGTTGGGTTAGCGCTTTGTCGCGCGCGCCGATGAGCGCGAACAGTGCCGCGGAGTCCTGTCGCTCGAGACTTTCTTTCATCTCCTGCGCGGCCACCACCGAGTCGTAGTTTTCGGAGATGATCCGGCGCGACACTTTCCCCATGTCGTGCAAACGCCAGGCGCTCCACGTTCCGAGCAGAACAAGAGCGGCGATGAACACCGCATATCCAGTCAGCAGTTTTGCCCTTAGTCCCATGCTCTACACCCGCGTTTCATTCCACGATCTCGCGCTCCCCGTCCTGCCGCAGTTCAAGTGGGACCACGTGCACCGTCGCATCACGCACTTCGTCGAGAAAACGGTTTATGACCGAGCCGTGAAGCAGGATG
>DATANW010000060.1:0-24721 GCA_036266055.1 Pyrinomonadaceae bacterium | reverse complement strand
TGCAGTTCGCGAGCGATGCGATTGCGTTCCTCTTCCTGCGCGCGAATCAAACGAGCGCTCACGTCCCGCAGTTGTTGTTCGGAGCGCCGCTGTTCCGTGATGTCGTCTGAAATCACCAGGATGCACTGCTCGCCATCGATCTCGATCAGATCAGCAGACGAAAGCCAGATCCGTGTCTGTTTCTTTGCGCCGCGTAAGGCAGTTTCGAAATTGCGGACGAGGCCGTCAGTCAGCAGTCTCTTGACGAGTTCGGTGCGTTGAGCGCTGTTCTCCCAGATGCCGAGTTCCAGCGAGCTGTGATCGATGACCTCGTGACGTTCGTAGCCGAGCAACGAGAGAAAGCTCGGATTCACGTCGAGATATCGGCCGTGCGCCAGCGTCGTGATGCTCATCGGTTGAGCACTGTTCTGGAAAACCTGGAAAAATAGCCTTTCCGACTCGTGCCATCCTCGCGCGACGTTCGCTGCTATCGCCGGACGCCAACTCGCGTGGGCGGCTGTTTTGCCTTTCGCCAGGGGGGAGAAGTTCACTTTGACCACAGTGTTGTTTGAGTTTGGGGAACTCATGGCTTTTCACCTTTCGGCGTGAAAATTTCGGGCCCTGATTGCTTCCACCGAACGGGAGCCCTCTACATGATCGAGCACTTGGAACTCCACTGTGTCGGGTTGCTCCAGGAGACTCATCGCTCCAACCATCACCGCAAATTCATCCGACCGAAGGTGCTTGTCCAGATGATTCCGGCTGTCCCACTCCTGAATAACGATCACCGCTTCTTCGTTTCCGACTTCGCGGTAAATCCTGCAACTCTTGCATCCGTGCCCGTTCGTGATGGGGTCGGACAGCGAGCGAAACGTCTGCATGAGCTCTTTACGGTTCTCCGGGGTGGTTTGCATTCTAATGGTCGTAACGATCATCCGCGTTAACTCCGTGGCTTGCTAAGTTGCTCGGCGGTAACAAATGCTCCTGCGAACTTTGGGCCACAGCGAAACTCGCAGTTTTTTAAAAGATCTGGAATCGTGAAACCGCAACATATCGCGGGGCCACGATATTTCGCGGATTCTTTTCTAATGGCTGAAACTACAATCGATTAACGTTGAGGTGACATCTAGTTTTTCGAAGCTGAAGCCACGGAGAATTGAGGCTTGGGTCGTTTGATGCCGAGCTTGTTCATACGACTGCGGAGCGTGCTCGAGTTAAGGCCGAGAACGTCCGCCGCGCCACTTGATCCTTCAATCCGCCATTCGCAGGCGTCGAGAACGGAGAGGATGTGGTCGCGTTCCATGTCTTCCAATCTCGAGAGCGGTTTGTAATGATCGCTGGCGTTTGCGGGCACCGCTAACTCGGCGTCCAGCTTGTCCGCGAGTTGTAACACGGTGCCGTTGCTGTTGATCAAGGCTCGCTCAACAACGTTCGCCAGTTCGCGGACGTTGCCGGGCCAGTAGTAGTTCTGCAAAGTCTCCATTGTTTGCGGCGAGATCGTTTTCACGATCCGGCCGAGCTTGCGATTCGCCTGGTCGACAAAGAAGTTGACGAGCAGAGCGATGTCCGATTTGCGTTGTCTGAGCGGCGGCACGGTGATCGGAAAGACGTTCAGTCGATACCACAGGTCCTCGCGAAATGATCCATTCTGAACTTCAACCTTCAAGTTTCGATTGGTTGCAGCGATGATCCGCACGTCGACTTTGCGTGTTTGCGAACTGCCGAGTCGCTCGAACTCACCCTCTTGCAGCACGCGCAACAGCTTCACCTGAAGTTCCAACGGGAGCTCACCGATCTCGTCGAGGAAAAGCGTGGCGCCGTCGGCGAGTTCGAAGCGGCCGATCTTGCGTATCTGCGCGCCGGTGAATGCGCCTTTCTCGTGACCAAATAATTCGCTCTCGATTAGGTTCGCTGGCAAGGCAGCGCAGTTGATCTTCACCATCGGGCGATCTTTGCGTGGGCTGGCGCTGTGAATCGCGCGCGCGACCAGCTCTTTGCCCGTTCCGGTTTCACCCTGGATCAGCACGCTGGCATCTGTCGGCGCAACTTGTTGGATCTTGAACAAAACGTACTTGATCTCGTCGCTATCTCCGATGATCTCTTCAAACTCTTCTTTGAGATCGACGTGCTCGCGCAGGTAAATGTTTTCTTTCTGCAACTGGTCCTTGAGTTGTTCGACTTCGATCAACGCGTTGCGCAGACCTTCTTCCGCTACCTTGCGCTCGCTGATGTCGAGCGTGACTCCGCGCAGGCCAACGGGCACGTTGTTGGCGTCAAAAATTACCGATACGTGAGCTTCAACCCACAGCAGGCGGCCGTCACTGGTTTTCCAGTGATGTTGGACCACGCCGTCGTTTCCGCTCGCGAAGATTGCGTCGTTCATGCGAAGCGTTTCTTCGCGTTCTTCTTCGGGGATGATCTTCAGCCAGAAGCGCGGCTCAGACATCCACTCCTCGACGGTGTAACCCAACATCTTCTGCACGTGTTGACTGATGAAGTTCTCGTTGCGGGTCAATCCGTCGGTGCTGACACGACTCTCCCAAACGAGACCGGGCACGTTCGAAAGAAATTCGTCGAGACGGCGGTGTTCAGATTCGACGAGTCGAGCAAATCGTTCGCGCTCTGCTTCGGCGCGGCGCTGTCGGGCTCGACTGATCAGCAGGAAAACGAGCAACAGCGTTTCGACCAGCATCAACGAAACAGCGCCGATGATCTGCCATCGATACTGTTGCCAGGCTGTGATGTCCGGATCCGACGCGTTGAAGGCTAATGCGATCCGCGTGAAGGTTAAGAGCAGGCAGACGAGTACGGCACCCAACAAGAGGGGAGACCGCAGGGACTGACCCAAAAAGGATCGGCAGAGCCGGGGGAGATAGTTGTACATGCTCCGTCACGGCGCGGGGGTCCGCCGGTTCTGATCATAAGTTAATTTTCCCTGACTATATCGGGCGAAATATAGCGCGCGCTCGAAGTTCGGTTGTGAACTCGAAGGGACTCTGGCCAACTGAAGCAAACAGTTACGAGGCCTATGGCTCGTCATTATCGTGCCCGCCTCTCTTTTCCGCAATAGGAGTTTTTCGGAGGGCGAGGTCAGATCGTCCACAAAGTACTAGCAACAGCTATTGCATCATCAGCCCCAAAAAGCTGAAATCCCACTCACGTCAGTGGGTGGATTGTTCAACGGCAACCTACACAACAGTTCACCAACTTCTGCAAATCCCACCAACGATAGTTGGTGGATCGTTCATCTCCGGCCATCGTCAGGTAGGAAGTGAAACTTTCACCAACTGTCGTTGGTGGGATTCGAAAAGCTTCTAAGCACGGATTAGTAGGTTGGAATTAACAATCCACCCACTGACGTGGGTGGGATTTCAAACGCTTAAGCAAAAGCCCATCGCCAGCCCAAAAAACACTGAGTCGTATGGCCGTGCTATAATCCGCGCACACGCACAGCCCGGCGCGTCATCGAGTTTGAACTGACCTTCTACAAATGCATCAAACCAGGGAGGCACGACGAATGTCGCAGCTCGTCGTGGGGACGGCAGAACCACAACGCGTCAGTTTAATCACGCGCTACCATCATGTTCTGCGTTCCGTCCTCTTGGCCGTCACGGTCAGCGCGGCTTACTTTATCGGCGCGAAGATCGGTTTCGCCCTCACCTTCCAGCCGCATCCCGTCTCCACGCTCTGGCCGCCGAACTCGATCCTCTTTGCCGCTTTGTTGCTTACTCCCGTGAGTTCGTGGTGGTTGGTGCTACTGGCTGTACTTCCCGCGCACGTGTTGTCGCAAGTGAATGCCGGCGTGCCGATTCCGATGATGCTGTGCTGGTACATCAGCAACTGCACCGAAGGTCTGATCGGCGCTTCAGTTCTCCGTTACTTCACCAAACAGGTCAGGCTCGACAGTTCGTACCACGTCGGTCTGTTCATTCTCGTGGCAGTGCTCGGTCCGTTCCTGTCGTCGTTCCTTGATGCCGGTTTCGTCGCGCTCAATCACTTTGCCACCAGCCCCTACTGGGACGTGTTCCGCATGCGTGTTTTCTCAAACGTCCTCGCCTCGTTGACGCTGGTGCCGTTGATTGTGACCTGGAAGGGAGGCGGCATTCGTTCGCTGATGGGTGCCACGTCGCCGCGTTATGTCGAAGCAGCCTGCCTCGCCGCCGGGTTGTTGATTGTTGGAATAATCAGCTTTGGAACGCGAGAACTGGTCCAGAACACGACCCCGGCGTCGTTATATCTGCCGCTGCCTTTCCTGTTGTGGGCCTCGATCAGGTTTGGCCCGAGAGGATCCAGCGCGGCCTTGATGTCGGTCAGTTTCTTTGCGATCTGGGGGGCGATCAACGGCCGTGGTCCATTTACCGGTGCGACTCCGGAAGAGAGTGCTATGTCAGTGCAGTCGTTCCTGATTGTCGCGGCGATGACGCTCCTGTTTCTCACGGCTGTGATGAGAGAACGCGACGAAACATCACAACGCAACCGCGCTTTGCTGAGTGCCAATCCCGACATGGTCTTTCTGATGTCGAACCAGGGTGTTTACCTCGATTATCACGCTCGAGATCGCAACAATTTGCTGCTTAGTCCGGAACTGTTTTTGGGCAAGAATGTTCGTGAAGTGTTACCGCCTCAACTCGCCGAGGACGTGGTCCGTTGCCTGGAGCGCAGTAACAGCACGGATGAGCCGCAAGTGATCGAATACTCGCTTCAAATGGCTCAGGAAGAACGACATTACGAAGCGCGTTTGATTGGAATGGAAGGCAACAAGACGATGAGCATCGTTCGCGACGTGACCGATCGCGAACGAGCTTCACGAGCTTTGCAAGACAGCCAGCAAAAACTTCATCAGAGCCACACTCAAGTACGGAGTCTGCTCGGCAGGCTGATCGACATACAGGAAGCCGAGCGCCGTCGTATCTCGCGCGAGCTGCACGACGATCTCAGTCAAAAGATCGCGACGCTCTCCGTTTCGATCAGCCGGCTTAAACGACAACTGCCGCTCGCGAACTCGGAGCTCATCACCGAGCTGGACGATCTGCGTCACAAGACAAACAGTCTGACAAACGAAGTACGCCGTTTGTCTCACCAGCTACATCCGGCGGTCCTCGAACATCTCGGACTCGTAACCGCACTCGAGTCGTACATTGGAAACTTCAAAGAAGAAGAACAAATCGACGTCAGGCTCAACGCGGAGATCGGCGATGAACGCGTTCCTTTCCAAACCTCGATTTGCATTTATCGCGTCGCTGTGGAAGCCTTGCGCAATGTGTCGCGACACTCCGGCGCCGCCTCCGCGGCGATCACGTTGAAGCGTGACAATGGTTCGCTCGAGTTGCGCGTGTCTGATTCCGGCAAGGGTTTCGACGTCGACGGTTTCAGAAGAGGCGGGGGGCTCGGACTCGTTAGTATTGAAGAGCGACTGAGACTGTTGCAGGGAAGTTGTGAAATACATTCGACCCCAGAGAAAGGCACGACGCTCGTCGCCAGAGTGCCGTTGACCAACTAAGAACAATGAACCGAATACGGCTGTTACTCGCCGACGATCACATGTTGTTTGCCGAAGGTTTGCAAAGTTTGTTGCACGACGAATTCGAACTACTCGGCACCGTCGGCAATGGTAGAGATTTAGTCGAAGCCACGCTTCGTTTGAATCCGGAAGTGATTCTGGTCGACATTTCGATGCCCGTGCTCAACGGGTTTGATGCGGTGCGGCGCATCCGGAAGGACGGTAACGCCGCGAAGGTGATCTTCCTGACGATGCACGACGACGAGACGCTCGTCGCGGAAGCGTTTCGCTGCGGCGCGTCGGGTTATGTTTTGAAACAAGCTGCGGGGGAAGAGTTAGTTACGGCGATCAGGGAAGTCGCGCAGGGTAACAACTATCTCACTCCGTTGATCACCAACAAGCCGGTTGGACCACTCGCGAGCGGGCCGCCGCGGTTGAGTCTCACGCCGCGACAGCGTGAAGTGCTGAAGCTGATCAGCGAAGGAATGACGATGAAAGAGATCGCCGTCGAGTTGACTATCTCGACGAGAACTGCTGAGTCGCACAAGTATGAAATGATGGAGGCGCTGGGGGTAGAAACGACGGCTGAGCTAATCCGTTATGCGCTTCGTCTTGGTTTGATTTCGTAAGGGGTCAGGAAATTCCTGAGGAGCTTGCAGCGCGTCTAGGTACTTTTACGGATTGCGCCTGATTACCGTGGCGGTTAATGTTTCCTATCTGTTGACGATACAAGATTTTAGCGCTTCTCAATTCTCAAATCGTCGGACCAAACCTCGTGCGGTTGATCGGCGATAATTAAGCGGACCACTTACTCCTCCCTTTTGTCCGCTCTTACTCAAGCTTCGCACCGTTCAAGTCTGGATCGAGGGGAAGACATGTAACTTGATCGATTGTTTTTGCTGGTTTGTTTTACGCCTTCCCCCACGACAGAAAATCTCTGACTGGTAAGTTGCGATGTTCGCAGAGGACTCTCTCCCCACTTCTCTTCCACGATCAAGGGTCGTAGTTCTCGCTCTCTGTCTGTTAGTGTTCTGCGGTGGTGGTCCAACCGTTAGCACCCCTCCGGGTTTTTCAACACAGAGACTGGAATTCAACGAGTCAAAAACGGGGGTGAGTAGTGACGTTCATCGCAACGGTTACAGGTTGCGTTGAGGTTTAGTTTCTGAGCTGAGTTTGTGGATAACTCATTCAGACGGCTCACCATGAGATGGAGACGAACAATTCTATTGTTTGTCTGGCTGACGCTGGTTTTGTGTCCGGCGCGCGTTCTGCGCGCGCAGGAATCCACAGAAAGAGCGAGCGGCGCGCGGAACAGCACCGTCCTGATGGTCAGTGTGATTGCTGTTTTGGAAGCACTCCTGATCCTGGCGCTGCTGATCGATCGCAATCGAAAGAAGCGCGCGACACGGGAGCCACGCGAGAGTGAAGAACGCTTCGCGAAAGTGTTCCAAGCCAATCCGCAGCCGATGGTTCTTACCGCCTTCAAAACCGGTCGCGTCATCGATGTGAACGAAAGCGCGCTACGACTGACTGGCTACACGCGCGAGGAGATCATTGGTCGCACCTCCTTGGAGATCGGTGTCTTCAGCACTGAGGAACATCGGAAAGCCGCTATCGGCAAGCTCTTGCAGACCGGTCTCGCGCCAAACCTTGAACTGCACCTGCCGCTAAAAAACGGCGAGCGCCGCCTGTTGCTTTGTTCCGCGGCGTTGATTGAACTAGAAGGCGAGCAGCGCATCATCGTCGCTTGCAGCGATATAACGGAACGAAAGGAGTCGGAGCAGCAGCTCGCCCACCTCAGCGCGCGCTTGTTGCGTACTCAGGATGAAGAACGCCGGCGCATCGCGCGCGAGCTGCACGACGTAACGGCGCAAAGCATCGGCTTGATCATGCTCAACCTCGCGCAGGTGCAAAACGCGGCTTCCACTCTCGACAGCCGCAGTCAGGAAAAGTTGACGGAGAGCCTGGCATTAGGCGAACAGGCGCTGAAGGACATTCGCACTCTCAGTTACGTGCTGCATCCGCCGCTGTTGGACCAGGCCGGACTGATCACCGCGCTCAAGTGGTATGTGAAAGGTTTTCATGAACGCAGCGGCGTGCAAGTCGAGTTTACTGAATCCGGCACCGGGAGCGATCGCCTGCCATCCGAAGTTGAGTACGCGTTGTTTCGCGTGGTCCAGGAATGTTTGACGAACATTCGGCGGCACACAGATAGCGAGACCGCGGAAATCAGCATCACGCGCACACCGGAACTGATCAGCTTGAGCGTGCGTGATCATGGCAAAGGTGACAAGCTCCAGATGCCGCGAAACGGCGAGAGTGCGGAGTTTGTCGGCGTCGGTATTCCGGGTATGCGCCATCGATTGAAACAACTCGGAGGCGAACTACTCGTTGACTCAAATCTCAATGGCACGACCATCACAGCGACCGTGCCGGTAAAGGGGGGGAGTTATGATTCGAATTCTTTTGGCTGACGATCACGCACTCATGCGGCGTGGCATTCGCGACTTGTTGGCGTCGGAGTCGGAGTTTGAAATCATCGGCGAGGCTGCTGATGGAAGGGAAGCTGTACGTCTGGCGGAACAGTTGCGGCCGGACGTGATGATCATGGACCTGGCGATGCCGGAGTTGAATGGGTTGGACGCGATCCGTCAGATTCGCAAAGACGCTCCCGAGATCGAGTTGCTCGTGTTTTCGATGCACGACTCGGAGGAGTTGATTCGTGAAGTGTTCGCCGCCGGTGCGCGTGGTTATGTGTTGAAGTCTGACGTCGCGCTTTATCTCATTGAAGCGGTGAAATCGTTGGCGCGACACAAGCCGTTTTTTACGCCACGGATCTCGGAAGCGATTTTGAATTCGCTCGTGAGCACCGCCGTACCCGGACATGTTGAACCGGCTCGGCCCGGACCGTTGAGCGCTCGCGAACGCGAGATCCTGCAACTGCTCGCGGAAAATAAGAGCAACAAGGACATTGCGAAAGCGCTGGGTATCAGCGTGCGAACGGTGGAGACACACCGGCGGTCAGTGATGCAGAAACTGGATGCGAACTCGATCGTCGAGCTGGTTCACTACGCGATCCGTAACGGGATCGTTCAGACCACCCGCGCCTCAGACCTACTTTGAGCTGCCGAACTTTGTCTGGCAACTATAGCCCCTCGCCTACCATAGAACCCTGATCCGGCTACCGGAAACGTGCAGGAGGACCTCAGGGTCGGAGAGCCGGAAAATACCAAATCGAGGCGATTTACCCCGCCTTGCAAACTCTCTATCGTTTCCCGAAATTAACAGGAGAGGACCATGGAGCTGATCGTAGTCGGCTTTCAGGGCCGTTATCGTGCCGCCCAGGTGTTGACGGATTTGCGGCAGCGGGGAGTAAAGCTCTTCGATCTGGATCAGGCAATAACCGTCTCGTGGGAGGACCGCCGCAATTTCGTCGTTCAACAGAGCATCAACCTTTCACGTGCAGAGGATTCAAGGTGGGCGCGGCTTTGGGGGGCGTTCATCAAAGTCACCTTGTTCCAGCCGTTTACCGAACGACTGACGTCCGCGGCCGCTACGATGGCGGGCGGACACGTCGCAACTACCAACGGCGATTCTCTCGGGCGTGATTGGTGGGTCGGCGACGTCGGCATACCTGAGAATTTCGTGAGAGACGTTGGTGCGTTGGTCCAGCCCGGTGAGTCGGCGATCATCACACTTACCGAGAAGCTCGAGCCGCAGAGCGCTGAAAGTATCCTGCGCGACTGCGGTGGTTCGTTGATCTATACCTCACTTTCAGGCGATCAGATGAATAAAGTTCGCCGCGAACTTACAACGAGCGACTCGTGAGGGTTGAAGCGCTCGGTGATCGCGTGCCTCGTAACGACCTACCAGATAACACTGACCTCGCCTACCACGAATGTGCGAGGCGGTGCGTGATGCTCCTAACAAATTACCGAATTCACGCGATTTACTGCGCCTGTCGCACTCAATAATCTCCAACCGTTCTTTAGCGCATCGAGGTCAGTCGGCAAGGAAGATGGGGACGAGTGGTCATAAACTCGTGTTCAGTTTGATTCTCACTTTAGCGTTAGCCTGCTCAACGGCGAGTCAGATCCGGACCGCGTTTGTTATTACCCCGTTGGCTATCAAAAACGACTCTGCGCTCCCGCGCACTGACTTCATTTCCGCTTCTCCAAATCCCCGACACCGGCACCCTCGGGCGAGGTGCCGTTTGTATGGTCCATAAGGTGGCGCAGGAGGCTTCGCGGCGTACGACCCCCGCACGGGCACTTGCGCACGCGGTGGCGCCGCCTTTGGACCGTACGTTTCGCATCTGAACGTTCTTCTCTCAAAACCTGAGGACTACGGTACTGTCAAAACTGACAGTAACCGCGTTTGGGCCAGAGATTTACAGTGAAGACGAAGATGTCACCCATTCGTCCCTCCAAAGGATTCAAGACGATGATCAGAATGATGCTGGTGATCGGTTGCTGGACATTGCTGCTGGTAACGCCTCTCCACGCTCAATCGGAACCGACTGACACGCCAAAGACTATCGACGATGCGCCGGTTGCGCAGACGAGCCCCGACCCCGGCTGGCAATTCTCGGTCGCACCGTATTTCTTTCTCGCCAGTCTCGACGGCACGGTGGGAGTAGTCCGGCAGAGAGCTGAAGTTAACGCTCGTTTCCGCGACCTCTTCCGGCATCTCGATTTTGCGGCGATGGGGCAGTTTGAAGCGCACAAGGGAAACTGGTCCATCCTCGCCGACGCGATGTACATGTCGCTGTCCGGTGAGAGAGTGACGCCGAGTCCGTTCTTCGGCGACATCGAAGTCGAGGTGAAGGAAACGATCATCGAGCCGGCGGTTGCTTATCGCGTCTTCAAAGGCGAAGGAAGCTCGATCGACTTGATTGGTGGCGTTCGCTTCTGGCATGTGAAGCCTCACCTCACTTTCCAACCACGGATCCTGCCGTTAGTTGACGTGGAAGAGAGCAGGAACTGGGCTGACCCGATTGTCGGCGCTCGCGGATCGGCAAGTATTTCGCCGCGAGTTTTTCTGCTGGGCCGGTTCGATGTGGGCGGCTTCGGGGCGCAATCTGATTTTACCGGGCAAGCATTCGGCGGAGCGGGTTTTCAAGTGAAGCCTCGCATTGCACTGATCGGCGGTTATCGCTACCTGCGTGTTGACTACGTTAACGAGGGTTTTATTTTCAGGACTTCGATGAGCGGCATCATGCTGGGGGCGAAGTTTAAGTTGTAAGGAAGCAACGAGGCGCACGCTCATGAAGAGGAAATTATTTGCTTGCATTGGTCTCTTGCTCGCCGTCGCGTCTCAAACACCAGCCGATCAGATCACGTTAAAGAATGGCGATCGCGTCACCGGCAAGATCGTGAAGACGGACGGCGGCAAACTCGTCGTCACGACGGATCTACTCGGCGACGTGAGTGTCGATCTGGCGGCGGTGACAAACATCACCACGGACGTGCCCGTCTACGTCACACTCGAAGACGGCCGCACTGTGTCCGGGACAATGACTGCGTCGGCGAACAAAGTCGAGTTGCACGCCGCGAACGCGAACGTGGTTTCAATCGATCGTTCCGCGATCAAAGTGATCAGATCCGAAGCAGAGCACGTCGCCTACCAGGGTTCGCTAAGTCCCGGTCTGCTCGAAGGCTGGAGCGGTGGCGCGGATGTAGGATTCGCACTGACCTCGGGCAACTCCGACACGATCAACCTCGCGGTCGGCCTCGCCGCGGAACGCCAGACCAACAACGACAAGACGACCATCTACGCCGCGTCGATCTACAACCGCGACAGCACCAGC
This sequence comes from Pyrinomonadaceae bacterium, assembly GCA_036266055.1. GTDB lineage: Bacteria > Acidobacteriota > Blastocatellia > Pyrinomonadales > Pyrinomonadaceae > PSRF01. Next base: position 13,433 of record DATANW010000060.1, on the reverse strand, counting down.
GGCGAATCGCAAACCATCGCCAACACCATCCGCGGCGGCGTCCGTTACGATCGCGACATCAATCGCAAATTCTTCGGCTACGGCTTCACCGATCTCGAACACAACGGCTTGCAAGATTTGACGCTGCGTTTCGTAATCGGCGGCGGTCTCGGCTATCACGCGATTCGCAACGAGCGAACACAACTCGATCTGCTTGGCGGTCTCGACTGGAACCGCGAGTACTTCAGCGGCGACCTCAACGATCGCAGCACGGCGGAAGCACAACTCGGCCAAACGCTGTCGCACCGCTTCAGTTCCCGCGTTTCGCTCAAGGAACAGCTGTTCTTCTTTCCTAACCTCACGGACGGCGGTACCTACCGGATCAACTTCGACACTTCGCTCGTGACCGACATCTCGCGACGCATCGGTTGGCAGTTGACGTTGAGTGATCGCTACCTTTCGGATCCGCCACCGGGACTGCAGCAGAACGATCTGCTGTTGACGACCGGACTGAAGATCAAGCTCGGCAAGTTGAAGTGAATCTGATGCACAAGATCGCTGTAAAAACAGGAACGCGGGTGATGATCCTTTCGCGGACCATCGCATCGTCACGCGCGCTAACGCGTCGCAAGCAAGTAACCTTGGATCTCCGCTACACGCAGCAGAAACTTTCCTACCATAGAACACTGATCTGCCTACGTGAAAGATGCAGTTCGCCTCCTGCAAAGTCCGCACAAAATACCAAATCAAGGCGATTTACGGTGCTTGGACACGCTAGGTATTTTCTTACTTCCCGATTAAGAAGCAGTTCGTTTCCGGCGAACGCGGGCACGCCGTTGTTGCAGGGGGAGGTGCCTCATGAGTGCGTACGAGCCGATGCTGCACGCGACCGAACGGGCGCAGGACAAGACAAGCGGGCAGCAGATACTTCGTTGGTTGGCTTTACCGTTCTTTGTGATTTCAAAATTTTGGACTTGCTGGCACCGTCGCATGTCGCGGCCTTTCACGCGAGACGGCGAAACATATCGCGTCTGTTTGCGTTGCGGCGTCCATCGTCGCTTCGACCTCGAGCAATGGAAGACGAAGGGCAGTTACTACCGCGCGAAGCAGGAGATGGAACCGGTTAGCTCGGAAACAGTCGCGGTTCCGAAACGTGCGAAGCTGCGGCTGATTGCCTAACACGCAGCAATTCCGACAAGTGAGTTCGATTTCATCAAACTGCAAACTGGAGGAACACCTGAACTTGGAAAGCCTGGCACAAGGGGTAACGAGCATGGAAGATTGGGTCAACCAGCCAAATGATCAATCACACAACGACCAGCAGCAGAACGCTGAAGCGCGCGAGCGTTTGGAGCCTTCAGATGATCGGCGCGAGTTCCTGCGCAGTCTGGGCAAATGGTCCACTGCGGCTATTGCCGCGATTGTGATCGAATCGTCGCCATCGAACGCTGAGTCGGGCTGGGTGAACCGTCGTCGATCGTGGGCGGATAAATCGAGCGGGTTGGAGATGGCTCAACAGCCGCGGGGGCGGCGGCAGTTGGGTTAACAGGCGCGGTTAGTAAGTCCAACAGCGCTTGTAATGTGGGGGCGAGAATCTGGTGCCGGCTTTTACTGGAGCAGGCCGGCCTCGGGTTCCGCCTCTACAACTCTTTTTAGAAAATGACGCCAGAACGACTGTGTACTTACAACGTGCCGCTCGCGCTTATCGATGCCTACTCGGATCGTCCCTTGATCGTGCGGGCAGCGGATCCCGCGGCGGTGGTCCAACGCGTTTCGCCGCATCACATGAGCCGGCTGGTGGCGCTCCAGTTACTCGACATCGCTGCCGATCTTCAAGAGTTGGAAGATTGGCATCCTGGTCTGCCAATCGAAGTTGTGTTGGCCGATCCGGAAGGGGAAGTGATGAAGCTGTACCGGCTGTGCAAGTTGCAACGATCGCATCCCGTCAGGGTGGTGATCCCGCTCGTTCCCGGCTTCAGCAAAGCGGTGCGCGTGGCGTCGTTTCTCCAGCTTCCCGTGAAACTCGAAGGGGCACAGCCTGATGCAGCGTTGATCGAAGAACTTTCCGAGACGCTCGATTTTTTTCTCCACAACAAGGCCGTGTCGCAGCCGATCGAGTATTTCAGCGGCTTGCTCACGACAGTGATTCACAAAGATCCGGTCACGTTGTGGGACATCCAGGAAGAAGGTCCGTCGCAGGTCCGTTATGTCGACGACAACGGTTGGGAGACGCTGGCGCGCCGTCCTTTCTCAGCGCAGGACGGCGACCTCAATAGTTTTCACTTCGAGTTGACCAAGCGCGTGTTGAGTCCTGAAGCGGAGTGTTCGTCTTGTGAGTTTTTCCTGAATTGCGGCGGATATTTCAAATGGCCCAACCCCGACTATTCGTGCGAAGACATCAGGCGCGTGTTTCATCGGTTGCGTAACGCGGCGCTCGAACTGCACGACGACCTTTCTCTTTACACGGAATCGGCAACATGACTCACGGAGATCTAATCAAGGGGGTAAACACTTTATGAAACCTACCAAAGCAATGGACAACGAAGCTGACATCCCACCTGATTTCTCTAAGCCGACGGATGAAACAGCGCCGCCGCCGTTTTCCTCCCTGGTTAGCGTCGATGTCTTTGCCATGACCGACAAAGGCCACGTGCGAACACGCAACGAGGACCACTTTCTCGTCGTGCGCTGTGGACGCGCAGTCGAAACTGTCCTCAGCAACATCGGCGATCACGAGCCTGGTGATCTGTTCGAGGAGACGGGTTTTGGAATGGTCGTGGCCGATGGTGTCGGCGGTGAAGCAGCGGGAGAAGTTGCCAGCCGTCAGGCGATTTACACGTTGATGAGTCTGGCGCTGCACACGCCTGACTGGCAGTTTCGTTGGGGCCCGAAGGAAAGAAACACGGTGATGTGGCGGATGAAGGATCGCTTTCGTCGCGTGAACGCCGCGCTAATGCGGGAGGCTGCGGTGCACGCGAGTCTGAACGGCATGTGCACGACGATGACCGCCGCGGTATCGCACGGCGACGATCTGATCATCGGTCACGTCGGCGATTCGCGTGCGTATCTGTTGCACGACGGCAAGCTGGTTCGTTTGACGCGCGATCACACGCTCGGTGCGCGCTTGGTTGAGGACGGAACGCATGGACCGAACGATCGTCTCGTGCGGGAGTTGCGAAACGTGCTGATGCAGGCGCTGGGTTCGCGAGAAACTGAGTGTCTGCCCGACGTGCATGACTACGTTCTCGAGGACGGCGATCAAGTGCTGCTCTGCACGGATGGGCTGACCGACATGGTCGAAGACAATTTGATCGAGAGAGTTCTGAACGAATCGACTTCAGCGAAATCGGCATGTCGAAGTTTGATCGATCTCGCATTGAGCAATGGTGGCCGCGATAACGTCACGGCGATCGTGGCGCGTTATTCCATTCCGATTCAGGAATGAGCTGTTTGCTGGTGCGGTGCTTTCCAGCGCCAGTTGCGCAAGGGGCGGCGCCTGGCGCTGGAATAAATCCGTCGTTTCTGGTGTATATTCCGCAGGATGAAATTCGCCAAGCGCGTTTTCCTGATCGCGGGCATCTACGGACTGATCGTCCTGCTGCCACTCTACTTCCTCGAAGCCAAGACGGGACGCGACTACCCACCGCCGATCACTCATCCTGAGTACTACTACGGCTTCATCGGCGTCACCCTCGCGTGGCAGATTCTGCTTCTCGTTATATCCACCGATCCGGTTCGTTATCGCCCGATCATGATCATGCCGATGCTGGCGAAAACCAGTTTCGTAATCGCGGTGACGATTCTGTTTCTTCAGGGCCGCGTCGCGGCGACGACACTCGGCGCGTCCATGATCGATCTCCTCCTCGTGGTCCTCTTCCTGATCGCTCACGTCCGATTGCGTGCACACGACGCATCTTAGAACAGCAACTTGTCGGGCGATAACAGGCAGGATAGACTTTCTGTCGCAATCCCCCGATAGTTATCGATGCACGAGACTCTTGACCAGAGTTCGCCCAAAGATTTAGCGCGGTGGAGAATGCTGTCTATCGCGTTTGCGCTGCTTGCGTTTTGCATTGGCGGCGCAGCGTTCTTTGGTTGGCTTTTCGACAACGAGTTTCTCAAGCGAATCCATCCCACGCTCGTCACGATGAAGGCAAATACCGCCGTTTGCCTCATGCTTGTCGCGATCTCAATCCTGCTGATTCAAGACTCGTCCGTGTCGATGGCGAAACGTCGCATCAGTCAGGTGTGTGCCGCTATCGTTGCGCTAGTCGGCGTCCTCACGTTGACTGAACACGTCATCGGCTGGGATCTGCACATCGATCAGTTGCTGTTTGTCGAGACGACGTTGGAGGCGGGGCGTTCGTTTGCGGGTCGCATGGGTGTCGCAGCGTCACTCAACTTCACGCTGCTCGGAATCGCGCTCGCGCTGATCGACGCGCGATCGAGACGATGGTGGCGCGTGTCGAGCATCGCCGTGTTCGTGGTCATGGCGACCACGTTGCTCGTTTTTCTGTACTACTTTTACGGCATCGAGCAATTCGAACCCATCGCCGTTTACTTCACGATCGCGCTGCATACGGTAGTCGCCTTTCTGAGCATCTGCGCGGCGATTCTTCTGGCGCGGCCGGAGCGCGGGTTAGTGGCCGCTTTGCTGGGAAACAGTTCGGGCGCTGTCGTGGCGCGACGCATGTGGCCGGTGCTTTTGATCGTGATCCTGCTCGGTTGGATCAGGACCAACGCACGTAGTGACGGATTGTTCAGTCAAGGCTTTGCGACCGCTGTGTTCGTGCTGATGATTCTTTTACTACTCTCCGGTCTCATCTGGTGGACCGCCGTGTCTCTTAATCGCACCGATCGTGAAAGGCATCTCGCGAACCTCGCGCTCGAACACAACGAGGCACGGCTTGACGTGCTCGTCCGCGTCAGCGATCTGGTCCGAACACTTCAGGACCCTTATGAGTTGTCGTACGAAGTGGCGCGGACGGTCGGCAGTCATCTGAACGTGCGGCGCTGTTTGTTCAATGAAACTGATTTGGATCGCGATCTCGAGATCGTCCACCGCGACTATTGTGACGGAGCCGAATCAGTCGCGGGCGAGCATCGCCTCTCCGATTACAGCAGCGTTACTACCGGTGAGATGCAACAGGGAAGGACCGTGGTCAATGTCGACTCGAAGACCGACCCTCGCACCGCTGCAGATTACGAGAGAAGTTACGCGGTGACCGGCGAGCGCGCTTACGTCGCGGTGCCTTTGATGCGCGACGGGCGCTGGGTCGCGTCGTTATGGACCAGCGACGACAAGCCGCGGCGGTGGAGCAGGGAAGAAGTATCGCTGTTGCAAACTGTCGCGGAACGCACCTGGACCGCGATCGAAAAGCTGCGCGCGGAAGCTGAGCGCGAGCAACTGCTCCAACGCGAGAAGGAAGCGCGTGATGCAGCAGAAAAAGCGAATCAGTTGAAAGACGAGTTTCTCGCGACGTTGTCTCACGAGCTGCGCAATCCGCTGAACGTGATTCTCGGCTATTCGGAATTGCTGTTGCGAATGCCGGAGATCGAGCGCTCGTCGCGGTTGGGCCAGATGGCGGAAGCGTTGCGACGAAACGCGCAGTCGCAGTCGCAGTTGATCAACGACCTCCTCGATCTCTCGCGCTTGCAGCGGGGCAAGATCTCGCTGAGCCAGGAGACCGTTTCGTTGGCGGCGATCATCGACAGTGCGGTGGAAACAGTTCGCGCCGATGCTTCGGCGAAAGGGATCGACATACGTTTGCTGGGCAGCGATCAGCTTTTGCTCGTCGACGGCGATCGCTTGCGGCTGCAGCAAATCGCGTGGAACCTGCTGAACAACGCGGTGAAGTTCACGCCGCACGGCGGCAGTATCGACATCGGGCTCGAGAATGAAAATGGCAGTGCGGTTTTGGTGGTAGCCGACAAGGGACAGGGTATCGATCCGGCTTTTCTGCCGCACGTGTTCGAAATGTTTCGCCAGGCCGATAGCAGCAACAGCCGGCGTCACGGCGGACTCGGCATCGGTCTCGCGCTCGTGCGCCAACTGGTCCAACTTCACGGGGGCTCGATCGAAGCTCACTCCGAAGGCGTAAACAAGGGTTCGCGATTCACGGTGCGTCTGCCGTTATTGCGGGAAACGGGTCCGCTTTCGCTTGCCGGATCAGCGTTGACGACGGCGGTTAAGTTGAATATCCCGCCGCGCACCAGTTTTCTGATCGTCGACGATTCGGAAGACACCATCAGGATGCTCGAACAGTTGCTCAAATTGAGCGGCGCAAACGTTGTCTCAGCGACGAACGGCGCGGACGCGTTGCGACTCGCTTCGCAAAATGAGTTCGATATCATTCTTTCCGACATCTCGATGCCGGGAATGGATGGGTTTGAATTCCTGCAGCGGTTGCGACAGATAAATGGCCGTCAGCATGTGCCGGTAGTTGCGATCACCGGATTCGGTCGCAGCGATGACATCGAACGCGCGCACACCGCCGGCTTTTATTCGCACCTGACCAAACCGCTAAACATCCAGTCCCTCGCCGAAGTCCTGGAGCAGCTCGTGCGCCACCAGCGCGGTCGCGGAACAAATTCCGACCCCTCGCCCGACACTGACTACGACGCCACAGCCGGCCCTGTGTGTTAGGAACATGGCACAGCCTCACTCTGCTGAAGACCCGGAATCCCACATACGTGAGCCGGGCTCGCGGCGTAACTCCGTAACACACGGATCAAAAGCGATCCGTTTGCAGAGCGAGAGGATCTCAAACGATAATCGCCGTCAATATGAGAACCCTATACGATCCGATTGAACCCTACGACAGCGGCCACCTTACAGTCTCCGACGTTCACCAGCTTTATTACGAACAGTGCGGAAACCCGAACGGGAAACCGGTCGTGTTTCTGCACGGTGGTCCAGGCGCGGGACTGACGCCTGACTACCGCCGCTTTTTCGATCCGGAAGCTTACCGCGTCATTCTTTTCGAACAGCGCGGCTCCGGCCGCAGCATCCCGCACGCTTCGCTCGAAGCCAACACGACCTGGCACCTCGTCAGAGACATTGAAACGATACGCAAGCACTTTGAAATCGAGCAGTGGCTCGTGTTCGGCGGTTCGTGGGGCAGCACGCTTTCGCTCGCCTACGCTGAAACGCATCCCGAGAGAGTGACCGGGTTGATCCTGCGCGGCATTTTCCTGGGCCGGCAGAATGAGACGCGCTGGTTCTATGAAGAAGGTCAGGGAGCGAGTGCGATCTTTCCGGAGATCTGGGAACAGTATGTACGGCTCATTCCGGAAGCTGAACGCGGCGATATGATCAGTGCTTACTATCGCCGTTTGACCAGCGACGATGCGTCAGTGCAGCTGGAGGCGGCGCGTTTGTGGTCGTTGTGGGAAGCGTGCGCGTTGAAACTGATTCCCGACCAGAAGCTGATCGACGAGTTTACCGAGCCGGAGATGGCGATCGCCGTGGCGCGTATCGAGTGTCACTACTTCATCAACAACTGCTTCTTCAAAACTGATAACTACCTGATCGAGAACGTCGATCGTATCCGTCACATTCCGGCGGTGATCGTGCATGGTCGTTACGATATTGTCTGTGCGTTCCTGAACGCGTGGGACCTGCACAAAGCCTGGCCGGAAGCGAAACTCGAGATCATCCCCGACGCCGGCCACTCCGTCACCGAACCCGGCGTCTGCGACGCACTCGTCAGGGCGGCCGACAGTTTTCGTGAATGCGATCGAGCTGCCGAGACCTCAGATAATGCTCTAACTCCTCGCGGCGGCTCTGCCGCCTGATGTGCGGCGGGGCTTCGCCCCGCCGGCGAGTCATAAATGAATAAAGCCTTTCCGGCGGGGCGAAGCCCCGCCTTACATCCGGCGGCGAAGCCGTAGCAGAAACAGCGTCATGTACCCGAGAGAGAGAGAGAGGCCGAGCTCACCTCGCGGATTGAGTTGAACTCGCGGCGGGTGCGTTGTTCCATGGTGGTGGAGTCACGCCGAGCAGATTGCGCACGAAGAAGTCGTACTGTTTGTGAGCACCGTAGGCGGCGTAACGATCACCGCGGGCGGCGCCGTGGTTCGCACCCGGCACCACCAGCAGATCGAAATTCTTGTTCGCTTTGATCAACCGGCTGACGACCTGCATCGTCGACGACGGATCGACATTTGTATCCATCTCCCCAACGACCAGCAGCAGCTCACCCTGCAAACGATGCGCGTTGTCGACATTCGACGACGCGGAGTACTGCGGTCCGATGGGCCAACCCATCCACTGTTCGTTCCACCAGATCTTGTCCATTCGATTGTCGTGACAACCGGCATACGACACCGCCGCCTTGTAGAACTCGGGATGAAACAGCAACCCGCCCATCGCATTCTGTCCGCCCGCTGAGCCACCGTAGATCCCGACGCGCGAGATGTCATACCACGGATATTTCGCCGCCACTGCCTTGTGCCACAGGATCCGATCCGCAAAACCCGCGTCGCCGAGGTTCTTCCAGGCGACGTCGTGAAACGCCTTCGAGCGGTTCGAGGTGCCCATGCCGTCGATCTGGACCAGGATGAAACCGATCTCCGCGTGGGCCATCATCGATCCATACGTAACAAACGACTTCGGCACGAATGACCCCTGTGGTCCGGCGTAAATGTTCTCGATCACCGGATAACGTTTCGACGCGTCGAAATTCGTCGGTCTAATGATCATGCCCCAGATGTCCGTCTTACCGTCGCGGCCTTTCGCGGTGAAGACTTCCGGCGCTTGCCAACCAGCTTTGACGAGCTCGCTCTGATCACCGCGTTCGACGGTTGCGACAACTGAATTGTCACCAGTCTTTCGGACTTCGAGCACTGACGCGAGATCGAGACGCGAATAGTTGTCGACGAAAAGCTCGCCGTCAGTCGAGTAACTCCCGTTGTGGTTCGCGTCCGCGGTCGTCAGTTCCTGCAAACCCGTGCCGTCGAAGTTGATGCGAAAGTACGACAGGAAATAAGGGTCCTTACCCGCATGTGTGCCCCCGGCACAGAACCAGATCTGACGTTTCGCTTCGTCAACACGCTGCACGCCGCGCACCACCCACTCGCCGCGCGTGATCTGGTTTTTCACCGCGCCTGACGAACCGTCGTAAAGATAAAGATGCGCCCAGCCGTCGCGCTCCGACATCCAGATAATCTCTTTGCCGTCGTTTACGTCGTAGCGATACCTGCGGCCGGAATCGGCAAGACTGCCGTTCGCAGGCCGGTAACTGAAGAATGTTTTGGGTTCGTCGGAAATGAGGGCGCGCGCCTGGCCGCTCGTGTTGATTTCAACCACGCGGTAAACCTGGTGACCGCGCTGGTTGTATTCAAACGTGAATGAGCGGCTGTCTTTGCGCCAGACCGGATCGCTGATCTCAAAGGGGTTGGGAAACAGCGCGTTGTCGACGTTGATCTGCTTGCGCGTGGCCACGTCGAACAGCACCGGTTGTTCAAGGTCGAGGACATCGCCGGGTTTGGCGTAAACAATCGAGGAGAACTTCGGTTGGATCTGATCTTCCGGTGACGATTCGACGTAACGTACTTCGCGTCGATAACCCGGTCGCACGCGATAGACCGCGATTTTCGCCGAATCCGGCGACCATACGATCGAGCGTCCGCTGTAGTAATTGCCTTCGGAACCATCGGTGCTGAGAACGATCGTGTCCCGTGAGTCGACACCCCTCACAACGAGGTTGAAGTTATTGATCGCTGCTTCCCACTTGCCGTCGGGTGATTTCACGGGCTGCTGCGGGCGATTTCCCGCCTGCGTTCCCGGAGCAGGCATGTCGACTTTCGTGCAAACCGACTCGGCGATCGTGCAACGGACCACGGTCCCGTCGATGCTCGCAGTGAACGACGTAATTGTGTTGTCGAAGCGGAGCTGCGTTAATGAGAGGTCGCTTGCTTTGTAGGTGTTGTTAGTCAGTTTCGAAAGGGAGGCAGCGATCTTTGTATGATCGAACGCGGGCTGTTTCCTCGTTGTGTCGGCGTCGTAGATGAAGTATTCGTTCGCGCCGCGCGAGAGTTTGCGATACCAGAAACGGTGCGTGGTTCCGATCCACGTCGCAGCGCCCGCGATGTCGATGGCCGCTGCTTCATACTTTTCTCGCAAACCGCGGGCGCGTTCGTAATCCGCCGCCGTGCCTTGGGCAAATGAGTAACTGAAACAGCAAACCGTCATCACGACGGCGAACAGCAATCTTTTCATGGGCCCCTCCAACGAAACTACTTGATCGCGATTGGGTTGACGATCGCCTGCACGGCGCCGGTGATTCGGCTTGGCCCAAGCGTGAAGAGAAACTCCCAGGCCTGGTCCTTCACCATCTCCTCGGTGTTGATGTTTTCGAGTATGTGAATGCCGTTGCGCGGGATCAGGATCTGGTGCACCTCGAACACGCCCGCGTCCTTTTCAAACGGAACGACTTCAAAGCTCCACGTGTCCGAGCCGATCATCGCGACGCCTAACGACGCGAGATACCGCGCGCCATCGCGACCGAGTCCGGGTGCGACCGAGCCGAAGCGTTTGTTGTCTTTGCCGAGCAGCTTCAGCCAGCCCGTATAAAACAGCACCACGTCGCCCTTTTCGATCGACTTGATGCCCTGCCGTTTCATCGCCCCTTCTATCTCGGCGCGGTTGAAAGCTGTTCCTTCCTTGACGATGTCGGTATTGAAGTAGCCGGCCATGTCGAGCAGCACGCCGCGCGTTGCGATCGCCGGAACGTTCTCGATGCCGAGTTTCTTCAGTCCATCGGTCAGCGCGAAGTCGACACCGCGGTTGCAGTTGTAATAAAGATTGTCGATGCCGATGTGACCGAGCCCGTCGATCTGGCTGCCGACGCCGTTCCATCCGACGACCATATCGTCGTTGTAAGTTGTCTTTGTTGGACCAAGCGTCGTGCCTGCGTTTTGTCCGGGCTGGACAATCGTGATGGCGAAGGTCCGCGGTGGATAAGCAGGCGTGTCTTTATTCGTCTCGATGCCGAGGCGATACGCTTTGCCTTTCGTGACGAGCTTAGTGGCGGCCAGTGTCTTTTCGGGTGTGATGTTGTTGACGTTGCCGACCTGGTCGGTTGGTCCAAACTTCGACGCCGTCGGGCATGGTCCCTGACCGTAAGTGTCAACGGTGAAGAGAACAATCGCGCAGACGATTGCCAATCTGATGAGAGTATTCATTTTGCTTAGTGTCCCTTGGTGTAAGGCCGTGACGACCGTACTAGCCACACGGAATTTCAATTAAAGCTCTGCTACATTACAGCCATGGAAACAATTGGTCTATCTAATCAGCCGCCGCCGGCTTCACTTGGAGTGGTGAAGATACTGGTAAAGCGGATCATCATTTAGCACCGACTGGATTCGTGATTTCATCTGATCCTTATCTTGTAACCGGTAAGTGTCATCGAAGAACGTCCAACCCTGCGTTTCCTTTCCCGCATAGATGTAACGCAACAGGATTCGCAGCCGGTTCGACAGGTAATTCTTCTCGTCACTCACTCTTCGCAACTCATCGCCCAGACCTCTCATGGAATAATCGAAGAAAAGCTCATTGGCCGGAAGATATTTCTGCTGGGTGGGGTCGTATTTGAAAATGATTTCAGGCAATGGAATCTCGCCGATATACATCTGGTCCTGCATTCCGTAAAACGCCGTCTCTTCAAGCGAAATCTCGTAAATGCCATCGTTGTCGAGGTCGACGACATAGAACTCTTCGCGACCGACCTGAAAGTCAGCACTGTCGAACAGCACGCGGAACTCAGGATGCAGACTCACTACCCAGTGCCTTCCGCCACGGAAAACTGTTGTCGAAATAATCAACTGTTCTGATCCGTTCCGAAGAAAATCGAATAAGGCGTACTGAGTGGAGTTGCCCATGCCGAAATTCGGACCATCGAATTGAGCAACTACCTTGCCGTGTTGTTTGATCACTGAGTAAGAAACGTCGATAGCATTCGTCGGATGTCGCCGTCGATCCGGGTCCTCTCTCTCGACCTTCTTTGTCAGCGTTTGCACTTGATAGCCGTAACGGGAGAGTCGATCAGCTTCGAAGAACTCGTCGATCAGTTGTTTCGGCTCTGGGAACTGGGCGACTGCTGTTTCGGATTTTGATTGTGAGCGGGAATTCGTTTCCACCTCTGCGGTGGGTTGTGAGTTTGCGCCCACGTTGCAACCAGCCGCCAACGCGAAAGCAATTATCAGCGCGACTAACGAGATTCGATTCATACCTCAAACCTATCGCAGCCTCTGTTTCGACAGAACGCGTCCTCCCGCTATGCGCGTCCGTAGTACCCACAGTTAGCTCGGTTGAAGGCCGCGACGGCAAATCGTTCATATGCGCTCGAAACCACTGTCCGGCCCAGGGGCGTTGACACAGATCTGTATCCTCCGGTTTCATTCACCGGATGGCCAAAGCGAAACGAATCAAAGGCATAAAATGCAAAGAGGCCGCGCCGCTGGGAATAAAGCTGGTCCTGGAAACGCGGTTTGAAGAGATGTACGGCTTTCGCCAGGCGGCACTCGACTGGTCCGATCCGGAAGGCGTGCACTCGATGCGCGTCGCTTCTCGACGACTACGCAGCGCGCTGCGCGACTTCATGCCGTACCTGCGGCAGCGTGGCCTCACCTCCGTGTCGAAACAGACGAAGAACATCGCCGCCGCTCTCGGTGAAGTGCGCGATCAGGACGTTGCGATCATCGCCCTGGAAAAGATCCAGAAACAAGCGAACGCGGAAGTCGCCGGCGCGCTGCAACAACTCATTGACGAACGGAAAGAGCGGCGCAACGAATCGCGCGACAACTTGAGCTCGATACTGATCGCCACTGAGATGAAACAGGCGAAGACTGAGTTTATGGCGCGCATCGAAAAGGCGACGAGGCTGGCAAACCCGCCTGGTCAGACAGAACTGACGTTCGCAAAGATGTCCGCCGCCATAATTCTCGACCGGCTGAAAGAGTTGGAAAAGTTGAGCGAGAGTTTGTACAAGCCTTTCGAAATCGAGTCGCTGCACGACATGCGCATCGCGGCGAAACGTTTGCGCTACGCGCTCGAGCTATTTCAGCAATGCTGGGGCCGATCGCTTCACACTTTTGCAAAGAACGCAGCTCGAATGCAGACGGCGCTTGGCGAGGTCCACGATTGCGACGTGTGGATCGAGAGTATTGGCAAGCGGATCAACCTGGCGCGCAAGCAGAAACAGGACGATCAGATCGCCGCGTTCATCTGGTTGCTAAGTCACTTCGTCAAACTCCGCACGAAATACTTGAGGCAGGCGTACGATCTGTGGCGCGAGTGGGAAGCTAATGACGTGAGCGGTCAGGTGCGGCAGGCAGTTCACTAGTCCGCCTGGGAATCAACACTTCACGACGTCCGAACAGGCGCGCGTCGATCGAGAATGCGCCTGGTCCAAGCAGCGCGATGACGCCGGAGAGCACGACGAGTTCAAGGT
>DATANW010000059.1:0-10721 GCA_036266055.1 Pyrinomonadaceae bacterium | reverse complement strand
GGGCCAGATCGTCCGCTCCAATCCCGGTAAACGACTCTACACCGCCAGCAAGATTCCGCCGAAAACTTTGCAATGGCCCGCCCCGTCTGATTCGACGTTGGCCCAATCGTTTCCGCCGGATCACGTCGAAGAGTACGTGCATCGCAGTCTTGAAAACGCCGGGCTGCAACAGTTGGATCTGATGCAGTTTCACACCTGGAACGACGAGTGGATGCGTGACGATCGCTGGTTCTACAAACTCGACGATCTACGCAGTCAAAAACTGATCAATGCGCTGGGCATCAGCATCAATCGTTGGGAACCGTGGAATGGACTGCGCGCCGTGCGCAGCGGACAGATCGATGCGGTGCAGGTGATCTACAACATCTTCGATCAGAACCCCGAGGACGAACTCTTCCCCGCGTGTCGCGAGAACGACGTAGCCGTCATCGCCCGCGTGCCGTTCGACGAAGGAACGCTGACCGGCACGCTGACGAAAGACAGCAAGTGGCCGGAAGGCGATTGGCGCAATACTTACTTCGTTCCCGAGAACCTGATTCCGGCTGTCGAAAGGGCTGATAAGATCAAGCAACTGCTCGACGAGTGGAACAGAGAACACGAGACGCGGATCACGATGCCGGAGCTCGCGCTTCGATTCATCCTCAACAATCCGGACGTGAGCACGATCATCCCCGGCATGCGCAAACTGCATCACGTCGAAGCGAATGTCGCCGCCAGCGAGGCCGGTCCGTTACCTAAGGATCTTCATCAAAAACTGCGAGACTTTCGCTGGGTCCGCAAACCCGCACCGTGGTCGCAGTGAGCGCAGAACACGGACCAACTTAATCCGTGTTCTCAGCACTCTTCAGGTTCAATGTCTTGACTAGAAATGCCCAGCGGTCGGCGATCTCTTCGATCGTCTTCGAGGTTGGTTTGCCCGCGCCGTGGCCCGCTTTCGTCTCGATGCGAATCAAGATCGGCGCGTCGCCCGCTTGCGCGGCCTGAAGTGCCGCCGCGAACTTGAAACTGTGACCCGGCCAAACGCGATCGTCATGATCGGCGGTAGTGATCATGGTCGGCGGGTACTTCGTTCCGGGCTTGATGTTGTGCAACGGCGAGTACGCATAAAGCGCCTTGAAGTCATCGGCATTCTCCGATGAACCGTAATCGGAAACCCACGCCCAACCGATCGTGAACTTCTGAAACCGCAGCATGTCCATCACCCCAACCGCCGGCAACGCCGCGCCAAAAAGATCCGGACGCTGCGTGAGCGCCGCGCCAACCAGCAAACCGCCATTGCTGCCGCCACCGATCGCCAGCTTCGGCGTCGACGTGTACTTGTTCTTGATCAACCACTCCGCCGCCGCGATGAAGTCGTCAAACACATTCTGCTTCTTCAACTTCATCCCGCCCTGGTGCCAGTCTTCGCCGTACTCACCGCCGCCACGCAAACTCGGCTGCGCGTAGACGCCGCCCATCTCCATCCAAACCATGTTTGCCACGGAGAACGCGGGAGTCATCGAGATATTGAAACCACCGTAGCCGTAGAGGTACGTCGGATTATTACCGTCGAGCTTCAACCCCTTCTTGTGCGTGATGAACATCGGCACCTTCGTGCCGTCCTTGCTGGCGTAAAAGACCTGCTTCGTTTCGTAGTCCGCAGGATTAAACTCGACTTTCGGCTGACGAAAGATCTCGCTCTTGCCCGTGGTCATGTCGTAACGATAAATCGTCGTGGGCGTGGTGAAGCTGGTGTAGTAGTAGAACGTCTCCTTGTCCTTCGCCTTGCCACCGAAGCCGCCCGCCGAGCCGATTCCCGGAAACGCAACTTCACTCAACAGTTTGCCTGCTGTGTTGTGAATCCTGACCTGCGTGTACGCATCTTTCAGGTAGTTGAGAATGAACTTGTTATCCACGAGGCTCGCGGACTGCAACGCGTCTTTGCTCTCCGGCACAACGACTTTCCAGTTTTCGCGCGCCGCTTTGCTGACGTCGATCTCGACAATCTTGCCGCGTGGCGAGTTCAGATCAGTTTGAAACCAGAAGCGCGACCCTTGATTGCCGACAAAGGTGTAAGCAGCGTCGAAGCCGTCGAGCAGTTTGACGACTTGCGCATCGCTCGACCTCAGGTCTTTGTAGTAAACGCGGTTCTTGACGTCCGTGCCCTGGAAGACGGTGATGATCAGATAGTTTCCATCTTCACTGACCGACGCGCTGAAGAGCCAGTCTTTTTGATCGGGGCGTTCGTAAACCAGCGTGTCTTCAGCTTGCGGCGTGCCGATCTTGTGGAAGTAAACCTTCTGGAAATAATTGGTGCCTTTGAGGGTGTCGCCTTTGGGTTCGTCGTAGCGGTTGTAGAAGAAGCCTTTGCCGTCGTTTGTCCACGAAGCGCCGGAAAACTTCACCCATTGGAGATGATCCGAAAGATCCTGACCGCTGTCGACGTCGCGGACTTTCCACTCCTGCCAATCCGATCCCGACGCCGAGGTGCTGTACGCGAGCAGCTTGCCGTCAGGACTGACTTGCGTGCCGGAAACAGCGACAGTGCCGTCACTCGAGAGCGTGTTCGGGTCGAGCAGCATCTTCGGCGGCGTCTCGAGACCGGTGACGGTGTAGAGCACCGACTGGTTTTGCAGGCCGCTGTTGCGGAAGTAGAAGTATCGATTCCCTTCCTTGAAGGGAACGCCGTACTTCTCGTAATTCCAGAGCTTAGTGATGCGATCCTTCAGTGTGTTGCGGGCCGGAATCGCGGCCAGGTAATCGAAGCTCAACTTGTTCTCGGCTTCGACCCAGGCTTTTGTCTCTTCCGAATCGAGGTCTTCGAGCCAGCGATACGGGTCGGCCACTTTAACGCCGTGATAATCGTCGACCTGGTCGCTCTTGCGTGTTGGGGGATAGTTTTTCGAAGTAATCATCTGTTGTGTAGCCAGTGCCGCCACCAAACACACGACGGCCGCGAAACGGGTCAGTGGGTAAAAAGGCATAACGACGCTCCCTTTCTGAGTTTAGGAGAGACAACGCGAACTGGGATTATAGCCGCGACCTCCGGGTTCGCTAAGTCGCCCGGGCGGAAAATGTGATTGACAACTCTGTGTGTTTGCGCGAATCTAAGCGAACGCTTGCCGCCCCCGGCCGACGCGTAGCGGATATCATCGTATTGCTCCCCGGAAAGTCATACAGGACATTATGAGAATCAGTTCCCCTATCGCTCTTTTTATCGTCGCGCTGGTTTTTTCTTCCCTGCAAACTTCCGTACGGGCGCAAACACAAACGGACGCCGAAAAGATGGTGCGGCCGCGGGTCGTGACGCCGCACGAGGAGCTACCGGCGGCGCCAAAGGCTGCGGCACCCAAGTCTGTCGCGCCCGCACTTCCGACCACCTCCGCTGCCGCTGCCGAAGCACCGCAGAAGTTAACGCCCGCGGGACCGATTCAACATCTGACTCCGTCGCTGATTCAGGCGCGCATCTCCGAAGCGAAACGCATGCTGCGCACTCGTCCAGTCGCGACTGCGATGACGACGACGCCGTCGATCGAGTTCGTAACTATCGCGGCGCTCGATCGCGAAACGGCGAAAACGCACTTCGTCACGATGTCGAAGCAAACATTCCTGACGAAGGGAGCGGAACTCAATACCGTCACGTCGCTGGGAACGATCGTAAACGTGCGGATCATCCGCGCGAACGGCGTCAACACCGCGCTCACCATCACCACGCCGGAAGGTAAATCGTTCGCGCCACTCACCGTCGAGTATCCAATCGAAAAAGGCGGCACGTTCAAGGAACTGGCTTACTACACTTCCGCGCATCCGGAATTGCTGTCGAACGATCTCGTGCGCTCCGGTCAATCGTACGTCCGCAACATGCTCGATCTCGCCGCCAAACGCTTGAGCGAGAAAGGCGTGAGTATCACTCCTGATTTAATCGACGTCGCGGAACGTCTCTGTGTAGTGGAGCACGTCGACCACGACCGCTTTCGTAACGAAAACCGTCTCGCTCTTTATGATGAAATCTATTCCTTGTTTGCCTTGAACGAGCTCGACACGTATCGCTTCGCCGTGAGCTCGGCAGGCGCAGGCGGCATGGTGCAGATGATTCCGTGGGCTTACAACCTGCAACGAACGCGCTATCCGGGTGTGGCGTTGATGCCGGACTTCGTGACCGGCATGCGCAACCACGGTAACGCACTGCAGGCGATGCTGCTTTACATCAAGGATACGTGGGGCGATCTTGCCGCAAACGACGAAGTGCAGTACGCGTTGAATGCGAAACTCGCAACGAAGACGGAATTAATCGCGGCCGGCTACAACTCCAACGCCGCCAAGCTGCCGACTTATCTCAAACGCGGCGGCGACAACTGGCGCACGCTGATTCCGCGCGAGACGCAATTGTATTTGCAGATCTACAAATCCTTCGACAGCCTGGTGCCGCTGCAAACGCGCGCTTCAAACATCCGTTAACACGGATTTATTTGAATCCGCGTATTGCAGTTTATATAACTTCCAATAAAGTCCGCGCTCCGCCAGCAATTCCTGATGGCTTCCCTGCTCCCGGATCTCGCCGTGATGCAACACGATGATCCGGTCAGCGTTCTGAATCGTCGATAATCGATGCGCCACGACGATCGACGTCCGATCCCGCATGACGCGCTCAATCGCCCGCTGAATCAGTTGCTCCGTTTCGGTATCGATCGAACTGGTCGCTTCGTCGAGAATCAACAACGCCGGATCGAACGCCAACGCCCGCGCGAATGAAATCAACTGCTTCTGTCCGACTGACAATCCCGCGCCACGCTCACGCACTTCCGCCTGATAGTCGTCTTTCAAACGGCGAATGAAGCCGTCGGCGTGCACTTCCCGCGCGGCCCAGCGCACGCGATCTTCCGTGATCTCCTGCCGGCCCAGACGAATGTTGCCCTCGATCGTGCCGCTGAACAGAAACACCTCCTGTAACACGACGGCGAAGTTTTGCCGCAACGCTTTCAAGTCCCAGTCGCGCAGGTCGACTCCGTCTAGCAGGATGCGTCCGCGTTGAATGTCGTAGAAACGCATCAACAGGTTGGTGATCGTCGTCTTGCCGGAACCGGTGTGACCGACGAGCGCGATCGACTGCCCGGGCTCGACAGTGAACGACACGTCTTTCAACACCCAGTCCTCGTCTTTGTAGGCGAACCACACATTTTGAAACTCGATGCGACCGCGCGCGCGTTCAGCCTTGAGCGGTTTTTCGGGTGTCGTAATCGCAATCGGTAAGTCGAGCGTTTTGAAGATTCGATGCGACGCGACCACTGCTGCCTGAAGCACGTTGTACTTGTCGGAAAGATCGCGAATCGGCTGAAACAGCGCCTGCGAGTACTGAATAAACGCCACGAGCGCGCCCAGCGAGAGCGCGCTGTTCATGACGCGATAACCGCCGTACCAGATGATCAGTGCCACGCCGATCGCGCCGATGAGATCGACGAGCGGGAAAAACACTGCGTAGTAAAAGATCGTGTCGATGTTGGCGCGGCGATAGTCCTCGTTGATGCGATCGAAGGCGCGCAGCGATTTCGTCTCGGCGTTGAAGATCTGCACCGTTTGCGCGCCGGCGAAGTGTTCCTGGAGATACGCGTTGATCCGGGCGATTCGGGTGCGCACGAGTTCGTAACCGCGTCGCGCGCCTTTGCGAAACCACGTCGTTGCCGCGAACAGCAAAGGGACGGTCAGCAACGAGATAACCGTCAACCGGACGTCCATCCACAACATGACGACGATGATCGTCACGATGATTACGAGATCGCCCATCAGATCCGTAACACCTTCGGTGAACAACTGGTTCAGCGCGTCGACGTCGCTGGTCAGGCGCGTCATGATGCGGCCGACGGGATTGCGGTCGTAATACGCGACTTCCTGTTGTTGCAGCTTGGTGTAAAGCTCTCGCCGCAGATCGAACATCGTGTATTGTCCGACCGTGTTGACCAGAATCGACTGCAAGTAGGAAAGCGAGAGTCGCAGGACCTGCGTGCCGAGATACAGGGCAACCAGCAAGCCGAGGCCGTCGGTCGTTCGCGGCAGGATGTACCAATCGATGGCCCACTGCGTGAATTTTGGCTGCAAGGTGAGGAGCCAGTTCACTAGCAATGTAAGCACGATCGCAGACACGAGCGAGCGCAGGTATGGCCGGAGATACTTGAGCAGCCTGCGGGCGACCTGAAGATCGTAAGTCTTCCCGATTGCTTCTTCTTCGTGAAACTGTTTTACCGCCGTCGACATTTAGATCCGTGAAATCAAGTAGCTGCGAGTTCTTCCTCGAGCAATTGCCGCTCATACAGATCAGCGTAAGCTCCATCCAAGCCGATTAGTTCCTCGTGTGTTCCTTGTTCGATGATCCGACCGTCCTCCAAAACACAGATGAAATCTGCGTCGCGCACCGTCGAGATGCGATGCGAGATGATCAAACTCGTGCGATCGCGCATCACGCCGCGCAGTTGGCCCAGGATCTTCTCTTCCGTGTACGTATCAACCGACGACAGCGCGTCGTCGAGAATCAATATCCGCGGTTCCCGCAAAACAGCGCGGGCAATCGCGGTCCGTTGTTTCTGTCCACCGGAAAGCGTGATGCCCCGCTCGCCGACGAGCGCTTCATAACGATCGGGAAACGCGGCGATATCGCCCGACAATCCGGCAATCCTGGCGGCTGACTCGACTTCGGCCTGCTCCGCATCTTCAACCCCAAACGCGATGTTCTCTTTCACCGAATCGCTGAACAGAAACGTTTCCTGCGGCACGTAGCCGATGCTCGAGCGCAACTGCGCCAGTGGATACTCGTGAATCTCGATGCCGTCGATGAAAAGAGTGCCTTCCGGCGCGTCCACCAAACGCGGAATCAGATTCGCAATCGTCGATTTGCCACTGCCGGTGCGTCCGACAAAGGCCACTGTGCGCCCGGCGGGAATCTTCAAGTTGATGTCGCGCAGCACCGGTTCGTCGTTCGGGTGATAACGAAACGTTAGATCGCGAAACTCGATAGCGCCTTTGATTGGCGGCTGTTCGACGACGCTCGGCGCATCGGCGATTGACGGCTTGATGCGGAAGATAGCGTTCAGTCGTTTCAGACTCGCCGTGCCGCGTTGATAAAGATTCACAACGTAACCGAGCGCAATCAGCGGCCAGATCAAACGGGTCAGGTACAGATTGAACATCGTGAACTCGCCGACGCTGATCTCGCCGCGCACGGCCAACGGCACTCCCTGCCAGGTGATCAGCACGTAACCGAACCCGATCAGAAATGTCATCAACGGCCGCATCAACGCTTCGACGCGCACGAGCCCGAGGTTTCGCTCTGCGTACTGCCAGTTCAGCGCATTGAACGCTTCCAACTCCGCGTCCTCCTGCGCATACGCGCGCACCACGCGCACGCCCGTGAAGTTCTCCTGCGCGCGGGCCATGATGTCCGCGAAGAACTCCTGAATTTTTTCGAAACGACTGTGAACTTGCTGACCGAAGAATTTGACCGTCAGCGAAACGAGCGGCATCGTCACGAATAGCAACAACGTCAGCCACCAGTTCAGCACGAACATCAACGGCAGCACGAGCACAACAACGAAAACCGTTTGCAACGTGTACATGATCATCGGCCCGGCGAGTTGTCGGACCGCTGAAAGGTCGTTTGTCGCACGGGCCATCAAATCGCCGGTGCGATGGTCGTGATAGAACGACAGCGGCTGCCCGACGAGGTGTTCGTAAAGGTCCTTGCGCATGTCGTACTCGACGTTGCGCGACATCCCGATCAGGATTCGCCGTTGCAGGAACAAAAACGTGCCGCTGATGATGCTCGCGCCGAGCACTTTCCCCGCCGCGATGGTGAGCAGACTCCACGAGACTTGCTTCCAGTTCGCGTCGATCGCCCGGCCCACGAACAGCGGTATGAAAAGCCCGGCCGCGGTGCTGCCGAAGATGCAAACAATGCCTATCGCTAGTTGGAGTTTGTAAGGACGGAAATACCGTGCAAATTTCTTTAAATCATCCACGACCGAGACAGACTAACACGAATGCCTGTCAATTCGCGTCCGGGGTCAGCCGGAGATAGGTGCTGACGGCGGTTGCAACCAGTTGTTCCTTGTGATCGACCACATCCGCCGAAACTGTAATGACCCGCCGCCCGGCGCGCACAACACGCGCCGTCGACTTCGCCACGCCTGCAGTCAACGGACGCAGGTAGTGAATCGTGAGGTCGACAGTGGTCGTCCGCTCTTTCTCGGCCAGCAACGGAATGATGGCGAATGCCATGGCCGAGTCGATCAACGACGCGATCGCGCCACCATGAACGACGCCGTGGTTCTGCTTCAGGTCATCACGAATCGGCATCGTCAACACGGATCGCCCTTCGCTAACATCTTCGAGTTGAATGCCGAGTAACTTCGCGAACGGAACAGTATCGAGCGCGCCTTCGACCCGCTTGCGTTGCGCTTCTGTCAGGGTTGCAAACATCAACCGCGATAACTTTCCCCGGGATTTGTCGGCTCGACGATGACCGCCGTGCCGTAAGCGAGCACTTCCGTGACGCCCTGCGACAGCTCAGTCGTGTCGTAACGTGCGCCGATCACCGCGTTGGCGCCGATCTCCGTCGCGTGCTGAATCATGATATCGAAAGCGTCCGAGCGTGTTTGCTCACACAGCGTGGTCCAAACGGTGATGTTGCCGCCGACGATCGTTTGTAGCCCGGCGCCGATCGTGGCGAAGATGTTTCTCGATCGCACCACGATCCCGCGCACGACGCCGAGATTCTGCACGATACGAAAGTTTGGTAACTCAAACGCCGTCGTCACCATCTGATGCGAAACCGAATAACGCGGTGGACTGACAGCGTAAGGAGCGCGGGGTACGGGTTCAGTACTCATCGTTTTCGTCCTCGGGCGGAAGATTTTGACTTATACAAACTCGCTTCTTCTGACTTCTTAGACGACCCGGTTTTCGGGATCCACAGGAACGTCTGCAAATCGCAACGGGCGTTCTTGTCAAACACAACGCCCTCCTGTTCGAGCATGCGCTGTTGTTTGTCGTGCGGCAACACGAGGCGGCCAGTCGAGCACGCGCCCTGCGCATTCAACACGCGATGCCACGGCGTGCCGTCCGGCGACCCGTGCATCACGAAGCCGACGGTGCGCGGCGTGTAACCTTCGCCGAGCAGTTCCGCGATCTGGCCGTAAGTCATGACGCGGCCTGGCGGAATGCGTCGCACGATTGAATAAACGCGCTCGCGGTACTTTGGGTTTTCGCGCTTTGCCGGCATCAGTCGAGAGTCCGCAGCACGGCACGCGCCGGAGCGCCGTCGCCAAGGTCGCTGCGCAGTCGCAGGGGCAGACAGTACAGTTCGTATCTGCCGGCGGGGACAGCCCACAAAAACAGGCCCTCCAAAATCACCACGCCGTGCGAAAGCAGCGCGAGGTGCACCTCGTGATTGCCTGATTTGAATCTTTCAATCGAAAGATAGTCGATGCCGATCAGTTTCGCGCCGTTGTCGCGAAGCCAAGTCGCTGCCCCCAAATCCAGGTGAGTAAAATCGGTATGAAACACCGGCGGAATCTCGCTCCAAAAGCCGGAATTGCGCGTCTCAAACAGCACGCGCTCGGTTCCGGGCGGAACGTGGCGGCTGACGAACTCTTTGTCGATCACGACGACGTCATCGGGCACCTCCACGACCAGCGCTTCGCCAATCAACGATTCGAACGGCAGGTTCGTGACGACTTCGCCGCCCGGTATGAAATGCGCCGGAGCGTCGACGTGTGTGCCGGAATGAGCGCCGAAGCTCGCGACCGAAACGTTTGCGCTATCGCCCTTCGCCAGGCTGCGCCAGTCGCTGATCTGAATTCCCGGGTCACCGGGATACGTCGGCAAGTCGTTAGATAAAGGAACGGTTATGTCGTAATAGGTAGGCATCGCGGCATAGTATACTCGCGTCACCATAGAAACACCGATCAAACAAATGACAACCAATCCGCGGTCTCGCATAGCTGCTTCAACCTACTTAAATTCGGCGCCACTGATTTGGAGTTTCCTTCGCGGAACGAAACGAGACACAGTCGATTTTGTCGACGCAGTGCCCGCGCGTTGTGCGCAAATGCTGTCGCAAAACGAAGTGGATGCGGCACTCGTCCCGGTCATTGAGTATCAACGAATTCCCGGCGGCGCGCTGGCGCCTGACGTTTGTGTTGGCTCGCTGAATGAAGTGCTGAGTGTGGTGCTCGTGTCGAAGAACACGCAACTCGAAGAGATTCGAACTGTCGCGCTGGACGAATCCTCGCGCACGTCGGCGACGCTCGTGAAGATCATCTTTCGCGAGTTTCTCGCGCGCGAACCGGAGTGGACCACGCGTTCGCCAAATCTCGAGGAGATGCTCGACCGTAACGATGCGGCGCTGATCATCGGCGATCCAGGCATGACCTTTCCGCGCGCGGGTCTGAAGGTGTGGGACATGGCGACTCTTTGGCGCAACTACACCGGGTTCGGATTCGTTTTTGCTATGTGGATGGTTCGCGACCCTGGAATCGATGTTGACTTTGCCGGTGCTCGCGATGAGGGAGTGACGCGGATTGAAGAAATAGTTGACGCTTACAAACAAAAGATTCCGCAAATGAATCTATACAAGTATCTGACGGAGAACATCGTCTATCGCATCGACGATTCAATGCAGCGCGGGCTCGAACTCTACTTCGAACTGGCCCACAAGCATGGCTTGATTGAACGAGTAAAGCCGTTGCGATACA